>DIKW01000054.1 GCA_002424705.1 Geobacter sp. UBA5608
TCCATTGACGGCCTGCATATCCTGCAGACGCTTGATTTGACCAACAAGCTCTCCAAGCAGCACTACAAGACCGAACTGGCAGCGCTGCAAGGACGGCTCAACCAGCTTTCTCGCCACAAGAATTTCGACAAGCTTTCGGTGGTGGCGGTATTTGAAGGTAATGACGCAGCCGGCAAGGGTGGCAGCATCCGCCGCATCACCCAGGCCCTGGATGCCCGTTCATACCGGATCATTCCGGTGGCAGCTCCCACCGAGGAGGAGCGGGCCCAGCCCTATATGTGGCGCTTCTGGCGCCACCTGCCCCGCCGGGGCCGGGTGGCGATCTTTGATCGTTCCTGGTACGGTCGCGTCCTAGTGGAGCGGGTGGAGGGCTACTGCTCCCACGCCGACTGGATGCGGGCTTACGGCGAGATCAACGACTTCGAGGAACAACTGGTCCGTAACCGCACGGTGGTGGTCAAATTCTGGCTGGCTATCTCAAAACAGGAACAGCTCAAGCGGTTTAAGGAGCGGGAAAAAATCGGCTTCAAACGGTTCAAGATCACTGAAGATGACTGGCGTAACCGCGACAAATGGGACCAGTACGAGCAGTCCGTCTGCGACATGATTGACCGCACCAGCACCGAGATCGCTCCCTGGACACTGGTGGAGGCCAATGACAAAAACTACGCACGCATCAAGATATTGAAAACCGTCTGCAGCCGGATTGAACAGGCACTGGAAAAACTGTAAATCAGTTAACAAATCTACATCACAAAGGTGGGCGCCATGGGAATCACCCCTACCATTCTGGCCAGTCTCAATACAACTCAAGATGCGCTGGTCAAGCACCTGATCGACGATACCCGCTCCGTCTTTTCAACCATGCTGGGGCTGGAGCTGATGCACCTGCCGCTGGAAGTCGACCCGCTCAGACACTTCACCGACTGTATCTCGGCCATGGTGGGACTGGCCGGCACCTATAACGGTCTGGTTTCGGTACACCAACCGATCTCTCTGGGCACCAAGTTGGCCAGTGTCATGCTGGACACAGAGTTGAAGGAGGGAGATCAGGACATCCTGGACGCCTTGGGTGAGGTGGCCAACATGGTGGCCGGCAACTTCAAGCAGCACCTCTCGAAGGGCGGTAGTGACATTCGCCTCTCCACGCCATCGGTGGTGACCGGCCACGAGTACCTGATCAGCTGCAAGGAGGCCGGTTCGCTGAACCTTTTGTTCGACCTGGACGAGGAATGGCTGATGGTCAGCGTATTGCTGGATATGGACTAGGGCAGCAGGCGTACCGCCTGGCGCTCTGCCCAGCGCAGCAGCATAAAAAACAGCTCCTGGCGAGGGCTGGAACGCAGTGCGACGTAGGGCGACCGGACGTAGAACGGGACACAACCGGCACGGATGGCGGCCAGGCAGCCGGTCAGCAGCCGGTCGTCAACCATCAGGATTGCAGACAGGGGAACTGAGGCCAGTTCCCCTGTCTTGTACAGGCCATCACCGTACGGTTTCTTGCGGACGCCGCTGATGAACCGCACCCCCGGCAACTGGTCGCGAAACCAGTCGACCCGCGGGCCAAAGGGGCGGTTGGAAAGCACAAAGACCCGTTCTGCCCCGCAGACCGCCACTGCCCGTCGCAGCCAGTTCTCCATCTCCGGCAACGGACGGTCCGCACCGTGGGGAGCCAGCACACCATCAAAATCAAGGGCCAGGGCAGCAATGCCCTGTCTGCCGAATTCGTCTGGCGAAAGATCGAGCAGACGAGCTGTCGCCGGCGTCCGCTCCACCAGCGAGCGCAATGCGCGGCGTTGCCGCCAGCCTTCAATCATGCCCAATAAGATATGGTGCACCGCTACTCCCGGTCCTTCTGCGCCTTACTGACCAGGTAATAGACCACCCCCAGCACCAGCAGGGTCACCGTTAGAAAGGCCTGGGTCTTCAAGTCGTCATGGCGCAGGGTCGAGATCAGTATCTCACGCACCATGGCCACCACAATCACCCCGATAAAGACCAGGATATTAAAGCTGCCCCCCTTGAGGTTCTTGATCTCATTATCCAGGAGCTCAATCATCATCCAGAGGATCAGCATCTCCCCCAGTGCCGAAAAAATGGCCTTCTCGGGATTGCCGCCGGTAAAGAACAGGGTCAGGTCGTTGATGAACAGCGCCACCACCCCGATCGAAAGCCCGGCCAGGGCCAGCACCAACACCAGGTTCAGGCCGTAGGTAAACCGTTCGGCAAGCTTGATCAAGCCCGACTCCAGACGCCGCGATACAAAGACCTTCTTCATCTCCTCATCACGATAGGAGGAGGTCATCACCGACAGGTTCATGTCCAGGATCTTGTCGGCGGCCTCACGGTAGTTGCGCCGCTGGTCACGATCCGCGAAGCTATCATGGATCAGGTGATGCAGGAAATGCCGCACCCGGTGCATGGCGGCGTTGACGAAATTGACCGGTAGCCCCACCCGTACATGGGCGTGGCCGATCCGTTTCAAATTCTGCAGGTACTGCTCATCATAGTTCCCCTGAAATAGCGACAGGAACCACAGACGGTGATAATGGCTCATCTTCTCGCGGGTGGACTGCTTGGCCAGGATAGCGGCCGTCTCCGGCTGAGAGACAATATAGTCGTAAAACTGATCCACCATCTGTTGCTGATGCTGTTCAACCAGGGGCAACAGCTCCCGCAACCGTTGTTCATCAGCTTCAGTAAAAAAATAGTGCCGTTTCAGCACATCCATTGCATTTGCCATACTCGCCATTACCTCCTGATGCGTATCACTGTATGCCATAACGCCAGGCTGCGGCGCAACTGCCCTCACCTGAGACCATGCAGGCCCCCACCGGCGTCTCTGGTTGGCAGATGGTTCCAAACAGCGGGCAGTCCTGCGGCTCAATCCGGCCGGTCAGCACCTGGCCGCAGCAGCAGCCCTCAGGCTCGCGTGACACCGGCAACGAGACCGGCAGTTGATGAGCGGCATCAAACCGGGCAAACCGCTCACGGAGCTGCAAGCCGCTCCCGGCAATGACGCCCATGCCGCGCCACTCCGCGTCGCGCGGCTCGAAAACTTGCTCCAGCAGCTGCCGCGCCCGCTGATTACCGTTCCAGCTTGCAGCGCGACGATACTGGAGCTCTACCCGGGCTTCACCAGCCTGCTGCTGACGTACCACCAGTAAGATCCCTTGCAGCACGTCAGCCGCCTCAAAGCCGGTCACCACACAGGGAATGCCGTACTGCTCCGCCAACGGTTGATAGGCCCTGCCGCCGATCACCGTGCTGACATGGGCCGGACAGAGGTAGCAATCGATCCGCAGCTCAGGATCGGCTGAGAGCAGCGCCATCGCCTGCGGCATGGTCTTGTGACTGGTCAGCACAAAAAAATTATCCAGCCCCTGCTGTTCAGCCTGCAGAATGGCCGCCGCCACCGTGGGGGCCGTGGTCTCGAAGCCGACCCCCAGAAAGATCACCCGCCGATCAGGATACTGGGCAGCCAGCGCAACCGCATCCAGGGCCGACCAGACCACCCGCACATCGGCACCGCAGGCCCGTTGTTCCATCAGGGACGAAACAGAACCGGGCACCCGCAGCAGGTCACCGAAGGTGGTCAGCAGATTAATCGGATCAGCCGCCAGGGCCAGGGCATGATCCAGGTAGCCCACCGGGGTGACACAGACCGGGCAACCGGGACCGGATACCAACCTGATCTGCGGCGGCAACAGGCTCTTGAGGCCAAAACGGGCGATGGCCATGGTGTGGGTACCGCAGACCTCCATCAACCGGAGCGGTTCGATCAGATCGGCGGACTCACGGTAAAGCGCCGCAGCCAAGCCCTGCACCAGGCCAGGGTCGCAGAATTCCTCCTGAAATCGCACTAGGCGCTACCCTCATCGTCAAAGGCCTCCCGCATCAGGCGCAGCGTCTCCTCAGCCTCATCGGCATCGATCCGGGCAATCGCAAAGCCGGCATGCACCAGCACGTACGCGCCCACCGTCACCGGATCGGACAGCATCAGCAGACTGGCCTCACAGCGCACACCGTCAATCTCAGCGATGACGGTCTCGTCCCCCACATTGATCACCTGCATCGGCACGCCAAGGCACATAGACCGTCCTTCTTAATACTTCGTCGCCAACGGCGCGAATTTAATTTACAAAACAGTTTACATCCAACAACAGCAGTCCCTGCGATGTGAAGCCACCGCCAGCTGCCCCAACGCAATACCGCCATCGTTGGGCGGCGCCAGGCGATGGATAAACACCGCAAAACCCGCCTGGACCAGGCAAGTATACACCATCTCAGACAAAAGGCGATTCTGAAACACGCCGCCCGACAGCACCACCCGATCGAGGCCGACGCTGTCCCGTAAGCGGCTGCAGCCTGCCAGCACGGCATCCGCAACGGCACGGTGAAAACCGAGCGCCAGGTATCCAGCGGTGAGGCCGGTACGGCAACCATCGGCCAGCGCCTGCAGCACCGGGGCAGCGTCCAGCTGAAACGGCGCATCACCCTGATCCCACAGTGCAACAGCAGGCAGCTGTGCAGCAACTGCCGCCTGTTCGGCCAGCGCCTCAAGGGCCATCGCCGCCTGTCCGTCGAAGCTGTTGCGGTCGCCGACCCCCAGCAAGGCGGCTGCGGCATCGAACAGACGGCCCACACTGGAGGTGAGCGGCGCGCTGACCCCGCGCGACAACATCATCTGCAGCACCTGCTGCTCGCTTGCAGTCAGCAGCGGCATCCCGGGCAGTCGCCACACCGCGTCGCCGAGCTGATCATACAACCAAGCAGCCACCATCCGCCATGGTTCACGGGCGGCCAGATCGCCGCCGGGCAGCCGCACCGGCTTGAGGTGTCCAGCCCGGCGTACGCCCGTATAGCCCCCCACCAGAAACTCACCGCCCCAGACCGAACCGTCGTCACCCAAACCGGTGCCATCGAAGATCACACCGATCAGCTCGCCTTCCAGACCGTGCTCAGCCATGCAGGCAGCCATATGGGCATGATGATGCTGAACCGTGAGCAACGGCAGACCGCAGCCCTGTGCGTAACGGCTGGAAAGGTAATCGGGGTGCTGATCGCAGACCACCATGGTCGGCCGCAGCTGCAGTATCTCCTGCAGCTGATTAATGGTCTGGCGAAAGCTGTCAAAGGTCTGCTCGTTTTTGAGATCGCCGATATGCTGACTGAGAAAGGCCTGATCACCACGGCTGAGGCAGACCGTAGTCTTCAGTTCCGCCCCGACCGCCAGCAACTGCCCGGCATCAAAACAGAGTGACACCGGCCGGGGCACATAGCCGCGGGAGCGCCGGTAGAAGAGTGGTTGCCCCAGAAAGACCCGCAGCACCGAATCATCGGTACGGACCTGGATTGGACGGTCATGGGTCAGCACCGCATCGGCGATTCCGGGCAGCAATAAAACCGCTTCCTCGTCAGTACTGACCATCGGCTGATCAGCGACGTTGGCGCTGGTCATGACCAGCGCGATCAATCCTGAATCCTGAAACAAGAGCTGATGTAGCGGCGTGTAGGCCAACAACAGGCCGATCCACCCGCTGCCCGGCGCCACCAGCGGTGACACCGCGCATCCGGCGCGACGGCGCACAATCACCACCGGCGCCTCCGGCCCGGCAAGCAACCGTTCCTCCATCGGTGACAACTCTGCCAGCTGTCGAGCCGTTGTCAGATCGGGCACCATCACGGCAAACGGTTTCTCGTCCCGCTGCTTGCGCTGCCGCAGCCGGGCAACCGCCACGTCATTGGCCGCATCCACGGCCAGGTGAAATCCACCCAGCCCTTTCACGGCCACGATCTGACCCTGCTGCAACAGAGTCGCTGCCTGTATCACCGGCTGTGGAGCATCGGGGATCAGGGCCAGACGCGGCCCACAGTTAGGACAGGCAATCGGCTGGGCGTGGAAGCGACGGTCAAGCGGGTTGTCATACTCGGCCTGACAGGCCGGGCAGAGCGGGAAGCCGGCCATGGTGGTCAGAGGACGGTCGTAGGGGATGCCGGTCACGATGGTATAACGGGGACCGCAGTTGGTGCAGGTGATGAACGGATGCTGAAAACGACGGTCTGCAGGATCGAGCAGCTCGCGCCGACAATCAGGGCACAGTGCGCTGTCCGGGGCGATCTGCACCTCAGGCCGGCCATCGCTGCTGGGCAGGATCACAAAGCCAGAGGCCGTAGACAACTCAGGTAGATCATACTGTTCAAACCGTGTGACAACAGCCAGCGGCGGCAGTTCGGCCTGCAAACGACAACAAAAGGCATCCAGCGTATCGGTTGTTCCCTGTAGCTCCAGCTCCGCACCGGCCGGCGTATTGCGCACCCACCCGGTCAACCCCAGTTCTGTGGCCAGCCGGAAGATAAAGGGGCGAAAGCCCACTCCCTGGACAATGCCGGCAATTTGATAGGCCCGGCGGGCTATTTCCCCAGCTCCTTTTCCAGCCAGCGATACCACGCTTCCAGACCCTGCCCGGTGGTGGCGGAGACCTCCAGGATAGCCAGATTGTGGCTCACCCGGCCTGCATATTCCTTGCATTGCGCCAGGTCAAAGCTTAAGTGCGGCAGCAGGTCCACCTTATTGAGCAACATCAGGCCGGAGTTGTGAAACATCTGGGGGTACTTGAGCGGCTTGTCCTCACCTTCGGTCACCGACAGCACCACCACCTTGTGGGCCTCACCCAGATCAAAGGCAGCTGGGCAGACCAGGTTGCCGACGTTTTCGATAAACAGGATATCCAGGTTGTCCAGATCGAAGGATTCGGTGGCATGCATCACCATGTGGGCATCCAGGTGGCAACCGGCGCCGGTATTGATCTGTCTGACCGGCACCCCGGTGGCGGCGATGCGACGAGCATCATTGTCGGTCTGCTGATCCCCCTCGATCACGGCGCAGCGGTAACGGCCGGACAGATCATGCAGGGTGCGCTCCAGCAGGCTTGTCTTGCCGGAACCGGGGGAGGAGACCAGGTTCAGCACCAGAATATTCTTCTCCTTGAACAGGGCCCGATTGAAGGCGGCCAGCCGGTTGTTCTTGGCCAGCAGATCCTCTTCGATGCTGATCCGTGTGGTACGCTGCGGCTGATCAGGCTGATGGCCGTGATCGTGCTCATGGTGGTGGGCGGCTGCGGGGCTGCAACCACAGGTTGTGCACATAACTGGCTCCTTAAGGCTCGATAATGGCTATTACAGATACTCCCGTCCGTTCACCGCCCCATTGACATCGGTGTTCAAACGATAGACCCCATTTTTTACCCTGACCAGCACCCCGTTCTCCAGCAGCGACTGAAAGGCACTGACCACCGTGGGCTTGCTAGCCCCCAACGATTCAGCGATATCATCATAGGTGCCGTGAAAAACCTGTTGTTCATCAAGATGAGCAAAGATGTACTCAATGATCTGAACCCGCTTGCCGCCGATGGAGTTCAACAGCTTCAACAACAGGTTCTTCTGGTCCAGTTCGCTTCTGATGAGCTTTTGCTCGGCAAGCTTTGAGAGCAGGTCAAGCAATTCATACAGGTTGATCGGCTTGAGCAGATAGCCATCAGCCTTCAAGCGGATGGCGGCCAACAGGTATTCGGCCTCTGAATGGGCCGAGACAATCACCACCACTATCTCAGGATAACGCTCTCTCAGTGCTTCTAGCAGATCAATGCCCGACATCTGAGACATCCGCACATCGGTCACCACGATATCAGGCGGCTCTACGGCGATAGCCTCCAGGGCTTTTTCAGCACTAGGAAGACAGATCGTTTTTTTGCAGAAACTCGTAAGGGCAAGATGCATCTGGTCCAGGGCATCCTGCTCATCATCAACGCACACAACGGTCATCTCCTGCAGGGCCTTCACGTTCATCGCTACTCCTTTGCCGCTAGTTTCATAAATTGCAGAACAATACAGGCGCCGTAGTACGCGCGTCCATCCAGCTCAAAGCTGCAATTCTCCGCCCAGACCGTACCGTTATCCAGATTCTCGGCGATCTGCCGACAGAGATAGAGCCCCAACCCGGTGCCTTCCCCCTTGTCTTTGGTGGTCACATAGGGTTCAAAGATACGGGTCAGCAGTTTTTTGGGAATACCGCCGGCACTGTCCTGAAACCTGACCGTCACTAATCCGTCGGCACCTTCTTGGCTGGTTACCAGGATCACCCGTTCCCCTTCAACCTGAGAAAACTGATCCTTGGCATTCAACAGTACATTGACGGTCAACTGCACCAGGTCGTTCACAAACCCCATGGTCAACGCCGGGCCAATAATCCGGTTCTCAATCCTGATCCGATTCTGCTCCATGGCTGGCGCCACCATGGCGATAGCACGCTCAACAGAGGCCTTCAACTCTATCTGCTGGCGGCTGCTGCCAGACATCACCATGGCCCGCCAGTCATCAATGGTTGTTGACATATAGTTGATGTTCTGCTGCGCCAACGACACCTGTTTTTTCAATAGTTCATTATCAAGCCGCCCCAGCTGGTTCTGCAGTTCAATATTTTGCACCACCAGCGACAGGGTGTGCAACGGCTGGCGCCATTGATGGCCGATGTAGCCCAGCATCTCCCCCAAGGCACAACTTTTTGACTTTTGGGCCAACTGCCGGTTTTTCTCGT
>DIKW01000077.1 GCA_002424705.1 Geobacter sp. UBA5608
AATCCCGTTTCCCGCTCCATCAAAAATAAAAGGGCCAGCTTTGAAAGCTGGCCTTTTTTTGTGCTGTTCGTAAGATAGTGGCAGTCATCAACAACGTTGCATATGCCGATACCGTTTTTTCTGGCTGACTAGCCCGCAGTGCGGAACATGATCACCTCGGCCTCGGCCATCACCTTGCCATCCAGTTCAAGCCAGCCTTTGACGTCCACCAGACGGCGGCGTTCTCCCACCACCTCGCCGATTACGGTGACCAGCGATCCGGTCGGCACCGGCGCCCGAAAGCGCAGTTTCAATTCGCTGGTAACCACCTGCAGGCCGCTGCACATGCAAGCTTGGGCGCAGATCTCATCCAAAAGCGCCGAGATGATGCCGCCGTGGGTGATACCCTGCCAGCCCTGGAACTGTTCACCGATCCGCACCTGGGTCTCTGCCCGGCGCCGCACGGGATCGGCGAGAAATTCGGCCTTTAAGCCGATCGGATTGTCCTTGCCGCAGATAAAGCAGCGGCCGTCATCCAAGATCTCCACGGCGTGTCCTTTCTGCTCTGCAGGCGGCTAGCTGGTTTGTCCGGCAGCTGGAGCCGTCAGGGATTCGTTGTGATGCTGCTGCCAGTACTGGTACTCGTAGGGCCATTCGTGCTGGCAGGATTCAATCAGGCGGCGCATGTGGGTCTTGAACGAGGCGCGGTACCCGGCCTGGTCGGGGAAGTGGGGTTTTTCCTTGATGCAGCGGCAGAGTTCGGCACCCAGTTGGCGGGCCTTGGTGAACAGGGCCTCTTCCTTGGGGAAGCTGCGGAATCCGGCCATGTTGGAGCCGATACCGCCTGCAGCCTGTGCGCCGGTGGAGTTGATGAAGCGTTCTATGTAGCGGATCACCTCGCTATCGTCGCCACCGCCGGAGGTTTCCACCACGGCACCGTATTTCCCTTCCAGCGGCAGGCAGTGCAGCAGACTGCAGCAGCGGTCAAAGAAGGCCTTCATCTGGGCGCTGACACTGAAGATATAGTTGGGGCTGGCCAGGATGAAGCCGTCACAGGCCAAAAGCTTGCTCTTGATCTCCTCAAAGTCATCCTTGATCGGGCAGCGGCCGACCTTGTGGCAGGCGTCACAGCCGACACAGGGCTGTACTGTTGTTTTTGACAGATCGATCAGCTCGACTTCCGCACCAGCGGTGGTTGCTCCGTTGACAACTTCATCGAGCAGACGCCCGGTATTGCCTTTTACGCCACGGGGGCTGCCCATGATTACGACTAGATGCATGGTTGTGTACTCCTGGTGATGATTAAACAGATACGCTGAGGTGTCTGCTGCAACTGCGGATTGAGGAATTATTAGATGTACCCTTATAGCACGAGCGGAGGTCGGTAGACCAGCAAACTCTGCTCGTTTTTGTAGCAGTGGCAGTCTGGCTGGATACCCGCGCTTCGAACGGGCCAACAAAGTTATTGCGCCGGAAGGCGTTTAGCTCTAAATATTCGACTTAAATTGCGCAGAGCTGGAGCCTTCGTTGTCGGAACCGATTTTTGCTGAGTATTCATTTTCCGAGTTTATCGGAGAGTTTTTCAGGACGCTCGTTGAGGTTCTGACAGCAATTGTGTATGCCTTTTGGCAGCTTTTTTATGATATCGGCCCGTTCAAGGTCATCATCATTGTCTATATATCTGTGTTGCTGCTGGCGGTTGTCTCCGAACTGAAGAAGATCCAGCGCAAGCGTGAGGCTGATCAGCGGGCTTTTCAGGCTGCCCTTGACCAACGTCGCGCTGAAGAACGCCGACGCATGGAAGAACGGCAAGAGCGCATTAACGAATACAAGCAGCGTGAGGCCAAACGAGGGGCATCAAAGCTGCTGCCGCCCGGCATGAAATCCAAGCCGGGGGGTGGTAAGCCCCAGTCCCGGCCAGGCTTGCGCGGTCACTAGCAGTGTCGGCTCACACAACCAAACGGAGTAACGCTATGCATGCAATGATTTCCGCGCTGGTGGCTGCACTGATCTGTCTGTCTGGTTCGCCGGTTGCGGCCGACCTGTTCCAATACACCGACAAGGACGGCACCGTGGTGATCGTGGACGACGAGTCCAAGATCCCTGCCAGCTACCGCAAAAAATCACAGGCATCCCGTTCGTCAGGCGGCAGCGAAAAGTATACCGGCGTAACGGTGCGGGGGAACAAGGTGATCGTGCCGGTCACCTTCAGTTACCGCGGCAACCAGGTGCAGGGGCGCATGCTGCTGGACACCGGCGCTTCCCTGACCGCCATCTTCCCCGGTTTGGCCAATCGGCTCGGCATCCAGCCGGATCACGGACAGCGTGCCGTGGGCCGGATTGCTGATGGCAGCTATGTCGAGGCGCAGCACACCCGGGTCGAGTACATGCAGGTCGGACCCAAGGTGCAGCAGAACTCGGAGGTGGTGGTGCTGCAGCAGGCCGGTCCCTCCATGGGGTTTGACGGACTCTTGGGGATGAGTTTTCTGGGGGATTTCCGGTACCATGTCAACCTGCAGAACAGCACCATCGAGTGGCAGTAGCGAAGCCGCCTTTAGTAAACTGTCGTGTACACTAGAGGCGTAACCGGGCCTCCTGAATGCCGCCTCGCACCCGTCTGAAGATGGTGAGCAGGGCAAGCAACGTGGCGAACAGCAGCGCCCAGTTCATCACGATGCCGTGCAGCGCCGGTTGATGCGCAAATACTGCCCAGGCGGTAAACAGGCCCAGGCTACTGAAAAAGAAGGCCCGGTTGCCTGAGGCAAAGGGACCGTCATGACGACGTGAGGCGCCAACGCTCCTGCCCAACAGCCCCGCAAATTCAGCCAGCCCGCACAGCCCGATCATGATCACCCAGCCCAAGCCAAACTCGATTAGATCCAGAAAGGGTAGGTAGAGGGCCGTATCCGCTACCACCATGCCGATTTCGCGCAGATAGACACCGGCTGGGGTTGTCTGTTCAGACCCGGAAAGCAGTTCGGTCATCATGTTCAGCGCCATCCGCACCAGCAGGAACGGACCCAACAGCAGGTAGGGGTACGGGTTGGGGCCATGGTCGGCAAAGGGCTGGTAGAGCCAGGTGCCGTAGGCGAGGGAAGCCAGCAGGGTGGTTATGGCGACCGTGGTGGCGGTCACGCCGCTACGGGCCAACAGCGGTGCCAGCGGGCGCAGCAGGCGACGATACTGTTGTTGCAGGTCATAAACCAAAGGCATGGGCGAGTCCTTTCAGCTAGTCAGCGGGATACCGTGCGGTTGGTGCTGGTTACGGCTGCATGTAAACGATAAACCAGAAGGAAAACAGTGCAGCCGGACAACGGTTACGCTACACTACGGCGCACTCCGGTTGAAATCTGCCGGATCGGGAGGCGACTGATGAAGCGATTTGGCACAATCTTGTTTCAAGGGCTGGTGGCGATACTGCCGGCCATCCTGACCATCTATATCCTCTTCTGGCTGGTGAGCTCAGCCGAGACCGTACTGGGCGGCATGCTGAAGCTGCTGCTGCCCGGTGGCTGGTATATCCCCGGCATGGGGCTCTTGGCGGGGCTCGTGGTTACCTTTCTGTTCGGCCTGGCGCTCAATGCCTTTCTGGTGCAGCGGCTGCTGGATCTGGGTGAGCGGCTGGCGGACCACATCCCGCTGGTGAAGACCCTCTATGGTTCCCTCAAGGACTTTATCGGTTTTTTCGCCAATCAGCGTGATTCACAGTTCAACCAGGTGGTCACCATGGACCTGGAGTTTGGCGGCAAGCCGATGCGGATGATCGGTTTTGTGACCCGCAGCGATTTCAGCAGCCTGCCGGCCGGCATCGGCGAAGAGGGTGAAATTGCCGTCTACCTGCCGCTCAGTTATCAGATCGGCGGCTATACGGTGATCGTGCCGCGCTCCTCGGTAAAGCCGGTCAATATGTCCACCCATCGTGCCATGGGCTTTGTGGTCACCGGCGGCATGACCACCGACAAGGGGCACAAATGAGGCGACGCTGTCAATCATGGTCAACCGGCCAGCCAGTTTCGTAGCAACTGACGGCTGCGGCCTGCCATGGCAGGAAAGCCGTGCAGGGTGACGGCGCTGGCCAAGAGCGTCAGCAGCGCCAGCAGGCTGAAACCCTGGGCGGCGGTCAGCTTGAGCGGCCCGCTGAACAGGAAGGTCAGCACCGCAGCCAGCAGGATGCCCAGCCAGTTGACAAAGCTGGAGGCTGCCAGGATTTCTCCCCGCAGGTCGCTTCTGGCCCGCAACTGGATGAAGGTCTGCAACGGCAGGCTGAAGATGCCGGCGCTGAGTCCGAACAGCACGATTGCACCCACCACCAGCGGCAGGTTGGGCGGCAGCAGATGCAGCAAAAGCGGCGCCACCACCAGCCCCACCGCCCCCAGCGGCACAATCCCCAGCTCAACCCTGCGGCCCGATATATGGGCCGCCAGTAGCGCCCCGGCGGCAATCCCCAAGGCAGACGCAAGAAACAGATAGTTGCTGTGCACCTCGGAGAGGCCAAGGCGCTGGATGCCGTAGCCGATCAGGTTGAGCTGGGCAAAGGCCCCCACCAGCCAGAACCAGGCCAGGCCGGTCAGGGCCAGCAGCATCCAGCGGTCATGGCGGACCTGACACAGGGTGCGGATGATTTCGGTTGGAAAGAGCCTGATCCGCCGTTGGGGCGCCACGGCGGCCACGGTCGGCAGCCCCAGAGAACACACAAAACCTGCGGTTGATACTGCCAGGCAGAAGCAGGCGGTCAGCCAGAAGCGGTTGGCGGTGGCCTGGGTCAGGGCCGATGCCAGGCTGGTGCCGAAGATGATCGCCAGGAAGGTGAAGGCTTCGATCAGGCCGTTGGCCCGCGACAGTTGGTGGCGGGGGGCCAGCTCAGGGATGATGCCGTACTTGGCGGGCGCAAAGAAGGCACTTTGGGCAGCCATCAGGAACAAAAGCAGATAGAGTGCCGACTCAAGCCGCAGGCTAAAGGCCAGGACGGCAAAGCCGGTGATCAGCACCTCTGCTGCCTTGACCAGTACGGTGATCCGGCTTTTACTGAAACGGTCCGCCAGGCCGCCGGCCGGTGCCGAAAAAAACAGAAACGGCAGCACAAAAGCGGCCCCGGTGGTGGCGGTGACGATGCCTGCCCGGTCGCTGCCCTGGGTCTGGATCAGGAAAAAGATGATCAGCAATTTAAGGATGTTGTCGTTCATGGCCCCCAGAAACTGGGTGGCGTTCAAGGCGCTCAGGCCGGCCGGCAGTTTCGGCATGTCGGTCCCTTTGTGTTACAGCAGGTCCACCGGATCGATGTCCAGTGCCTCGCGCACATTGGTTGCTGTGGTGCGCTCGCGGCGGTAGGCGGCAAGCAGTCGACGCAGGTCGGCGCGCTGGCCCGCCTTCACGAGAATCTGGTGGCGGAAGCGCCCCCGTAAGCGGTAGAGCGGGGCCTGGGCCGGGCCGAGGATCTCGACCCGCAGGCTGAGGCGCGCCTTGAGTTGAGTCAGCAGCCGCGCTGCCTGGGCGGCTGCATCACGGGTGGCCCCTTCGGCGGTGCCGGAAAAAAGCAGGGCCGCCAGGTGGCCGAAAGGGGGATAGCCCAGCTCCTGCCGGAACTCCAGCTCTTCGGTGCAAAAACCGTCAAAATCATGCTCCAGCGCGCGGGCCACGGCGTAATGTTCTGGGGTGGCAGCCTGCAGCACCACCCGTCCCGGCAGCTCGCCCCGTCCGGCCCGGCCGATGACCTGGGACAGCACCTGAAAGGTCCGCTCCGCAGCCCGAAAGTCGGGCAGATAGAGCGAACCTTCCGCCTGCAGCACCCCCACCAGGGTGACACCGGGGAAGTCGTGACCCTTGGCGATCATCTGCGTGCCCACCAGGATATCTATCTCTCCCTGGGCCACCCGGGAGAGGATCCGGTTGTGGCCATCCTTGCCGCCGGTGGTGTCGCTGTCCATCCGGGCGATGCGGGCCTCGGGAAAATGGGCCCGCAGGTCGGCCTCGATCCGCTCGGTGCCGACGCCCAGTTCCTTCAG
>DIKW01000048.1:0-800 GCA_002424705.1 Geobacter sp. UBA5608
GCCATCAGGTCAAGGTGCATGGTCAGGGCGTCGCTCACCTCCAACGGTACGTCGGCGTCACCCTTGCGAGCGTCACGGGTCTTTATGTAGCGGCTGCAGCCCTTGCAGGTATCGACCCGGACCGGGCCGTTATCAACGGTGAAGTAGGAGAGTTTATCCGGCTCTTCGCAGCCGCAGTAGGGGCACTTGATACGTTTGAACAGCCAGGTGAAGCTGCAGGCAGAACAGGCGAGATAACGCTTGCCCTCTTCTCCAGCAAGTTCGGCCATGCCTGCCCGCGAACCGCAGATCGGGCAGCATCCTTCCTGCCAGCCGTCAACATCGTCCGGTCCGAACGGCTCCGCTAGCCGCTCCAGCATGGTGCGCAGCGGTATCTCGCACAGAAACTCGATCAGCGGCGCCGGCACCTCCAGCATGGCAGCCGTTTCGTCCAGCGGTGGCCGTCGACGCTCAAGGATGGACCTGAACAGGGGGCCAGGGTCAAGCTGATCCGCGGCCAGCGCGCTGGCCAGCTTGTCCATGCCATCGACGGGCTCACGGCTGTTGGCCTTGATCACCGCTACCAGACCTGCCAGGAACAGGCGCGCCTGTTCGCGGTTCACCTCAAGCTCCGTAGCTGACAGCAGCGGAAAACCTGCCTGGTTACGCGTTTTGGGGGAGACGGCCACATTGGCCGTGATGCCGGTGTCCAGTTCACGCCCCTGCAGATACTCCTGGATAGCGATGAAAAAAGGAATGATCTCGGAATATTCTGGCGATGTGGTGAGCGCTGCGCGCAGGGCTGCCAGCTTTGCCTCGGT
>DIKW01000048.1:846-1062 GCA_002424705.1 Geobacter sp. UBA5608
GGGAGGGGGGCGTCGATCTGATCCTGGCGTCAGATGATCAGCGGTTTTTCTCGAAATTTTCCTTGTACCAGCGGGCGTGGTGATGCTTGGCCCAGGTTCTGGTGACATTACCCCACAGCATCGATTCGAGGGTGCCGGGGTTGCCGACCGAACCCAGGTAGATATGCACGACGGTGAACATCAGGGCGCAGACGAACATCAGGCCGTGCAGCATCA
>DIKW01000048.1:1067-36353 GCA_002424705.1 Geobacter sp. UBA5608
GGAAAGAAGGTCGGGAACCAGATGAAGATGCCGGTCATACCCAGGATCAGGGTGGCAACGGCGATGCAGAGCGCAAACAGTTTCTGGCCGGGGTTAAACTTGCCCATGTTGAACTGGCAGTCCTCCCTGGTCAGGTAGCAGCCTTTCTTTCTGATCCAGTTCCAGTCGTTTTCGGTCATGGTCGTGATCTCGGCCCGGTTGTGGAAAAACATCATCAACGAGGTGACAAAAAAGATCAGTGCGGCCAGCTTGTGGACCATGATGGCATTCTGGCCGCCGCCGAACAGGTTGAAGTAGCCGTTGAACATCTGGGAGAAAAGCCCCAGTCCCGACAGCACCAGGGTGAAAAAGGACAGGGCAACCACCCAGTGCAACACCCGTTCCTTGGTGGTAAAACGTTCGATCCGGTTCTTATTCATGGCGGTCCTCCTCGCTGCGGGGATGCTCTTCTTCAAGCTGCTTGGGGCCGATGGTGACGTAGTGCAACAGCACTGCGCCGATACTGCCCCAGAACCCGAGAATCCCCAGCGGCTTGATGACATCCTTCCAGAGGAAGATCGAGAATGGAATGCTTGGCTTGTTCGGCAGGCCGTACTGGTCCGGCGGCCCTTCCAGGGCGTACACCACCCCCAGACCGTGCAGGTCGTTCTCGCCGTAGAGGGTTTTCTTGGCAGCCTTGGCCGAGGCGATCAGCGTGTCGCGGGTGCCGAACTTGAGCGCCTCGGTGGGGCAGGCCTTGGCACAGGCCGGCGTNNNNCAGAGGTGACACTTGGAGACCTTGTCGTCCTCGTCGTAGCGCGGGATGTTGAACGGGCAGGCCGAGACGCAGTACTTACAAGAGATACACTTCTCCTTGTTAAAGACCACGATCCCATCCGTGGTCCTGGTCAACGCGCCGGGAGAGGGGCAGACCTTCATGCANNGCCTCGCCGCAGTGCATGCAGCGTTCGTTGAAAAACTGCCAGCTCATGCCGCCGTCACTGGTCGTGCTTTCCACAAAATGGATCCGGTTGTAGAGGGCCGGGGTCAGGTCGCGGGGGTTTTCAAAGGTCCCCTTGTTTGTGGTCTTGTCGGCGTGCAGCTTGTTCCACTGCTTGCAGGCCACCTGGNNGGCAGGAGCGGCAGCCGATGCAGCGCGCGGTGTCGACCAGAAAGCCTTTCCGTTTATCGGCATTAAATGGTGTCGGTGTCGTCGCCATGGCTTACCCCTTTCTCTTGATGCCGACCATGAAGGCCTTGGTTTCAGGAATCATGGTGTTGGCATCCCCGACGGTGGGGGTCAGCAGGTTGACCGAATCCCCCACGTTGGGGGTCTGCCAGCCGTAGCAATAGGGCATACCGACCTCGTGGACCACCTGATCGCCGATCGTGAACGGTTTAAAGCGTTGGGTCACCATGGCAACCGCCTCAACCGCTCCCCGGATTGACGAAACCTCGACCATGTCGCCGTTCTTGATCCCCTTCTCCTTGGCCAGCTCCGGGCTGAGCTCGATGAACAGGCGCGGCTGCAGCTCCAGCAGCCATGGCGTGTTGCGAGTCATGACCCCGGTTTGCCAATGTTCAGTCACTCGATAGGTACTGGCCACATAGGGGAAACGGGGATCGCAGGAAGCCACCATGTCTTCCTTGACATCGGCCTCCTTGAACAGCTTGATGGTCGGGTTGTTGAGCTGCTTTGACAGCAGGTTTTCAGCCAGTGGGCACTCCAGCGGCTCGTAATGCTCCGGGAACGGCCCTTCCTTCATGCCGGCGCCGAAGATGGCGGCCACGCCGTCGGCCCGCATGATGAACGGTTTCTTGCCGTCTTTCAGGTCTGACATCGGCGGCCAGGGGCCGTCCGGCACATCCCCCACCCAGGCACCCAGGGCGCCGGTGGGTTGCACCGCCGCAGGGTTCCAGTAGACCACCGCCTTTTTCTGGTTGAACGGTTTGCCATCCAGATCACAGGAGGCGCGGTTGTAGATGATGCGCCGGTTGACCGGCCAGCACCAGGACCATTCCGGGAACATCCCCAGGCCGGTGGGGTCCTTCTTGCCCCGGCGGGCCATCATGTTGCCCTTCTCGTTGTAGCTCTGGCTGTAAATCCAGTTGCCGCAGGAGGTGCTGCCGTCCGCCTGCAGCAGGGCAAAGCCGCCCACCAGCTCCCCTTTTTTGCCGAGCAGCTTGGGTGGTATGCTGGCTGGGGCCTTCGTGTCCGGCACATCCTCCAGGAAATAGCCGTTGATCTCCTTGGCCACCAGATGGGGGTCAACGGAGTGGATGCTGCCGTCGGCATGTTTGAAGCCGTAGTTCCAGGTAAGGTTCAGTAACTGCTCGGGCAGGGCTCCCCCCTCTTTGGTGTAGAGGGCTTTCAGTTTTTGATAGAGCTCGTGGATGATCTCGGCGTCCGGCTTGCTTGAGCCGAGCGGCTTGACTGCGGCATAGCGCCATTGGGCCCAGCGGCCCGAGTTGGAGATGCTGCCCTCCTTTTCAAAGGAGGCGGCGGCCGGCAGCAGGAAGACCTCGGTCTTGATGTCAGCCGGTTTCATGCCGGGCCCTTTCCAGAAGGAGGCGGTCTCGTTGTCGAAGAGATTGACCGTCACCATCCAGTCCAGCTTGGCCAGGGCGTTGCGCACCTTGTTGGAGTTGGTTCCCGAGCAGGCCGGGTTCTGTCCCCAGGCAAAGAAGCCCTTGAATTTACCCTTGATCATGTTGTCGAAGATCATCAGCCAGGAGCAGTTCATGCCCGGATCCAGCTTGGGCAGCCAGGCATAACCGTAGTCATTCTCCGTGGTGGCCTTGGCGCCGTAGATCGCCTTGAGATAGCTGGCAATATATTTGGGCCGGTTCTGCCACCAGTTGGCGCTTTGCGGGTCCTTGCTCTTGGGGGTGTGTTTCTCATTGTAGGCGGCCAGGTCCTTCAGGTCGGCCGACGGGACCGGCAGGTAGCCGGGCAGGATATGGAACAGCAGCCCCTGGTCGGTGGAACCTTGCACGTTCGATTCCCCCCGCAGGGCGTTTACGCCGCCGCCGGCCACCCCCATGTTGCCCAGCAGCAGCTGAATGATCGACATGGTGCGGATGTTCTGGGTACCCACGGTGTGCTGGGTCCAACCCATGGCGTACATCGAGGTGCCGGCCTTGTCAGGCGCACCGGTGGAGGCGTACAGCTTGTAGATCTCCAGCAGTTTTTCCTTGGGTGTGCCGGTGATGCGTGACACCAGCTCCGGGGTGTAGCGGGAATAATGTTTTTTCAGCAGCTGGAAGACGCAGGTGGGATCCTGCAGGGTCATATCCTTCCTGACGCTGTCATCGGCGCCTTTTTGGAACGACCAGGCCTTGGGATCATAGCTGCGTTTCTGGGGATCGTAACCGGAGAACAGGCCGGCCAGTTCACCCGGCATCTTGAAGTCACCGTTCACCAGGTAACTGGCGTTGGTGTACTGCTTGACGTACTCCTCGAAGTAGGCCTTGTTCTGGATGATATAGTTGATCATCCCGCCCAGGAAGGCGATATCGGTCCCGGAGCGCAGGGCGGCATACAGATCGGACTTCGCTGCGCTGCGGGTAAAGCGTGGGTCGACGCAGATCACCTTGGCGCCGGCATCCTTGGCCTTCATGATCCAGCGAAAGGAGAGCGGGTGGTTCTCGGCCGGGTTGGCCCCCATGATCAGGATCACATCGGCATTCTTCAGGTCAATCCAGTGGTTCGTCATTGCACCGCGTCCAAACGACTCTGCCAGAGCCGCTACCGTTGCGCTGTGTCAAATGCGGGCCTGGTGTTCGATATACACCAGACCTAACCCCCTGAGGAATTTTTGGTACAGATAGCACTCTTCGTTATCCAGCGCGGCGCTGCCGATGGAGGCGATGCCCATGGTGCGGTTGACCACAGCCTCGACCTGCTGGTCATTAACCTTGATGCTGCTGGTAGGTACAAAGGTGGTGTCGCGGGTCTTTTTGACCTTCTTGGCGATCTCGTCGAGGGCCCAGTCCCACGAAACCTCTTGCCACTCGCTGGTGCCGGGGGCGCGGTAGAGCGGCTTGGTCAGGCGGGCCGTGTTGTCGCGCAGCTGGTAGACGGAGGAGCCTTTGGGACAGAGCGCTCCTTCGTTGATCGGATGGTCCGGATCGCCCTCGACGTTGATGATTTCGCCCCGCTGGGTGTGTACGATCATGCCGCAGCCGACCGCGCAGTAGGGGCAGATGGTGGTGGTTTCCTTGGCGTAGCGAATCTGCAGATCCGCTGCCCTGGCCTCTACCGGCGCCAGGCTGAAGCCGAACGTCGCCGCAGCCAGGCTGGTGCCGGAGAGCTTGAAGAAGTCTCGCCTCGATACCGTCATCTGGTGTCCTCCTTTGCTGGTTGCTATCGTTGCCGATGCCAACCATCCCCTTTTCAAGGACAGGAGGGCGCCGCCGTTTCCCGCGACACCCGCGGTCGCACGCCATAGAAGCCGCTTCCGTAGGCAGTACAACTCGGAGATGGAATTATCCATATGTTGAACTAACAGTGTTATATACTACCGTCTACTGTCGCGGTGTCAACTGCCAATGCTGCCTGCAGTTGACTCAGTCGCAGCGGTCCGTTATGGTCTGAATCGGGTGGTTGTCGCCATTGGGCCGCTGTGTGTGGCAGGGCGGACATGCGGGGCGTCGGTATCGTGAAAGGGGAAACTGCTATGAAGCGTATCCTGGTAGCCTGTCTGGCGTTGGTGGCCCTGCTGGCCGTGGTGCCGTCTCTGCAGGCTGCGGCGCCGCCCGGCCCCGGCCAGCAAATGCCAGATTTCGAACTGCCGCTGCCGAAGGATGGTGCTGACCGGAACTACCTGGGGCTGACCGGTCGTCTGTTCTCCTTTGGCGGCGGATCCTTCAGGGTGGCGGAAACAAAGGCTCAGGCGGTGATTTTTCAGGTCTTCAGCATGTACTGCCCCCACTGCCAGAAGGACGCCCCCAATATGAATACCCTCTACAACCTGATTGAAGGCAGTCAACGGGCCCGCGGTAAGGTCAAGATCATCGGTGTCGGCGCCGGCAACAACCCCTATGAGGTCGGCGTCTTCAAGAAGAAGTACCAGGTGCCGTTCCCGCTGTTTCCTGACGGCGACTTCATCATCCATAAAAAGCTGGGCGATGTCCGCACCCCGTACTTTATCGTGATCAGGATCATGCCGGATGGCAGCCACCGGGTGGTCTACTCCAAGCTGGGCAGCTTCGGCGACCCAGCCCGCTTTCTCGATGACGTGCTGACCATGACCGGCATCTGAAAGGAGTTGTGCCATGTTTACCACCTTCCGCCTGGTGCCGTACCTACTGCTCGCCGGTCTGGTGGCCTTGGCCCCCGCCCCGGTTGCTGCGCTTTCTGATGCCTACAAGGATAACCTCTACGAGACCGGCATCCTCAAGCCGGTGGACAGCGTGCTCAAGGTCAAGGTCGGTGACCGGGCCCCTGATTTCAGGCTGAAGGCCGTTTCGGGTGAACAGGTCTCCCTTGGCGACTACCGTGGCAAGAAGCACGTGGTGCTCTCCTTCATCCCGGCGGCCTGGACGCCGGTCTGCTCGGACCAGTGGCCGGGTTACAACATTGTCAAGGAGCTGTTTGACGAGCATGACGCCGTGCTGCTCGGTATTTCAGTGGACAGCCTGGCGACCCTGTTCTCCTGGACCAACCAGATGGGCAGGCTCTGGTTCCCGGTGCTGTCGGATTTCTTTCCCCACGGTGCCGTCGCTGCGGCGTTCGGTATCCTCCGTACGGATGGCACAGCGGAGCGGGCCTTGATAGTTATCGATAAGCAGGGCATCATCCGGTATATCGATGTCCACGATGTCAACAAACGTCCGCCGCTGGATGCCCTGGCGCGGGAACTGGAAAAACTGCCGAAATGACGAGACTACACGCTGCCACCACCGTGGCCCACAAACCCGAACTTCTGGCCCCTTGCGGCTCTCTCGAGGCCTTTTTCGCGGCCATGGAATCCGGTGCCGATGCGGTCTACGCCGGCTTGCGGGAGTTTTCGGCCCGGGCCCGGGCCAAGAACTTCACCCTGGGACAGATGGAGCGGATGCTGGCCTACGCCCACCAGCGGGACCGCCGCATCTATATCACCCTCAACACCCTGGTCAAGGAGCAGGAGCTGCCGCAGCTGGCCGAGACCCTGGCCGAGCTGGCCCGACTGCGGGTGGATGGGGTGATCGTGCAGGACATGGCCGTGGCCCGCATGGTGCGGCGTCATTTCCCTTCGATCCCGCTGCATGCCTCCACCCAGATGACGATCCACAACCTGGCCGGGGTGCAGCTGCTGGAGGAGCTGGGCTTTGAACGGGTGGTGCTGGCCCGGGAGCTGCAGCTGGCCGATATTGCCTCGATCGCCCGACAGTGCACAGCCGAGTTGGAGATCTTCATCCATGGCGCGCTCTGTTTCTGCGTGTCGGGGCAGTGCCATTTCTCATCCCTTTTGGGCGGACACAGCGGTAACCGGGGGCGTTGCGCCCAACCCTGCCGCCGCCTGTACAGTCACCGCAGCAAGGAGGGCTACTACTTCTCCCCCAACGATCTCTCCGCCATTGAGCTGGTGCCGGAGCTGGCGGCGGCCGGGGTCAGGTCGCTCAAGATCGAGGGGCGGATGAAGTCGGCCGATTACGTGGCCAAGGTGGTGGGGGCCTATCGCCTGGTGTTGGATGCACCGCCGGATGGCCACATGCAGGCCCTGGCCGCAGCCAAGGAACGGTTGAAGGACTCCTTTGGGCGTGCCCCAACCAAGGGCTTTCTTGCCTCGAAGGAGCCGAGCGATATCGCCAACCCCTGGTTGCGGGGCGGCACCGGGCGTTTTACCGGTGAGGTCAAGCGGGCAGTCAGCGGTCGGATCAGCTTTGAGAGTCGCGATCCGCTGCAGGTGGGGGACCGGTTGCGGCTGCAGCCCAAAAGCGATATGGCCGGTCAGGCCTGGACCCTGCGGGAACTGTACGTGGGGCGCAAAAAGGTGCCGGCATGCAGCGCCCACGCCCAAGTGGAGGTGGCCTGCCCTTTTGAGGCCAAGCCGGGTGATGCCCTGTTCAAGGTCGGCGCCCATGACGCCTTCGGTATGAGCGACGAGGCCGCCAACCGCAAGCTGCAGGCCGCCGGGCCGGACCGTGTCGCCGTGTCGCTGGAGCTCGCCTGCAGCCAGCACGGGACAGAGTGGACCTTGCAGATTTCGGCTCGGCTGGGGGCCGCCAGCTTCAGCTACGCTTTTCCGCTGGGTGTATTGGAGCCGGCCCGCAGCGCCGATATGGCCGGAGTGCTCAGGGCGCGCTTCAGCGAGACCGGCGAGACCCCTTTTCAGCTGGTCCGGCTGTCGGCCCCTGATTTTCCGGCGCTCTTTATCCCGCCGGCCCGGCTGAAGGAGATTCGTCGTGAGCTGTACCGTCGACTGGAGCAGGAGGGGGCCGGCCAGCAGCGGCGGCTGATCGCCCAGGCCAAGGCCGGTGCTCTGGCCGAACTGGCAGCAGAGCAACGGGGGGCAGGTCGTCATGAACAGCGCGAAGAGCTGTTGATCGTGGTGGACAGCCCGGCCGACGCCCGCTGGGCGTTGTCACAGGCCGACCGGGCGGTGCTGCCGCTGCGCCGGGCCACGGCCCACAACCTGCCGCGCTATCTGTCCCGGCTGCGCGAGACGCCTGAGCGGGTGGTCTGGCAGCTGCCGTTCATGCTGTTCGAGGTCGACTATCCCTGGTACCGCGCCTTGGTGCAGCAACTGCATGCTGAAGGTTTCCGCTGTTTCGAGGCCACCAACCACAGCCATTTTCGATTACTGCGCGGTCTGCCGGATCTGCGACTGTCCAGCGGCTACCGTCTGTTTTCACTTAACAGCCAGGCCCTGGCCACCTGGCAGGAGCTGCAGGTGGAGCGGGCCACGCTCTATCTGGAGGACGACCGTGAAAACCTGGCTACCCTGCTGGGAGCGGGGCTGCCGATCCAGCGCACCGTGACGGTCTATGCCCCGGTTGAGGTGATGACCACCCGCATCAGGATCAAGGAGGTCACGAGCGGTGCTCCGTTCCAGTCCGACCGGGGCGAGGGCTACACCCTGCGCGGCAGGGACGGTCTGTCGGTGATCAGTGCCGCCACCCCCTTTTCGCTGCTGGGCAACCTGGCCGAACTGCGCCGGATGGGCTGCCGCTCCTTCCAGCTGGACCTGTCCGAGACTGAGCCAGGCGGGCGTGACGCGGTGCTGACCGCCTTCCGCAGCGACCGTGCGCTTTCCGGCACCACCAGCTTCAACTACGAGCGGGGGCTGGCATGAGACGCCTATTGCTGGCAGCGGCCATACTGTTGCTATGCCTGCCGGTCCCGTCCGGTGCTGACACGTTGCACGGCATGGTGCGCCAGGTCTACGACGGCGACACCCTGTTGCTGGTGGCCCGCCCCCAGGGGCAGCTCAAGGTACGTCTGTACGGGATCGACGCCCCGGAGACCGCCAAGCCTGACCGGCCGGGGCAGGCCTACAGCAGCGTAGCCAGGCGGGTCTTGATGTATAAGCTGCTGGGCAAGGCGGTCACGGTGGAGGTACGGGAGCAGGATCAGTACGGCCGGGTGGTGGGGGTGGTCAGGCTGGCGGGCACGGATATCAACGCGGCCATGGTGGCCGAGGGGCTGGCCTGGGCCTACCGCCAGTATCTGGAGGGGAGTTACGCCTCAGAGTACCTGCGGTTGGAGGAGCAGGCCAGGCGGAGACGGATGGGGCTCTGGCAGCAGCCCAACCCGCAACCGCCCTGGGAGTTTCGCCAGAGCGGACAGCGGGTGCGGCGGCGTTAAGCGGTTTTCATCTGGCGGGATAGCTCCAGGGCCCGCTTGACACGGGAAATCACCCGCAGCGGCTGCACCGGCTTGGGGATAAAATCGATGAAGCCGGACTCCAGCGCCTTCTGTTCATCATCGGTTGAGGCCTTGCCGGTCAGCATGATTACCGGGGTCTCTGCGGTCATCGGGTTGGCCTTGATGGCCCGCAGCAGGCCGTAACCGTCCAGTTTGGGCATCATGGCGTCGGTGATCACCAGCCGGGGACGGTGGGTCAAGACCAGTTTGAGCGCCTCCAGGCCATCTTCAGCCAGCAGCACGTTGTAGCCCTCCTTGACCAGTGCCGATTGCACCACAATCGCCACCGTAAGGGAGTCTTCCACCACCAGGATCGTGTCGCCGGCGTCAGGGTTGTAGGGGCTGTTCAGGTAGTGCCGGGCGATGGCGTCCAGTATCTCGGACCGGGTGGCGATCACCGGCACCAACTGCAATCCGGTAATCCGTGCGATCAGGTCGCAGGTCTCGCTGTCGAACGGATCGGACATGGCCACCGCCAGTTGAAACTCCTTCTGCATCAGCGGAAAGACCACCCGTTTCATCACGAACTCGGTCGGCAGCAGATTGAGCAGCTCCGGGGCGTAACTGCGGCTGACAAAATCCTTGATGGTCTTGAAATTGAACTGGCGACCCAGGGCCTCCACCAGCTCCTGCTCGGTGATCACCCCCATCTCCTCCAGCACCTGCCCTAGACGCTTGCCTTCGGCCTTGCCGCGCTCCAGGGCCCGCTCCAGCGTTTTTTCACTGATCAGTTTGGCCTCAACCAGCAGGTCGCCCAGTTGCTTTTTGTGGCCGACATCAACGAACGGGCTGTTCTGGCGAATCAGGGCCTCCATCAGCTCTGCCTCGGTGATCACGCCCATCTCTTCCAGCACCTGGCCCAAGCGCTTGTTGGTGCCGGTCTGGCGCTCCAGAGCGCGTTCCAGGGTTTTCTTGCTGATCAGTTCGGTCTCTACCAGTATATCGCCCAGCTGTTTTGCCATACGTACTCCCTGCTTTGGTGATCTCTACTTCGGCACCTTCTCCCAGTCTTCCAGAAACTTCGCGATGCCGGCGTCGGTCAGCGGGTGCTTGGAGAGCTGCAGCATGACCGAATAGGGGATGGTGCAGATGTCGGCGCCGATCAGGGCCGAATTGAGCACATGGATCGGATTGCGGATGCTGGCCACGATAATCTCGCTGGTGTAGCCGTAGTTGTCAAAGATGGTACGGATCTCCTCGATGATCCCCATGCCGTCCTGGGAGATGTCGTCCAGCCGGCCCACAAAGGGGGAGACGTAGGTGGCGCCGGCCTTGGCGGCCAACAGCGCCTGCATCGGGGTGAAGATCAGGGTCACGTTGGTCTTGATCTTGAGTTTGGTCAGCTCCTTGGTGGCCTTGAGCCCCTCAGGGGTCATCGGCACCTTGATCACGATATTCTTGTGGATCTTGACCAGCTCCTTGGCCTCTTTGACCATCCCCTTGGCCTCCAGCGAGATCACCTCGGCCGAGATCGGACCATCCACGATGGCGGTGATCTCCTTGATCACATCCTTGAACTTGCGGCCGGACTTGGCGATCAGGGACGGGTTGGTGGTGACGCCGTCCACCAGGCCCAGCTCATGGGCTTGACGGATCTCTTGCACATCTGCGGTGTCGATGAAGAACTTCATGGGTAAACCTCCAAGTTGTGGTTAGGGTGTATGATCAAGTTGTTCGCGAAATTTTTCCAGACAGGCCATGGAGCAGAAGTAGTGGCGTTTGCCCTCCAGGGTGCCCACCACTGCGTCATTGCGGGAGAGATAGACCCCGCAGACCGGGTCCTGCACGGCATCTTCGCCCTTGATCCGTTGCGCATCAGCAGCGGCGTTCGGCTTGGGCGCCAGTAGCGCCTTGACCACGCGGTAGGCGATGTAGACCAAAAGTCCCATAAACAGCAGGCGTATCAATCCCATGACTCACTCCAGCGGGGAAACCCGCTCCTCCGATTGTAGCCCTGCCAGCAGGCTGCTGATGGTCTGGCCAGTTAACGGCTCCACTAGGTCCGGCGCGATCTCGGCCAACGGCTGCAGCACAAACCGACGCTGTGTCAGGCGGGGATGGGGCACGGTCAGTTCCGGTTCCGTCAGCACCAGATGGCCGTACAGCAGCAGATCCAGGTCCATACGGCGCGAGACCGGCCGTGCCGAGGCGCTGCGGCCAAAGACCTGCTGCTCGATCCGTTGCAGTTCGGCTAACAGGTCATGCGGTTCGAGTTCGGTCGTCAGTCTGAGGGCCCCGTTCAGAAAGGCGGGTGTGTCGTCCGGCATCCCCACCGGGGAGGTCTCGTAAAAACGGGAAAGGGCCGTGACGCGGCAGCCGGGCAGACGGCCCAGTTCCGAAACGGCCCGCAACAGGTTCAGTTCCCGATCCCCCAGGTTGGAACCAAGGGCGATGTAGGCTTCAGTTTCCACAACATAGAATTAAACCACACTCAGCCAGGGGCGTCAACCGTCGGGCTGTCTGTTGCGTTGCTGCTGGTAAACGCAGTGGGCTGCCAGGCAGCAGTCTTCGCAACGGGGGCGGGGCCGGCAGTGCTGTTTGCCGTGCTCCACAATCAGGGCGTGGAACTCGTTGAACAGGGCCGGGTCCTCCGGCAGCTGCTGCATGCAGAAGGAGCGCAGCGGCTCGTAGGCGATAGACTCATCCACCAGCCCCAGGCGGCTGAAGATGCGGCGGGTGTAGGCATCCACCACAAAGCTGGGCCGGTTGGCGGCGTACAACAGCATCGAGTCGGCGGTCTCCGGTCCGATGCCGTTCACAGCCAGCAGCCACGGGCGCAGCTGCCGCCAATCCTGGGAAAACAGGTGTTCAAGGTCGCCCTGGCCTGTCTCCAGCACAAGGCCGCAGAAGGATTGCAGGCGGCGGGCCTTGACGTTGAAGTAGCCGGCCGGCCGGATCAGGGCGGCCAGCTCCTGCGGCGGCAGCGCTGCGATGCCGGCCAGGGTCAGACAACCGGCCGCTTTGAGGTTGGCAATCGCCTTCTCCACATTGCCCCAGTTGGTGTTCTGGGTCAGGATCGCGCCGACGCAGACCTCGAAGGGGCTCTCGGCCGGCCACCAGTCGCGGTGGCCGTAGTGCTCCAGCAGCCGATCAAAGATCGTTGCGAGCGCAGTCATCGATCACCGAGTGAGGCGCGCAGACCTTCCGCCAGGGTGGGATAGCGCAGGGTGATCCCCAGCTCGGCCAGCATGCGGCGGTTGTCCAGCACCCGCGACTCGACAAAGTAGGTGAACAAGAGCGGCGGCATCACCCGTTGGGCCTCAGCCAGGTCCACCTGGGGCTGGCGGGGGAGCCCCAGGATATCGGCGCAGGCATTGAAGTAGGCGGTCATGCTGGTGGGAACGCCGTCGCTGACGTTGTAGATCCCGCTGCCCCGCTCCAGTGCAGCCAGGCAGACCTGCACCAGGTCATCGACCTGGATCCGGTTGGAGGGCTTGGCCAGCTCTTCCTGCAGCAGCGGCTGGCCCTGGGAGATCTGCATCAGCGGCAGGCGCCCCGGTCCGTAGATGCCGGACACCCGCAGGACCACCAACGGGATGCCGTGGCGCTCGGCACAGGCGCTGAACTGCTGCTCTGCATCCAGGCGGCGTTTGCCCATGGCGGCGGTCGGTTGAGTCGGGCTGGTCTCGTCAACCAGGGCGCCGCCGGTGTCTCCGTAGACGCTGCTGGCGCTCAGGTAGACGATTCGTCGGGGTATCTGCTGGTCACGCTCCAGTGCGGCCAGAAAGGCGCGGGCCCGCAGGTCGATGCTGCCGCCTCCCTGGGGGGGGACGCTGTAGAGCAGGCTCTGACCGGCCAGTGTCAGGGGAGGGATATCCTCCAGCTGGTCCATGTTGGCCAGACAGACCGTGATGCCGGCCTCTGACAGGGGAGCGGACTTGGCCTCGTCACGCAGCTGGGCGGTTACCTGCCAGCCCTGTTGTTGGGCCGCCAGGGCCACGCGCTGGCCGGTATAGCCGCAGCCGGCGATGAACAGTCGTTTCATGGTGCGTTCTCCTGCGTCAGGCGTTGGTTCGTTGTCCGGCCACCTTCCGTGAGCGGAATGATGCGGACTTTGATCAGCCCCTTGCCCCACAGGCCGATCTGTTGGGCAGCCTTGCGGGAGAGGTCGATCAGGTTTTTAGGTGCATGGCGGGGATGGCAGCGGTCATTGATCCGCACCACCACATCCTGGCCGGTCTTGAGGTTCTGCACACGCACCACCGTCCCCAGCGGCAGCGTGGCATGGGCCGCCGTCAGCTTGTCGGGGTGGTAGCGTTCGCCGGAGCTGGTGCGGCGGCCGATGAAATAGGAGGCATAGTAGGTGGCCACCCCGTCGCGCGGGTCCCGTGGGCTGCCCTGGCGCACCAGCTGTTCCAGCAGTTCGTCGATCGATTCGGGCTCCACCAGGGCGGCAGAGACGGGACCGTCTACCAGCAGCAGCGTCAGAACGATCAGCAGGCAGGCAGCGCGCTGCAGGCATGAGGTCAAGCGCATATCAGCCCTTCAGGTAGGCGCGGATGCCGTCCCGGAAACGGATCGGCTCAAAACGGAAGGTCTCGCGCCAGGCGCCATCGCAGATGTTCTCCTCCAAGAGCATCTGCAGCTGGTCGCTGGTGATCGGAAAGGCGCTGAACCCTTGCAGTGCCTTGATAACCGGCTTCATCAACGCCAGCGGCAGGGCCGGTTTCCAGGGGTGGCCTTTGCCCAGCGCCTCGGCGATGACGTCCACCAGCTCCCGATAGCTGAGCCGGTCCGCGCCGCACAGTTCAAAGGTCTGGCCAGCGGTCTCCGGCCGCTCCAGGACCTCGGCGTAGCAGCGGGCCACATCGTCGCCATGGATCGGTTGCAGCCGGTAGGTGCCATCCCCCATGGTGGGCATGACCGGGGCCAGCCGCAGCTGGTCGGCCAGCATGTTGACGAAGGCGTCGTGGGGGCCGAAGATCAAGGATGGCCGGAAGATGGTCCAGGCCAGACCGCTGGCCCGCACCAGCTCCTCAGCCCGCCATTTGGTGCGGTGGTAGCCCGAGACTGCCTCAGGGCGTGTGCCCAGTGCCGACATCTGCAGGTAGCGCTGCACACCACTCTGCTGGACAGCCGCCACCATGCAGGCGGTGGCCTCCACATGCAGCCGTTCGAAGGTGATCCCTTTGGCCGGGAACTCACGGATGATTCCCACCAGGTTGATCACCGCATCGCAGCCGCTGATCGCCGGCTGGTAGCTCGCGGGATCAGTGACATCGCCTCTGACATAGCTGACACCGGGCTTTTCAGCCGCAGGCGCCCTATGGGACAGCAGCACCAGTTGGTGCCCACGACGCAGCAGTTCAGCGGTCAAATGCCCGCCCACAAATCCGGTTGCCCCGGCGATGAAGATCTTCATGGTCGTTCCTCCTCGATCGGCTCTAGCCGGCTATCCGCACTGTTAGCCAGGCCACCACACCGTAACGGGCCAGTTTGCCCGTTGCCACCAACACCAGAAACAGCAGCGGATTGATCCGCAACAAGCCCCCCACCAGGCACAGGGGGTCGCCCACCAGCGGCAGCCAGGAGAGCAGCAGCGAGGCGGCCCCGTAGCGGCGATACCACCCCTCGGCCCGCTGGCGTTGCTGCTCGCTGATCCTGAACAGTCGCGTAAACAGCCAGCCGCCGCCATAACGTCCCACCGCCCAGGTGGTGCAGGCCCCCAGGGTGTTGCCCAGGGTGGCAACGGCAAGCGTGGTGGTGGGCTGGTAGCCCTGGGTCAGCATCAGCGCCAACAGCCACTCCGAGCCCAGCGGCAACAGCGAGGAAGCAAGCAGGCTGACGGCGAACAGGGCCGGGTAACCGGGCTGGCGCAGCCAGTCCATAAGTAGGACGGAATATGTCGGAAACAGGTTGTCAAACAGGTCCACATCACGTACCCTTCGCCGTTGGAAACGGTAGTATAGCTGAAATTTTACTGCAGCAACAGGGGGCAGTCATGGCAGGACCCGGCAGCAAGACCCGCGGCAAGCCCGCTGGTCATTACACCCAGGCGGCGCGGCTGCATAACGTGATCCGTCTGATCGAATCCCGCCAGGGGGTGACCTTGGATGACCTGGTGGAGGAGACCGGGGTGGACCGGCGCACCGTGCACCGCGATCTGGCTGCGGTCCAGGAAGCCGGTTATCCGCTGGTGGCCGAATGGCAGGCCGGCAAGAAGGTCTACCGTTTCCTGACCCGCACCCGCCAGATTGCGCCGATCACCTTCACCCTGGATGAGCTGGTCTCGCTGCACCTGCTGCGCTCGCTGGCCACCATGCTGCCGCCGCAGCCGTTCGGTAGCGAGATCGACGCCCTGTTCGCCAAGATTCACGCCGCCCTGCCACCCCGTTCAGCAGCCCATCTGGAGCGGATCAGCCGGGTGGCCCTGCCCCGTTTGCAGGGCACGCGCGATTATGCCGGCGCTGCGGAGCTGCTGACGGAACTGCGCCGGGCGCTGTTGTATCAATACCGGGTTAAGCTGTCCTACGGCCGTAGCACTAAGTCGCCGACAGAGTACGAGGTGGATCCCTATACGCTGGTGCTGGCCAAGGGCGGGCTGTATCTGTTGGGCCACGCCCATAACCGTAACGCCATCCGGCTGTTCGCCGTGGAGCGGATCGCCGACCTGACCGTCAGTCGCCAGCGCTTCGAGATACCGGACGACTTTGACCCCGAGGGGTGCTTTAGCGATGCCTTCGGCCTGGTTGCCGACCAGCCGATGCAGGTCAAGGTCCGTTTCGACCAGGAGGTGGCCCAGACCGTACGGGAACGGATCTGGCGGCCGGGACAGCTGGCCAGCGACCTGCCGGACGGCGGGCTGCTGCTCTCCTTCGAGGCCTCCGGCACCCTGGAAATTCTGGCCTGGGTGCTGTCCTACGGCAGCCATGCCGAACTGCTGGAACCGCCCGAACTGCGCCGGGAACTGCGGCGACAGATCAAAGGGATGCGCGAACACTACCGCAAAAAAGGAAAGGATTAGACGCAGGGCGAATCATGAGCGAGAACCAACTGGAAACCATCATCAGCGAACGGATCCGCCGGCAGGGGCGGATCACCTTCTGCGACTACATGGCCGCCTGCCTCTACGAGCCGGGCCTGGGTTACTATACCTCGCCGGGCCGCAAGGTGGGTACGGCCGGTGATTTTTACACCAGCATCACCGTGCATGCCGCCTTCGGCCGGGTCATCGCCCGTGAGATTGCCCGGATGTGGCGCTCGCTGGGGCAGCCGATCGGTTTCACCCTGGTGGAGGTGGGGGCCGGGCATGGCCGCCTGGCCTGTGACATCATGGATTTTCTGGCCGAGCGCGAGCCGGACTGTTACGCCGCCAGCACCTTGTTGCTGGTGGAGCAGGAACCGTCCTTGGCCGAGGCTCAGGCTGCCTTGTTGTCGGTCCACGGGCAGAAACTGGGCTGGCGCAGTCCGGCGCAACTGTCTGAGCTGCGCTTCAGCGGTGTGTTGTATTCCAACGAACTGCTGGACGCCATGCCGGTGCACCGGGTGGTGATGACGGCCGAGGGGTTGCGGGAAGTCTATGTGACCCTGCAGGACGGCCAACTGGCCGAAGAGCTGGATCATCCTTCTACCCCGCACCTGGAGCAGTACCTGGCCCGCTACGGCACCCCGCTCCTGGTGGGCCAGGAGGCCGAGGTCTCCCTGGCCGGTCTGGCCTGGCTGGAGGCCGTGGCCGCATCCCTGGAACAGGGCTTTCTGTTGACGGTGGATTACGGCTTCCCCAAGGAAGAGCTGTACACCCCCCGTCGCCGCCAGGGCACCCTGCTCTGCTATCACCAGCACCGGGTGGAGGATAATCCCTACATCCGGCTGGGCCAGCAGGACATCACCACCCATATCAACTTCAGCGCCCTGATGGAGCGTGGCGCGGAGCTGGGGCTGACAACGGTCTGGTTTGGCGAACAGTACCGTTTTCTGTTGACGGCCGGCATAGTTGAGGAGTTCGAGGCGATCGAGAGCGCCGATCTGAGCGAGGCCGATAAGCTCAAGGCCCGCCTGACTCTCAAGCGGTTGATCATGCCGGAGGGGGGTATGGGCGACACCTTCCGGGTGCTGGTCCAGTCGCGGGGGGTTGAGCGGCCGCAGCTGGGCTGTATCAGGGGGATCGGGCTGTGATGCCGCCCAATGCTGAGATCAAGGCGATCGTGTTCGATCTGGATGGCACGTTGTATGTCTCCCAGCAGTTCGAGCAGGTGGTCTGGCAGTCGGCCAGCCGCTACGCCGGTGATCTGCTGGGAGTGGCGCCTGAAGAGGGCGGCCGACAGCTGATCAGGCTGCGTCAGCAGCTGACTGCCGAGCGGGGCACCCTGCAGACCCTGGCGGTGGCCATCGAAACCCTGGGTGGTACCGTGCCCGAGTTGCACCGGCGCTTTGCCGCAGAGCTGGAACCGCACCATCACATCGAGCCGGACCCCCGCGTGGCGCCGCTGGTTGAGGCGCTGGGGCAACGCTACACCAGCTGGCTGCTGACCAACAACAACCGTACCCTGACTGAGAAGATTCTGGTCACTTTGGGGCTGGAGGCGGCCTTTGAGCGGGTGATCACCATCAACGACACCTGGCGTCCCAAGCCGGACGAATCGGTGCTGGACGAGGTGCTGGAGGCGCTGGGTCATGGTCCGGAGCAGGTGCTGTTCGTGGGAGACCGCTACGATATCGACCTGCGGCTGCCTGCTGAGCGGGGTTGCCCGGTGCTGCTTACGAAGACGGTCGACGAACTGATGGCGCTCTCGGCGCTGCTGTAGACCGTATGGCACCAGTGGTACCGTTGTTTACCCCGCATGTACGCTCGTCATATCGTGTCTCGTTTCCGGTTGTCGTACAGCACTATAAAACGATGTTACTAAATAACTTGATTTTTTTGCAGTGGTTTGCTTTACTGCGCAACATCTTCGTGCAACCGGTCAACACTGCGATCTTCCTTCTCCGTGGAGGTGTTACCCCATGTTTAACGTGCGTCTGACAGCCAAGGTGCTGATCGCCATCGCCGTCACCCTTTCCATCGGTTTTGCCTGCCTGGGGGGCTTAAGCCTCTATCTTTCCTACAATTCGATGTTGGACCTGCAGCGAACAGCCACCCGTCAGGCCGCCGCCGCTGTGGTCCATGACCTGATCGAGCTGAAGATGAAAGGCGACTTCGAGGCCTTTAACGGCTACGTGGATGAGGTGGTCAAGCGGGGTGGCGCGCTCAAGATACAGCTGTTCCACGCCGACGGCAAACCGTACGGTGGCGGTGAGGAGAGTCAACTGCTGAAACAGGCAGTGGAATCCGGTGCCCAGAAGGAACAGAATGTCACGATTGACGGCAAATCTGCCCTGGTATTGGCCACGCCGCTGGTCAATGAGGCTCGCTGCAACGCCTGCCATGATGCCGGCCCCAAGTTCCTGGGGGGATTGCAACTGACCACCTCGCTGGAGGCCGGGGTAGCCAAGGCCAAAAAACTGGCACTGATACTGGCCGGCGTGGGCGTGTTCTTCTTTTTTGTGATCATCGCCGTGTTGTACCTGCTGATTTCCCGTTTGGTGGTGCGGCCGATCAAGGTACTCTCCGCCCAGGTGGCGGAGATCGCCAAGGGCGAGGGCGACCTGACCAGGATTATCCCGATCAAATCGCACGACGAGATCGGACTGCTGGGTGAGGAGGTCAACCACCTGACCCAGAAGATCCGTGAGATCATCGCTTCTCTCTACCAGCAGGCCTGCCTGATCGGCTCCAGTGTCTGCGAACTGGCCGCCGGTACCGAGCGGATAGTCAAGACCTCGGAGTCGCAGAAGGAGGGTGCCGCCGCCGTGGCGGTGGCGGCCGAGGAGATGGCCCAGACCATCCATGGTGTGGCCGATAACACCCACCGTGCTGCAGCTCTTTCTGCCCAAGTTGACAGTGCTGCCAATGACGGTATGGCGGTGGTGCAGCAGACCTGCGACTGCATGCGCAGCATCGCCGACAGCGTCCAGGAGACCCTGCAGGGGATCCGTCAGCTGGAGGGCTCGTCCAATCAGATCGGCGACATGCTGAACCTGATCGAGGATATTGCCGATCAGACCAACCTGCTGGCGCTGAATGCCGCCATTGAGGCGGCCCGGGCCGGCGAGGCCGGCCGCGGTTTTGCGGTGGTGGCCGATGAGGTGCGGGCCCTGGCCGAAAAGACCACCAAATCAACCCGCGAGATTGAGCGGATTGTGGCCTCGATCCAGCAGGAGAGTCAGCGTGCCGTGGGGCTGATCAACAGGGAGAGCCAACTGGTGCAGACCGGACTGACCCAGGCTGAGGACGCCCGCAACCGACTGGAGGCGATCCGGCAGCATGCCTATGAATCGAAAGAGATGATCGATCAGATCGCCGTGGCCAGCGAGGAACAGAGCGCCACCACCGGCGAGATCGCCGGCAAGATCCACCATGTCTCGGAGATATCCAGCGAGACCAACGCCATGATGCAGAAGAGCGCCGAGGCCTTCGGCCAGTTCTCCGAGGTGGTGGAGCAGATCTACGGCACGGTCGGTAAATTCTCGGTGGGCAACTACCACGATCAGATCAAGGCCTATGTCAAGGAACTGCACGACGGCGTCCAGCAGGTGATCGCCGAGGCGCTGCAGCGGGGCACCATCAGCGAGGCCGACCTGTTTGACCGGGCCTACAAGCCCTATCCGCAGAAAACCGAACCGCCCAAGTTCACCACTCGTTTTGACAGCTTCTTCGATCGGGCGGTGTCCCCGCTGCAGGAGACGATCGTCAACCGGGACAGCAACGTGCTGTACGCGATCTGCTTTGACGACAAGGCCTATGTGCCGACCCACAACCAGCGCTACAGCAAGCCGCTGACCGGCAATCCGGAGCAAGACCGCAACAATAACCGCACCAAGCGGATCTTTAGCGACCACACCGGCAGCCGCTGCGCAGCCAACCTGGACGGGATCCTGCTGCAGACCTATCGCCGCGACACCGGCGAGATCCTGAACGACATCAGCCTGCCGGTCTACATCAACGGCCGGCACTGGGGCGGCATCCGGATCGGCTACAAGGCGCCCTGCAGTTCGGTCGTCAACCTGTAGCCGGGATCTGCATAGCGCACGTGCAGGCACCTAAGGCGGGGTTCTCGATATGAGGGCCCCGCTTTGTGCTTTACTTCCTAACCGGTTGCGCTAGAGTTGCACGACGAGCGACTGTGGGAGTTTATGAACCGTTTTGCCTCTACCCCATACAAAGCGCTGCTCGGTGGGTTCCTGCTGGGACTGATCGGTCTGCTGCTGAACTGGCTGCTGCCGATTGAGGTCTACTATCGGCTTTCATTCCTGCTGGGATCAATCGGTGCCTTGCTGGCACTGGACCTCTTGGGAGCACGGGCCGGCATGCTGGTGGGGCTGCTTGCCGCCAGCGGCACCCTGCTGCTGTGGGGGCAGCCGTTCCCCTTTCTGGTCCTTGCCGCCGAGATCGCCGTCATAGCGCTGCTGCACCGTCGGCTGCAAAACATGATGGCTGCGGCTTGCCTGTACTGGCTGCTGCTGGGTGGCCCCGTGCTGGTGGCTATCTACCACCTGCAGATGAAGGTGGAGTTGACGGCCAGCCTGCTCTATGCGCTGAAATTTGCCGTCAACGGCGTCTTCAATGCCCTGCTGGCCTCGCTGCTCTTGCTGGCCATACGCTTTGTTCTCTTCCGGCGCCACGGCGATGTACATCTGCGGCTTCATTTTGCCGAGGCGCTGACGCTGCTTTTGACCGCCATCGTTTTCATACCGACCACCGTTGCCACCGCCATCAGCCTGCATATGGAGCTTGAGGAGCAGGAACAGCAGCTGAAGAAATATTCGCAGCAGATGGTTGAGACCAGTCAGCAGCGGTTGCAGGCTGACCCCGCACAGCCCGGCGGCAGCCAGCAGCTGCAGCAGCAGGCATCGTTCATGGCCGAACGGCGCAGGGTATACGTCACGGTGCTTGATCAGCAGGGTGCGATTATCGTGACCACCAGCAGCAAACCGCCACTCGACGCGCCGCCGGGCATCTCGACGGTGCGCCCCATCAAGCTGCCCGGCATGCCTTGGATCGAGATCATGCGCCGGGCCGTGTTGGTCAATCGCAGCCCGATGGGTAACGGTGTGCCGCGGGAGGTGCTGGTCGAAACTCCCTATGCGCCGGTGGTTGCCGCCCTGAACAGCCGCGCCGTAAACCTGTTCGGATTGCTGTTTGGCCTGATGGTGGCCACCGTGCTGTCGGCCAAGCTGATCAGTGCGCGCTTCGGTCGTTCGATCCACAACCTGGAGCTTACCACCGCCAGCCTACCGCTTAAGCTGAGCCAGGGGCAGTCGCCAAGCTGGCCCAATTCGTTCCTGCGCGAGGTGGGGGAGCTGACCGAAAACATCCGGCAGATGGCGGATAGTCTGGCAAGCGCCTTCAGCGAGCTGCGCACGATTAACGATAGCCTGGAAGAGCGGGTGTCGGAGCGGACCAGCGAGTGCGCGGTGGCCCGGGATGCGGCGCAGCGGGCCAGCCAGGCCAAAGGGCGTTTCTTGGCGGTGATGAGCCACGAGATCCGCACCCCGATGAACGCCATCATGGGGATCACCTCGCTGCTGCGTGAAACGTCGCTTAACCCTCGTCAGCGCGAGTTGTTGGACTGCGCCAATGACGCAGCCACCTCGCTGCTGCAGATCATCAACGACATACTCGACTTTTCCCGGATCGAGGCTAACCGGCTGGAGATATACCGCCAACCGTTCAGCCTGAAGCGGCTCTTGGAGGCGCTGAGCAGCCTGTATGGGGTAACGGCCCGCTGCAAACAGCTGGAGTTTGTCGTGGAGTATGCCGATGGAGCACCCGATCTGCTGATCGGAGACGAGGGACGCCTGCGTCAGGTGCTGTCCAACCTGATGGGCAACGCCCTCAAGTTTACCGAACAGGGGCGGGTCAGCCTGAAGGTTGCGCCGCTTGCAGGCACTGACGACCAGCCCGGATTATGGCTGCGCTTTGAGGTCAGCGACACCGGTATCGGTATCCCGCTGGACAAGCAGCTGCTGATCTTTGATATGTTCAGCCAGGTAGATGATTCCACCACCCGTCGTTTTGGCGGCACCGGCCTGGGGCTGACCATCAGCAAACAGTTGGTGGAGTTGATGGGGGGCAGTCTGATGGTGCAGTCGAGCCCAGGCCACGGTTCATGCTTCAGCTTTGAGCTCCCCTTTGAGCTGGCCAAATCCTTGCCGTCCGCCGCGTTGTCTGCGGATGACGAGGGACCACTGCCCCGCTTCAACATACTGCTGGCAGAAGACAATCCGGCCAATCAGCTGGTGTTACGGGAATTCCTGTCAACGCTGGGCCAGGAGGTGGTGGTGGTCGCTGACGGCAGACAGTTGCTGGCGGCCTTGGCCAGGCAGTCATTCGATCTGGTGCTGACCGACATCTCCATGCCGGAGATGGACGGACTGCAGGCCGTGGCAGCCATCCGTTCCGGCGAGCTGCCAGGGGTCGATAGCCAGATACCGGTGATTGCCATGACCGCCCACGCCTTGTCCGAAGACCGCGACCGTTTCCTGTCGGCCGGTCTGGACGGCTATGTGACCAAGCCGGTGGAGATCAGGCAACTGGTCGGCGAGCTGCGTCGCGTTATGCCGGACCGGTTCAACATTACAGCAGATGGGTACCATGACACCATACAGCACCCCAGGGAGAAAGCCATGATCGACCCCAGCACCACCAGCGCAGCAATGAGCGATGAGCCCCTTGACCGTGATTACCTGGAGCGCAACTATCTGGCCCTGGGCTGTGCTGATGTGCTGGTCGACGTGGTGGCCATGTATCTCGAGAGCGTGCCGCACAAGATGGCTGGGCTTCAGGCTGCGCTGGCGGCCAACGATAGTGCAGAGTTTGCCAGGCTGATCCACGGCCTGAAGGGGGAATCCGGGTCGGTTGGCGCGCGCTTGGTGACCGCGCGGGCGGCGAGCCTCGAGCAGTATGCCCGTCAGGGCGATCTGACCGCCTGTTCAGGCGGTATGCCGGAGCTGGAGCATGAACTGCAGCGGGCCATTACGGTTCTGCAACAGGAGTTTACAGCATGAGTCAGTCTGAGCAGCCGCTCAAGATACTGTTTGCCGCCGCCGAGGCAGCCCCGTTTGCCAAGACCGGCGGGCTGGGGGAGGTGGTGGGCGACCTGCCCCGCTATCTGCAGCGGATGGGCCATGATGTGCGGGTGGTGCTGCCGCGTTACTACAGCATCGATCCTGATCGCTACGACCTGAAGCTTTTGCCCGGTTCGCTGGTGGTGCCGATGGGGATCATCGGCGAGATGTACTGCGGGGTCTGGGAGGGACGGCTGCCCAAGAGCGAGGTGCCGGTCTATTTTCTTGAACATGATGGCCTTTACGGCCGCGACGGCATCTACGGCGTCGACAACGTGGCCTTCATGGACAACGACAACCGCTATGTCTTTCTCTCCAAGGCCGCACTGGAGCTGCCCAAGTTGCTGGGCTGGCAGCCCGATATCCTGCATGCCCACGACTGGCACACCGCCGCCGTGCCACTCTTGCTCAATACCAGTTACCGCACCGACCCGCTGGTGGGCAATGCCGCCTCGATCCTCACCATCCACAACATGCAGTATCAGGGGGTATTTTATCCCGGCCTGATGGAGGTGCTGGATGTGGGCTGGGACCAGTTCACCTTTCTGGGGTTGGAAAAGGATGATCAGGTCAACCTGCTCAAAGGGGGCATCTATCAGGCCACGCTGCTGAATACGGTCAGTCAGGGCTACGCCCGTGAGATCCAGACTGCCGCCTTCGGCTGGGGGTTGGAGGGGGTGCTGCGGGAACGGTCTGCCGATCTGTACGGTATCCTGAACGGGGTGGATTACGAGGAGTGGAATCCGGCCAGCGACCACTACCTGCCGGCCAACTACGGCAGCGATGACTTCTCCGGCAAGGCGGTCTGCAAGCGGGCCTTGCAGCGTCGCTTCGGCCTGCCGGAGGTTGATGTGCCGCTGTTCGGGGTGGTCTCCCGCATGGTGGCCCAGAAAGGGACCGATCTGCTGGCCGAGGCGATCCACGAGATGCTCAAGCTGGATATCCAGCTGGTGGTGGTCGGCACCGGAGAACCGTGGGCCCACTTCTTCTTTGGCGGCATGGCCCATCGTCACCCTGAACAGGTGGGTTGCTTTATCGGTTACGACAACGCCCTGGCCCACCTGGTGGAGGCCGGCAGCGATTTCTTTCTGATGCCGTCGGCCTTTGAACCCTGCGGCCTGAATCAGATGTATTCGCTGGCCTACGGTACCCCGCCGCTGGTGCGGGCCACCGGCGGCCTGGATGACAGTGTCGAGAACTTCAATGAGGCCGAGCTTACCGGCGACGGCTTCAAGTTCTGGAGCCACACCGCCGCCGCCCTGTTCGACACCGTGGGCTGGGCCACCTGGACTTACTACAACAACCAGCCCGGTCTGGCCGCCCTGCGCAGAAACGGCATGGCCAAGCGCTTCACCTGGGAGGCGGCGGCCCAGGCCTATGACCAGCTCTACCGCCAGGCGCTCAGGAGCAAGCGTGGTGTGTAGCAACGGTCACTTGCAGCGCCTGGTGGTGCTCTGTCTTGTTCTCTTTCTGCTGACCAGCCCTGGTCTGGCCCAGACCCAACCACCGCCGCCCTATGCCAGCCATCACCTGCTGCCCAGCGGCTATCGCTCAATCAAGGTCTTTGACCGCCAGAGCCGTTTCGTGGGGCGCCTGTTGCCGGAGACCCGCTACTGGGTCACCATCGACCGGATCCCGACCTTTTTGCAGCAGGCGGTGGTGGCGGTAGAGGACGCCCGTTTCTATGAGCATGGCGGCATCGATCTGCGGGGTATCGCACGGGCCGCGGTCAAGGACGTGGTCAAGCGGCGGCTGGCGGAGGGCGGTTCCACCATCACCCAGCAGTTGATCAAGAACCGTTACCTGAGCGGCGAAAAGACCATCGACCGCAAGCTGAAGGAAGGGGTGCTGGCGCTGGAGTATGAGCAGAAGTACACCAAGCGCCAGATCCTTGAGATGTACCTGAACGAGATCTATTACGGCAACGGCGCCTGGGGCATTGCCCAGGCGGCCCGGCTGTATTTCGACAAGAACCCCGAAGAGTTGACCGAGGCCGAGTGCGCCCTGTTGGCCGGGGTTCCCAAAAATCCCGGCCGCTATAACCCGCTGGGGAAACCGGCTGAGGTCGGGCAACGCCGGGCCGTGGTGCTGAAGCGGATGTCCGAGGTGGGTGCGCTCAACGCCCGGCAACTGCAGCAGGTGCGCAGCCAAACGGCCGCTCCGGTGCCACGCAACCAGGCGCCCTATTATCTGGCACATCTGCGGACACTCCTGATCGAGCACTACGGCAGCGGTATCATCGAACAGGGGGGGCTGGAACTGACGACCGCCATGGATCTACCGCTGCAGCTACAGGCCGAGCAGGTGATCAGCGAGGGAGTGCCCCGGATCGCGCCTCAGCTGCAGGGGGCCCTGGTGGCCTTTGATCCGGTCAGTGGTGATCTGCTGGCAGCGGTGGGTGGCACCAATTTTGTCAGCAGCCCCTATAACCGCGCGCTGCAGGCCCGTCGTCAGCCAGGCTCAGCTATCAAGCCGCTACTCTACGCCTTTGCACTGGAGAGCGGCGCTACGGCGGGTGATGTCTGGAATGACGCGCCGGTGACCTATCCTAAGGGGTATAATGAGACCTGGAAACCGCTCAACTATGACGGGAAAAGCCATGGCACCATGAGCCTGCGCCAGGCCCTGGCCTCGTCCAACAACGTGATTGCGGTCAAGCTGCTGGATGCGGTGGGGGTCAGCGCTTTCAGTGATTTTAGCGCCGGATTGGGGCTGCCGCTCCGCACGCAGCAGGACCTCTCACTGGCGTTAGGCACGGAAGAGGTCTCTCTGCATGACCTGACGCTGGCCTACGCGCCGCTGGCCAATGGCGGCAACCGGCCGCAACCGCGCAGTATCACCCGCATCTACAACAGTTACCACAAAAGTTGGGACCTGCGGCCGCCGGCCAGTGCGCCGGTCATGTCATCGGCAAACGCCTACATCACCACCCAGATGCTGAAAGATGTGCTGGTTAGCGGCACTGCCCGCTCGCTAAAATCATTCAGCCAGCAGTACCCGGCTGCCGGTAAGACCGGCACCACCAACGACTACCGTGACGCTTGGTTCATTGGCTACACGCCGCAGCTGGTGGCGGGGGTCTGGTTGGGCTACGATCAACCCAGGCCCGGCGGCAAGGGTTTCACCGGTGGTGCGCTGGCGGCTCCGCTCTGGGAGCGGTTCATGCGGGCGGCCCTGGCGAACCGGCCGGTGGTCGATTTTACCAAGCCGGAAACGGTGGTGGCGATCAGCATCGATCCGGCCAGCGGTCTGCTGGCTGGCCCGGCCTGCCCCCGGCAGCGGGACGAGTATTTTGCCAGCGGCAGCGAACCGGCTGAATATTGCCCGCTGCACAGCAGCGAACCGGCGCCGGCATTGACAACAGCGCCAAACGGAGACTAGTCTGACGCAGGTGGTTCATCAGAGCCTCACCTATCGACGAACCGGAATGGCTGCAAGGAGGCACAGATGCTTTCGTCACTGCACGATTTTGTCGCTCGCCTCGAACGGTTGGGGGAGTTGCAACAGGTGGAGCATCCCGTGGCAACCCGGCTGGAGATCGCCGCCATTACCCGCCGCATCAGCCGCTACCCCAAAGGTGGGCCGGCACTGCTGTTCCGCCAGCCCGATCAGGGCCCATTTCCGGTGGTTACCAACCTGTTCGGCTCCCGTCGCCGGATGCGGCTGGCCCTGGGGCTGGATCGGCTGGAAGACCTGACGCTCAATTTCAGCGCGCTGCTGCAGGACCTGTCACTCAACGGGCTGGACGGGTTGGGGCCGCTTTTGGCCGACCACCCGTCGCTGGGCCAGTGCCGACCAATAGTGGTACCCAGCGGTCCCTGCCGCGAAGAGCTGCTGCCGGGCGCCGACCTGCAGCAATTGCCGTTTCTGCACAACTGGCCTGATGACGGCTCAGCCAGCGGCAGCGGTCAGTACATCACCCTGGGCCAGGTCGTTACCAGCCTGCCGGACGGCAGCCAACCCAACTGCGGCATCTATCGCTGCCAGATTCACGACGTCCATAGCCTGGCGATCCGCTGGCGCAGCGGCAGTGATGCCGCCCGCCATCATCAGGAGTACATCCGGCGGGGCGAACGGATGCCGGTGGCGATTGTGCTGGGAGGGCCGCCGGCCCTGACCCTGGCCGCAGCCTGGCCCCTACCGCCGGGGTTGGACGAGCTGCAGTTTGCCTGCTGGCTGCGCCAGGCTACCCTGCCGGTGGTAAATTGTCTGCACGGTCCGCTGCGGGTGCCGGCCGAGGCCGAACTGGTGATCGAGGGCTTTGCCGAACCAGATCAGCCATTGATCGAGGGGCCCTTCGGCAACCATACCGGTCGTTATGATCCGGCCGGCCCTGCGGCGCGAATTACGGTGGTGAGGATCACCCGTCGCGAAGCGCCGTTGATCCCGGCCACGGTCGTTGGGCCGCCGCCCCAGGAGGATTGCTGGATGATGCTGGGCTGGGAACGGCTGCTGGCGGCCTTGCTGCCGCGGCTGGTGCCTGAGGTGCGCGATATCCACCTGCCGTTGCCCTGGGTCTTCCGCCAGAGCGCCGTGGTTTCCATCAGCAGTAGTGGCCCGCGCCAGGTGCGGGAGATCGTACAATCGCTGTGGGAGTTGCCCTGGTTTGCCAAGGCGCGGCTGTTGGTGCTGGTGGATGCCGAGCGGCACCCCTACAGCCTGATGCAGACCGCCTGGTGCGCAGTCAACGATACCGACTGGCGTGACGACCTGGTTAAGGATGAGACCGGCCGCAGGCTGGCGATCAACGCCACCTGCCGCCACCTGACCGGTGAGCGGCTGAGCGACGACGTCACAGAGCAGTTGATCAGCCAACGCTGGAAGGAGTATGACCTGCCCTGAAAACAGTAGAGCAGGGTAGTCCGAACCTTCGCAGCGAGCTGGATCGATAGGAAATGGAGATGGTTATGGATATCCATACCCTGGCAGCGGTGCTGGGGCTTGTTACGCTGGCACAGGCGGCGGTGCTGGTGCTTCTGTACCGCAGTCATGCCACCATGCCCGGCCTGGGCTACTGGGCGGCGGGTAACTGCGCCTTTGCTGTCGGTTTTGTCTGTAATCATCTGCGGGATATGGCGTTGTTCGGATCGGTGATGGTCATCGCCAACAACTTCTTTTTTATCAGCGGTCTTATACTGCTCTATTACGGGATAGAACGATTCTTTGGTCAGCCAGCACACCGCACGGCCGTATCTGCCGTGTTTTTCCTGTTTATGCTGACGGTTGTCTATTTCACGCTGGTTGCCCCGGACTTGCAGGTTCGTCGCATCTTGTTTGCCCTGGCGGTTGCCGGCTTTTCGCTGCTGATTGTCTCGGCCTTGCGCACCTTCCGCTCGTACCGTTACCGGGCTGTGGATCTGCTGCTTGCGGCGTATGCTCTGAATGGGTTGTTCTTTGCCTGGCGGGCCGCACAGTTGATCGCTGAAGCCTCAACCAGCGGGATGTTCGCCGCATCGATCCTTGAGGTAACGACCTATCTGGTGGTGGTGCTGGTCAGCATACTCTCGACGCCGGGTTTTATCATGCTGGTGAGCCAGCGAGCCTTGGCCGAGAGTTCTGAGGCCAGGGAACACTTCGAGCTGATCTTCAATGCCAGCCCCAATGCCCTGCTGATCACCAGTCTGGACGAGGGGCGACTGGTCAGCATCAATGACGCCTTTACGGATCTGACCGGTTATACCCGTGAGGAGCTGGTGGGGCGTACAACCCTGGATCTTGCAATCTGGCAGGACAGCCAGGTCAGAAGCCGCATCGTGGAACAGCTGATCACAACCGGCAACTGTAAAAACATAGAGCTGGTGTTCAACCACAAGGATGGCCATCAGATTGACGGGCTGTTTTCAGCCACGATCATCTCGCTGCACGGCAGCCCCCATATCCTGAGTGTCACCCAGGACATCAGCGAGCGTAAACAGGCAGAAGCAGCCATGGCGGAGCTCAACACTAAGCTGGAGGCGATGAGCAGCACTGACAGTCTGACCGGACTGGCCAACCGTCGCCATTTTGATGACATGTTTGCCAGGGAGTATGCCCGCCATGTCCGCTCAGGGTCCGAGCTTGCGTTGATCATGGTGGACATTGACTGCTTCAAGCCATTTAACGACACCTACGGTCATCTTGCCGGTGATGCCTGTCTGCGGGAGATCAGTCAGGTGCTGCTGAACAGCACCAACCGGGCCGCAGATCTGGTGGCGCGCTACGGTGGCGAGGAATTTGTCTGTATCCTGCCGGAGACCGACGCAGCTGGCGCGGTGGTCATTGCCGAGCGCATCAGGCAGGGCATTTACGCCAGGGCGATCCCGCACAAAAGTTCGACCGTGTGTGCCTATGTCACTGCCAGCCTGGGGGTGATCACGGCCCGTTGCACCGCTGAAAGGCAGGAACATGAACTTTTAGAGCAGGCCGATGCCTTGCTGTACCAGGCCAAGGAACAAGGGCGTAATCGGCTGGTCTGGGCCACTATGGATGGCGGAGCCGCCAGCGTGCCGTCCAAAGAAGCGGTCTCGCTGGTGAGTCTGATCTGGAAGCCGTCCTTCTGCTGTGGTAATCAGGTCATCGACACGCAGCACAGGACCCTGGTCGCCATGACCAACAACCTGCTCAACCGGCTGCTTATGCAAGCTTCCAAGCTTGAGAGCGGACCGGCCATTGCGGCATTGCTGGAGGAGGTCGCCCGGCATTTCCATGATGAAGAGCAGTGCCTTGCTCGGATCGGCTATGCCGGTCTGCCGGAGCATGCGGCGGAGCATGGCGCGCTTTTGGCGAAGGGTCACGAACTGGCCCGTCTGTTTGAAGTGGATGGCCTGGCCATCGGTGACCTTTTTGAATTCTTGGCCCATGAAGTCGTCATGCGCCACATGCTGGAGTCGGACCGTGCCTTTTTCCCCTATCTGCAGGAGGCTCGGCCCGAAGCGGCAGCATATGCACCGTAACACCGAAGGAAGGAGCCTGGCCTGACATGACCGCAGTGCTGCAAAAAATCACCATCTTCATGGAGATGATCAAGTTCTCCCACACCATCTTCGCCCTGCCGTTCGCCCTGTCCGGAGCCCTGTTGGCGGTCCGTGGCCTGCCCAGCGGACGGCAGCTGCTGTTCATCATCCTGGCCATGGTGGGGGCCCGCACCGCCGCCATGGCCATGAACCGTCTGATCGACGCCGAGATCGATGCCCGCAATCCGCGTACCGCCGGCCGGGCCATCCCGGCCGGGTTGCTCTCCAAGGGGGCGGTCCTGGTTGCCATCCTGCTCTCGGTGGCGCTGTTGCTCTGGTCGGCTGCCATGCTCAACCCGCTCTGCCTCAAGCTCGCGCCGATCGCCCTGTTCTTCCTGGTACTGTACTCCTACTGCAAGCGTTTCACCGCCCTGGCCCATGTCGTGCTGGGGATCTGTCTGGCGGCCGCGCCGATCGGCGCCTGGGTGGCCTTGACCGGCACCATCCAGCTGCCGGCCATCGTGCTGGGGCTGTTGGTACTGTTCTGGGTGGCCGGTTTTGATATCCTCTACGCCCTGCAGGATCTGGAGTACGACCGCTCAGTCGGGCTGCACTCGATCCCGGTGGCCCTGGGGGTCAGTGGCTCGCTCTGGCTGGCCCGCCTATTTCATCTGCTCACCATCGGTCTGCTGGTCTGGCTGGCGCTGCTGCTGGGACTGGGTGTCTGGTTCTGGCTGGGCTGCGGGTTAATGACCGCTATGCTGCTGTACGAGCATTGGCTGTTACGGGGTGGTGATCTGAGCAAGCTGGATGCGGCCTTCTTTACCATGAACGGCTACATCAGCCTGACCTTCCTGGCCGCCACCGCAGCGGATCTCTTTTGGGGGAGGGCGCTATGAGGATCCTGCTGGCCATCACCGGCGCTTCGGGCAGTATCTACGGGTTGCGGCTGCTGGAGGAGCTGCTGAAGGGCGGACACCGGGTGACCCTGGTTGCCAGCGCAAGCGGCCGCGAGGTTTGCCGTTTTGAGACGGGGGTGGAGCTGAGCGACGGAGACGGCCTCAAACAATGCTGGGGGCTGCCGGACGCCGATCTGACACTGCGGGGGGTGAATGATCTCTGGGCCCCGGAGGCCAGCGGTTCTGCCGCACCGGAGGCGATGGTGATCGCCCCCTGCAGCATGGGCACCGTCGGAAGGATCGCGGCCGGTATCTCCGGCAGCCTGATCGAACGGGCCGCCGATGTGATGCTGAAAGAGCGACGGCCGCTGGTGCTGCTGCCGCGAGAAACACCCCTCTCGAGCATTCACCTCGAAAACCTGCTCAAGCTGTCCCAGGCCGGGGCGCGGATCGTGCCGGCCATGCCGGCCTTTTACCAGCGACCCGAATCGATGGATGAGCTGGTGGATTTTGTGGTAGGCAAGCTGCTGGACCAACTGGGGATCGAACACAGCCTGTTCAGGCCTTGGGGTTCATAAACGCAGAACGGGCGGCCAATCGGCCGCCCGTTCTGCGTGCGTACTCCGTACAAGACTACCCCTTCTGGGCCACCACCGCGGAGACCGTCGCCCCCAGGGCGCGGCACTGTTCCAATACCTCCTCGGTGGGGGTGAATACGGTACGCACCGGCTCGGCCACCAGTTTCAGTCCCATCCCCTTCAACCGCTCCTCGGCCATCTTACAGGCCTCGCCGCTCCAGCCGTAGCTGCCGAACAGGGCAGCGGTAGTGGTCTTGAGCTTGACGGTACTCAGGTTGGTCAGCACATGCCACATCGGCGGCGGGATGTCGCGGGCCACCGTCGGGATGCCGAACGCCAGGGCATCGGCCTCTTCCATCAGGGTGCGGATCTCGTCATCGAGCATACCGACGATATGGTGGCAGGCCACCTCGATGCCGTCCCGGGCCGCTCCTTCCACAAAGGCCTTGGCCATCTTCTCGGTATTGCCGTGGGGCGATAGGTAGAGCAGCACCACTTTTTTGCCGAAGGAGGTGGGCTTGCTCCAGTTTTCGAACTGCTGGATCACCCGCCAGGGGTCCTTGCGGATGATCGGACCGTGGCTGGGCAGCAGCATGTCGATCACGTCGTGGCGGATCTTTTCTACTGCGGAGAGTACCTTGTCTTTGAAGGGGCGGAAGATGCAGTCGAAGTAGAACTGGCGGGCCGAGGTGAAGTCTTCGGTCTCGTCGTTGAAGATATGTTTCGTGTCACAGTAGTGGGCGCCGAAGGCGTCACAGGTGAACAGCAGCTTTTCCTCTTCCAGCCGGGTAAACATGGTGTCGGGCCAGTGCAGGAACGGGGCCATGATGAAGCGTAGCGTGCGGCCTCCCAGGTCGAGGGTGTCGCCATCCTTGACCACCTGTGACTGAAACGGCTTGTGGATCATATTGGTTACGAAGTTTTTGCCGGCCTGGGTGGAGATCACCGTGGCGTTGGGGCACTGGTCCAGCAGGTAGGCCAGCGAACCGGAGTGGTCTGGCTCGGCGTGGTTGACGATGATGTAGTCGATGTCGGCCGGCTCCACCAGCGAACGGATCTTGTCCATGAACAGGTCGGTGAACTTGCCCTTGACCGTGTCGATCAGGGCGATCTTGCTGCTGCCCTTGACCAGGTAGCTGTTGTAGGTGGTGCCGTGTTCAGTGGGGAACAGGTCGTCAAAGATGCGCAGTTCGGGATGTAATACCCCGACCCAGTGCAGATCGGTCTTGATTTCGATGGTTCCAATCATTGCTGCGGTTCTCCTTTGGCAGTCAATAGTTGATCATTTTAGTCCGTGTACTATAGCAAAGGCTCCCCCTGTATACAAGCGACATTCGGCGGTTGTGAGCCCTCCGTCTTTCTGCTAAAGTGCCGTCAGTCCTGCTTTTTCTTCTATCGTCATCAGGCAGCCGGAGCCCAGTCATGCGTCAGAAATCAGTCTTTACCTGCAGCCAGTGCGGTGCCCAATCACCGAAATGGCTGGGAAAGTGTCCCGATTGCGGGGCCTGGAACAGTATGGCCGAGGAGCGCCAGGCCTCGCCCAAGGCTGCCCAGGGACGAGCCATGCTGAGTACTGCCAAGAACAGCCCTCTGCCGATCAGTCAGGTGCCGCCCCAGGCCGAAGTGCGCCGCAGCTGCGGCATCAGCGAACTGGACCGGGTGCTGGGGGGCGGTCTGGTGCCCGGCTCGCTGGTGCTGATCGGCGGCGATCCCGGCATCGGCAAGTCGACTTTGCTGCTTCAGGCCATGCAGCACCTGGCCGGCCAGGGGCCGGTATTGTACGTCTCCGGCGAGGAATCGGCGGCACAGACCCGGTTGCGGGGCGAGCGTTTGGGGGTGGATGCGCCCAACTTGTTGGTGTTGGCTGAGAACTCCCTAGAGGAGATTGTTGCCCAGGTGGAGCAGCACAAACCCCAGGCCCTGGTGGTGGACTCGATTCAGACCGTCTGGACCCAGGCCCTGGAGTCAGCGCCGGGCAGCGTCAGTCAGGTCCGTGAGTCGGCCGGACGGTTGATGCTGCTGGCCAAAGGCAGCAATCTGCCGGTCTTTCTGGTGGGGCACGTCACCAAGGATGGCGCCCTGGCTGGTCCCCGGGTGCTGGAGCATATGGTGGACACCGTGCTCTACTTTGAGGGGGACCGCGGCCACCCGTACCGCATCCTGCGTGCGGTCAAGAATCGCTTCGGTTCCACCAACGAGATCGGCGTGTTCGAGATGAAGGCCGGCGGCCTGGCCGAGGTGGCCAATCCCTCGGAACTGTTCCTGGCCGAGCGACCGCTGGACGCCCCCGGCTCGGTGGTGACCGCCTCCCTGGAGGGGAGCCGCACCCTGCTGGTGGAGATCCAGGCCCTGGTGACCCCCAGCGCCTACGGCACGCCGCGCCGGACCACCATCGGCATCGACAGTAACCGGCTGGCACTCTTGGTGGCGGTGCTGGAGAAGAAGGCCGGCCTGCACCTGGCCGGCCAGGATATCTTCCTCAACGTGGCCGGCGGCGCCCGTCTCTCGGAACCGGCCGCCGACTTGGCAATTCTGCTGGCCGTGGCTTCCTCTCATCTGGACCGTCCGGTGGACCCGCAGACCGTGGTCTTCGGCGAGGTGGGACTGGCCGGCGAGGTGCGGGCCGTGACCCAGCCTGAACCGCGTCTGGCCGAGGCTGAGAAGCTGGGCTTCAAAAGCTGCCTGCTTCCGGCGGCGCACCTTAAGCGGCTGACCCCGAGCGCGATCGGCTGCCAGGGCGCATCCAGCGTGCAGGAGGCGCTTCAACTCTTGTCCTGATGCACTTTTTGCTGGACTTGGCAGGGGCTACCCGATAAAATCGCTCAGTTTTAGACTCCTGCAGTGAGGAGAGCTATGGACGCCGAAAAACGAGAACTATATCGCCAGCTGCTGCTGGATGAGATGAAGGGGTTGTTGTCCGAGGCCGACAAGACCGTCCACGAGATGGCCGATGATGCCGCGCACTTCCCAGACCCCACCGACCGCGCAACCCAGGAGTCAGACCGCACCTTCGAGTTGCGGATACGCGATCGCGAACGCAAGCTGGTCAACAAGATCAAGGAAGCCCTTGAGCGTCTTGATGACGATAGTTTCGGCATCTGCGAGGAGTGCGGCGAAGAGATCGGCGAGGGCCGTTTAAAGGCCCGTCCGGTTACCACGCTCTGCATCAACTGCAAAATGGAAGCTGAAGAGAAGGAAAAACGGCTCTAGCTTCCCCTGAAGCCGCCCAGGCGGCATACACTGCATGCACCAGCAGGTTACGTATGTCTCCCACGCCACCGACACCGATCACCCTTGATGCTACCCGCCAGCACTCCAGCGCCGGCGCTCTCACGTTGTTGTCCCTGTTCAGCTCCACCCTGCTTTCCACCAATCGCCTGAATAAACTGCTGCACCTGTTTCTGTCGGCCCTGGTCCACCAGAACAACAGTCTGTTCGGCCGCGCCATGCTGTTTCTGCACAATGAGAAAACCGGCGTGCTGCAGGGGATGCTCGGTGTTGAACAGGCCGATGCCGATGGATTGCAGGTAGTAGGGGGCGATCCTGCCAACCCGCTCACCGGCCATTGGGAACTGGACGATGACCAGATTGCCCGCCAGTGGCAGAGTGATTACTGCACTGCCGTTCGTTCGCTACGGGTTGATCTGGGTGATGAGGCCTGCCGTGTGGTGTCTCAGGCGCTGCAGCAACGCCACCTGTGTCACGTGACCGAAGTAGACTGCCAAAACTGCGCCGAATGCAGCTTTATCAAGCGTTTTGCCATATCCTCTTTTGCTGCCGCCCCGTTGATCTCGCGCAATCGCACCCTGGGGGTCGTGATCGTCGATCTGCCCGGCTCCAATCACTCCATCAGCAGCGAGCGGCTGCAGCTGCTGCAGCTGTTTGCCAGCCAGGCCGGCATGGCTATCGACAACTCGCAGCTGTACCGCAATCTGGAAGAG
>DIKW01000059.1:0-167 GCA_002424705.1 Geobacter sp. UBA5608
AACGACCACTCCCGGCCCCTCCGCCAGGTCAGTGCCGTTGGCTGAGCGGATGCGGCCCCTCTCCCTGCATGACTTCTACGGCCAGGGCCACCTGCTGGCACCGGGCAAGGCGCTGCGCAGGATGATCGAGGCCGACCGGGTGCCCTCGTTGATCTTCTGGGGGCCGC
>DIKW01000059.1:328-5029 GCA_002424705.1 Geobacter sp. UBA5608
GGCCCAGCAGGACGCCTTCCTGCCGGCGGTGGAAAAGGGTCTGGTGACCATCATCGGCGCCACCACCGAAAACCCCTCCTTCGAGGTGATCGCCCCCCTGCTCTCCCGCTGCCGGGTGCTGAGGCTGCAGCAGCTACAGCCAGAGGAGCTTTCCGGGCTGATCCAGCGGGCTCTGACCGACCGGGAACAAGGGCTGGGCGACTTTGAACTGACCATCAGCGATGAGGCCCTGGCCTTTCTGGCCGAGGCGGCCCAGGGCGACGGCCGCAAGGCGCTCAACACCCTGGAGGTGGCTGCCGGACTGGCAGCTGACGACCAGATCACCCTGGAGGTGATGCAGGAGGCGCTGCAGCAGAAGGCGCTCTTGTACGACAAAGGGGGCGAAGAGCATTACAACGTCATCTCGGCCTTCATCAAATCGATGCGGGGCAGCGACCCCGATGCCGCCCTGTACTGGCTGGCTCGCATGCTTGAGGCCGGCGAGGATCCGATCTTCATCCTGCGGCGGATGATCATCCTGGCCTCGGAGGATATCGGCAACGCCGACCCCCGTGCACTACAGATGGCCGTTTCAGCATTGCAGGCCTTTCAGGTGGTGGGGATGCCCGAGGGACGCATCATCCTGGGCCAGGCGGTGACCTACCTGGCCACCGCCCCCAAGTCCAACGCCTCCTACCTGGGGATTGACGCAGCCTTGGCCGAGGTCAGAAAGTCCGGCGCCCTGGAGGTGCCGTTGCCCATCCGCAACGCCCCCACCAAGCTGATGAAAGAGCTGGGCTATCACCAGGGCTACAAGTACACCCACGACTATGAGGGGGGCTACACCCAGCAGCAGTATCTGCCGGACAAACTGCAGGGCCGCCACTTTTATCAACCCAAGGGCTATGGCTATGAGAAGAACATCCTTGAACGGATGGCATGGCTGCGCTCCATTGGCACCAAAAAATAACGCCATGTGCCGCGCAACCAGACTGAATCAAGCTTTCAAATGGTTACTGTGCTGCGGGACCGCCCTGTTGTTGACCGGTTGCGCAGGAACCATGCTGCAGACTATGCAGATCAGCTCCATGGCGCAAAAGAAACAGCATCATCAAATCATCCAGACCCTGCAGCCTCAGCTTGAAAACAAGGGTTCCGTATCAACATTCGACCTCTTGATCCTCGGTGGGGCCTATTACGAGATCAGGGACTACCAACGCAGTCTCAGTACCGCACAGCGCATGCAGGCGCAAATCGATCAAGGGGATGCCAGCTACCTGGGGTTTATCGACCTGTCCGCCTACCCGCTGATCCTGCAAGGCCTGGTCTATCTTGACCAGGGGAATTATCAGCAGGCGATCCGTTTCGCCGAACAGGCCCATCATCTGATCGACACACCGGACAGGCGCAACAACTCAGCGTTTCACTCCCAACAGATTCAGACAGCTGAAATCGCCGGCGTTGCCCAGGCGCTGCAGGGCAACCAGACCGAGGCACGCCGCTGGCGCGTCACGATACAAGAGCTCGCCATCGACAGCGAAGGCATCCTGGGGCCTGAAAAGCATGTTGCCATCGCCCGGATCAGCATGGCCCTCAAGGATTATCCAGCAGCCCTGGCCGCGCTGCGAAACCCTCAGGCCACAGTGACCGGCCCGATCACCGCCTTTTACGACCAGACCTTCCAGGAACTGCCCCGCTTTTTTATCGAGACCAAGGCACTCTTTGAGACCGGCGCTGTTCAGCAGGCCAAGCAGGGGTATGATCAGCTGTTGCGGCATCCCCAGATCAAGGAGATCGGCGGCATGTATTGGCCGGCGCTGTTTGATCGAGCACGTATCGCCCGCAACGAGGGTGATCAGCAGCTGGCAAAACAGTTGTTGCAGCAGGCAATTGAGGTGGTCGAACTACAGCGTGCCACCATCACCACCGAGGCCGGCAGGATCGGCTTTGTGGGCGACAAGCAGGCCCTCTATCGTGAGCTGGTGGACCTGCTGGTCCACCAGGGCAACGCCAGCCAGGCGCTAGAATACGCTGAACGTGCCAAGAGCCGGGCCTTGGTTGATCTGCTGGCCTCTGCCGGCAACGGCGTTCAGCCGCTGACCCAGACGGCACAGCTGCAGACCACCGTTGCCAGATTGGAACAGGCCGAGCACCAAAGCGTAATTGTTGCCGACGCCACAACCCGCTCCGCCTCCCTTGAGCAATCCCGGGGGCTGATCGCCAGCCTTAAAAATGAGCTGGCCCAACAGGCGCCGGCATACGCCTCGCTGGTCTCGGTCACCAGTCTCAAGGCTGCAGATATCCAACAGATGCTGCGTTCGGACGAGACCCTGCTGGAGTTTTACGGCGAAGGCGAGCACTGGTATCTCTTTGTGCTGAACCGACAGTCGATCTTCGGACATAAACTGTCGCTGAACGACCTGGAAACTACGGTGAGAACGCTGCGTTCACAGCTTGCGTCGCCCCGTTCAGACAGCGCCTATCAGCAGGCCGCCCGGAAACTGTACCGCCAATTGCTGGGACCGGTCGAAACGCTCTTAAGCGAGCGGCTGGTGGTGGTGCCCCACGGCATCCTGCACTACCTGCCGTTCAGCGTGCTGTTGAACCAGCAGGGCACAGCCCTGTTAGACCTGCATACCCTCAGAATGCTGCCGGCTGCCGGCGTTACATCCTATCTGAGACCCCAGCGAAAAACGCAGCCTGCCACGGCCCTGATACTCGGCAATCCAGACCTGAAGGACCAACGTCTGTCCTTACAGCATGCCCAGCAAGAGGCACAGGCCATAGCAGCGCTGTTACCCGGCTCAACCCTTTTATTGGGCCCTGGGGCGACCCGTTCGGCCCTGATCAGCCATGCCGAACACCATCACGTGCTGCATATCGCGGCCCACGGCGTCTTTCAGGCCGATCAACCGTTGCAATCGGCCCTATTGCTTGCCCCAGACAAAAACGACGACGGCCTGCTACGTGCCGCCGACCTGTACCGCCTGCGGCTTGGCGCCGATCTGGTTACCTTAAGCGCCTGCGAAACCGCCCTGAGTAGCGTGGCTAACGGCGATGATCTGCTGGGCTTTACCCGTGGTTTTCTGTACGCTGGCACCCGCAGCATCGTCTCCAGCCTCTGGCAGGTGGATGACCGGGCAACCCACGATCTGATGCTGGCCTTTTACCGCAATCTGCAGACTATGGATAAAACCCAGGCCCTTACCCAGTCACAGCGGACTATCAAACAACAATTTCCGCACCCCTTTTACTGGGCTGCCTTTCAGCTGACCGGCGCAGCCGACTAACAACACCNNATATGCACGCACCGCAGCCGATCTCTGTTTCTGTCCGCGTTCGCTGGTTAGGCAACCTGCTTGCACTACTGATGCTGCTCGTTTCCGGGGGCTGCGCCACCACCTCGGTGCCGCTGATTCAGGCCAGCCTGGACGGCGACATGGGCCAAGTAAAAAAGCTGGTCGCGGCAGGGGCGCCGGTCAATGTACAGGACTGCCACGTCGGCTTTGATTACGTCTGCTGCACCCCGATCACCTGTGCCTCAAACAAGACACACCTGCACGTCGTCAAATACCTGGTGGATCATGGCGCCGACGTCAACACCGTCGATGCCTCAGGGCACTTCCCAGGCAGCACCGGCTGGACACCGCTCCACTATTCCGCCTTTCGCGGCAGCCTTGAACTGGCCCATTTCCTGGTCAGCAAAGGTGCCGACAGCTCTGCCACAAACAGCCGCGGGCAAACGCCTTACAACCTCGCTGACATCTTCAACCACAAAGAGATCAAGGCACTACTGGCCGGTGAGTTTCGAAAGCAGTACGCGGCTGATGAGCCCAAACCGGCCACTGCAACGGCTCAATCCCCTGCTGCACCACGCACGCCTGCAGCCGTCTCCGACATAGGCACCGCCATCCCCACTGGCCAACCGGCCGGCAAATTTGATATTGCCGTTGTCATCGGCAACTCTACCTACTCTGCCAGCGGCACCCCCAATGTGGAGTACGCACTGCAGGATGCCCAAACCATGCGGCAGTACCTGATCACGGCCTTTGGTTACGATCCGGCCAACATCATCTATCTTGAAGACGCTACGCTGACCAAGCTGAACGAGATCTTCGGCACCGAGAGCGACCATCAAGGCAAGCTCTACAAATGGGTCAAGCCTGGCCTAAGCAGGGTCTTTATCTATTACGTCGGCCACGGCGCACCAGACCAGCAGAGCGGCGAAAGCTATTTTGTGCCGGTGGATGCCAACCCGCAGTACATCAGCACCAGCGGCTACAAACTCTCCACTTTTTACGAAAACCTCTCCAAGATACCGGCCGCTAAAAAGACGGTGGTAATTGATGCCTGTTTCTCCGGCAGCTCGGCCAATGGACAACTGCTGAAAGGGGTCAGTGGCCTGACCGCCCGCCTGAAAGCAGAGCCAAAGGCCGCCGGAGCGGCCGACCTGCTGCTGACCAGCGCCGGCATGGATCAGGTGGCAAGCTGGTACCCGGAAAAGGGGCACTCGCTGTTTACCTATTTCTTCCTCAAAGGCATTCAAGGCGCTGCAGACAACAACAAAGACGGCACTATCACCATGGGCGAAATGAAGATCTGGTTGAACGACCAGGTACCGTACATGGCCAGACGCCTGACCGGTAATGAGCAGCAGCCGGTCATGCTGGGCAAAGATGGCGATGAGTTGGTAAGTTTTACGCGATAATTTTGCACAGGGAT
>DIKW01000029.1:0-22507 GCA_002424705.1 Geobacter sp. UBA5608
GCCTGGGGCACCTACTGGAGCTGGGACCCCAAAGAGACCTGGTCGCTGATCGTCTGGTTCATCTACGCCGCCTTCCTGCATGCCCGTTTCACCAAGGGCTGGGTGGGCCGCCGTGCGGCCTGGCTGTCGATCATCGGCTTTGCCGCCACCATCTTCTGTTATCTGGGCGTAAACCTGCTGCTCTCAGGTCTGCACAGCTACGGCGGCCTGTAACAACGATCTTTTTGCGCCCTGAGCGCGTCTGTCTGCGGAAGGTCTTGTGCGGCGTACTGTGTAGTACGCCTCCCGCCTTTCCTGGCCAGCCGCACCCAGGACGAAAAAATCTTCGTTGTATGTTACACGACAGAAAAACCGGGTCCGCCCGGTTTTTCCTTTTTAGGCGAGGCATTCTTGACCATCACCATTGTCATACCGATCAAACCGGGGCTGGTGCCCCAGGCGGTTGAACGGCTCAGCCGGCTGGTCTGGCCGTCGGATCAGCTTGAGCTGCTGGTGGCGGAAGGAACCAACCCCAGCCGGCAGCGCAACGAGGCGGTGCAACAGGCCAGCGGTGAGATCATCTATTTTCTGGATGACGATTCGCAGGTGGTTCCCGACTGCCTGCAACGGATCGTGGAGCATTTCCGCGATCCGCAGGTTGTTGCCGTTGGTGGTCCGTCGTTGACCCCGGACGGCGATTCCCTGCTGCAGCGAGCCATCGGTGCGGTCTTGAGTTCTCCTCTGGGGACGGGTGGGGTGCGCAATCGTTATCAGTCCGTCGGTGTCGTGCGGGAGACCAGCGAGCGGGAACTGATCCTCTGTAACCTGGCGGTGCGTCGGGAGGCGTTCCTGGCCTGCAACGGCTTTGACGAACGGTTGTACCCCAACGAGGAAAACGAGTTTCTGGATCGTTTGGTGGCCAGTGGCGGCCGGTTGCTGCACGATCCTCAGCTGGCGGTGGAACGTAGCCAGCGGCCGCACCTGGCGGCCTTCGTCAAGCAGATGTTTCGTTATGGCCGCGGCCGGGCCCGCCAGACCCGTATGGCCGGCTTTTCCGGCCTGATGCCGTTTGCTCCTCTGGGGCTGGTGTTCTACGTGGTGAGTCTGTTGCTCTGGCGTGAGCCGCTCTGGCGTCTGCCGTTGGGCGCCTACGCTGCGGCCTGCCTGCTGTGCGGCCTGCGTGCGGCTGTCAAAGCCCGCAATCCGCTGTTTGTCGTGCTGCTGCCGGCCCTGTTTCCGCTCTTGCACCTCGCCAACGGCATCGGTCTGCTGGCAGGCTTTCTGCTGCCGCTGCCGCGGCAAACATGCTATAAGCAGTCAGCAGTGACGGTGCGCCGCCTAGGGCTGACCGATCAGTAATCAGGAGTCGTCTGCATGGACTTAAGTGTCGTCATCCCGATCTATTATGAAGAAGCGAATATCCGTCCGCTGTATGAAGCGGTCACCGCCGTGCTTGATCCGATCGGGCTGAGCTATGAGATCATCACCGTTGATGACGGCTCCGGCGACGGCTCTTTTGCCGTGCTGAAGGAGCTGGCCCTGGCGGATAAACGGCTGCGGGTGATCCGTTTCCGTCGCAATTTCGGTCAGACCGCCGCCATGGCGGCCGGGTTCGAGGCAGCCCGCGGGTCGGTGATCATCCCGATGGACGGCGACCTGCAGAATGACCCGGCTGATATCCCCCTGTTGCTGGAAAAGATCAGGGAAGGCTATGACGTGGTCTCCGGCTGGCGCAAGGACCGCCAGGACGCCTTCATCAACCGCACCCTGCCGTCCCGCATCGCCAACGGCCTGATCTCCCGCATGACCGGCGTCCATCTGCACGACTACGGCTGCACCCTCAAGGCCTATCGCCGCGAAGTGCTGGAAGGGATCGGCCTGTACGGCGAGATGCACCGTTTTGTGCCGGCCCTGGCCTCCCGGGTGGGGGCCAAGGTGACCGAGCTGGCGGTGCGCCACCATCCCCGGCTGCATGGTCAGAGCAAGTACGGCATCTCCCGCACCATGCGGGTGGTGCTGGATCTGATCACGGTCCGCTTTCTGCTGTCCTACGCCACCAAGCCGATCCAGCTGTTCGGCAAATGGGGCATCTATGCCGTGCTGCTGTCGTTTGTGACCGGCGGCGCCACACTCTGGATGAAGCTGGTCAACGACTACAGCATGAATCGCAACCCGCTCCTGATCCTGACCGCCTTCCTGCTGTTCATGGGGGTGCAGTTCATCGCCCTGGGGCTGTTGGGTGAACTGAACGCCCGCACCTGGTACGAATCGCAAGGAAAGCCGGTCTACACCGTGCGGGAACGGTTAAACGAGCCGGATGACCATGTCTGATCAGCAGGCTCAGGCCGGCTTGCGCATCCTGATGATCGCCCCGACCCCCTATTTCTCGGACCGAGGCTGCCACGTCAGGATCTATGAAGAGGCGCGGGCCCTGATGGCGCTGGGCCATCAGGTGCGGATCGTCAGTTACCACCTGGGACGAGATCTGGAGCCGGTGCCGGTTGACCGGACCATTGCCATCCCCTGGTATCAGAAGCGTGAGGCCGGACCTTCCTGGCATAAGCTGTATCTGGATCTGTTGCTGCTGATCAGCGCACTGCTGACCGGGTACAGCTTTCGGCCACAGCTGATCCACGGCCACCTGCATGAAGGCGCGCTGGTGGGCTGGCTGGTGGCCAGGCTGCTGCGGGTGCCGCTGGTCTTCGATTACCAGGGCAGCCTGACCGGCGAATCGCTCAACCACGGTTTTTTTAAGCCTGGTTCACTGCTGCAGCGGTTGTTCAGGGCGGTTGAAAGCGGGATCAACCGCCTGCCCGATCTGGTGCTGACCAGCTCCACACCCGGCCGGGAGGAGTTGCTGATCAACGGTTTGCCGGAAGAGCGGGTGGTCTCCTTTCCGGACGGGGTTGATACCATGGTGTTTCGCCCGTTATCGCGCGCTGAAGCCCGTCAGCGGCTGGGCATCAGTGACGACCTGCCGCTGGTGGTCTACCTGGGGCTGCTTAACCGGTATCAGGGCACCGATCTGCTGCTCGAGGCCGCTGTGCTGCTCAAGGAACGCAGATGCACCTTTCACCTGCTGCTGATGGGTTTTCCGGAGGAGGAGTATCGCGTCAGGGCCGAGCAGCTCAAGCTGTCCGGTTTTGTGACCTTCACCGGCCGGGTGGATTATAGTGATGCGCCACTTTTGCTCTCGGCCGGTGACCTGGCCGTTTCCCCCAAGCTCTCGACCACCGAGGCCAATGGCAAACTGCTGAACTACATGGCCTGCGGCCTGCCGACGGTCTGTTTCGAGAGCCCGGTCAACCGTGAACTACTGGGGGAGGACGGCATCTATGCCGAGCCGGGTAGCGCCGAAGATCTGGCCCGCTGCATCGAACAGGCCTTGCTGGATCACGATAACCTGCAGCAGCGGGGCAGGCAGCTCAGGTTGCGGGCCCGTGAGGAACATGGCTGGAAGAGTCGGGCGAGCCAGTTGGAAGGTCTTTACCAGTGTCTGTTGACGGTTGCAAAATGAATGGGTCTGAGGTAATGGTTCATACCATGAACAAAAAAACGCAGCTGTCATTGGATGACTACACCGTCTTTCGCCTGCTCTGCGAACTGGACAAGGGTGATGTTGGCTCGCAGCGCGACCTGGCGCGTCGCCTGCAGGGTGCCCTGGGGCTGGTGAACGGGTACCTCAAGGTCTGCAGCGACAACGGCTGGGTGCGGGTGCGGGATCTGCCCGGCAACCGCAAAAGCTACCAACTGACCGCCAAAGGTGGTGCCGAGCGACGGCGTCTGGCGCTGGTGCATGCCCGTTACCTGGATGAGATCATCGACGTCGTACAGCAGGAATATCGCCAGATAGCAGCACAGCTCCGCGAAGAAGGGGTAGAACGGGTCGCGTTCTGCGGTATCGACGGAGTGGCCGGCATTGCCTGGTTGACCCTGCAACAGGCTGGCCTGGAGCTGTCAGTGGCCATGGATACCTGCGGCGTTGGCGAACGATTCATGGGGGGCGAGGTGGTCTCGCTGGCCTACGGCCTGCTGGGCGAGACCCACCGGATCGTGATCTCATCACTGCAACGCGCGACCGAGCTGAAGGCAGCGTTACTGGAATTGGGCGCCAAGCCGGAAACCATCCTGGTGCCGCCCTGCTTTCTGGAACTGCACCATGTCGCCTGATACCGCATTTCGTTGCGTCAGCCTCTCGCGCTGACCACTCACGCCATGTTTGCCGTCATGCATCGCTCTATCCCGCCTGTTATCAAAAAGCGCCTTGATCCCATCGTGCAGGCTCCCGGCTTCAACAATACCCTCTGGCTGTTCAGCGACCGGTTGCTCCGGATGGGGGTCGGCCTGGTGGTGGGGGTCTGGATCGCACGCTACCTGGGGCCGGAAGGCTATGGCCTGCTCAGTTTTGCCGGATCCTATGTGATGCTGTTTTCAGCGCTGGCCCTGTTTGGTTTGGAAGCGTTGGTGGTGCGCGAGTTGGTGTCCGATGGGGACCAACGGGGCACAATTCTGGGCACTACCTTTCTGATTCGTCTGGCAAGCGGTGGGCTGGCCTATCTGCTGGCTGTTGTCACGATTATGGTGCTGCGTCCAGGCGATAGTCTGGCCCTGCTCTTGGTGGCCCTGTTGGGTAGCTCGTTACTGTTCCAGTCTGCTGAGGTGATCGATCTCTGGTTTCAGTCCCGTGTGGCGTCGCGCTATGCCGTCATGGCGCGGATTGTCGCCTTTCTGTTGTCGAGCGCGGCAAAGCTGGCCTGTGTCCTGGCCGGTGCCTCACTGACCGCCGTTGCCCTGGCCACGGCAGCCGAGGCGTTGCTCTTGGCCGGTGTTCTGGTGGTGGTGTACCTGCGGACGGCTGAACGGCTGAGTACGTGGCAATGGGATACTATCCGTTTCCGTGCGCTGGTCCGCAGCGCCATTCCGATGGTCCTGTCAGGGGTGGTGCTGATGATCTACCTCAGGATCGATCAGGTTATGCTGGGGTCGCTGGCCAGCGAGTCAGAGGTCGGTTTTTACGCCGCTGCGGTACGTATTTCTGAGGTCTGGTATTTTGTGCCGGCCGCCATCGTCTCCTCACTGTTTCCCCGTATCGTCCAGTTGCGGGCCAGTGACCAGGTCCAGTTTGAACAGCAGCTGCAGCGGCTCTACAACCTGTTGGCCTTCCTCGGTTACGCGGTGGCGCTGCCGGTGACGCTGCTGGCCCCCTGGCTGGTGCAGCTCCTGTTCGGCAGCGCCTATCAATCATCTGCGCCGCTCTTGTCCGTGCTGATCTGGGCCGGCCTGTTCGCCAACCTGACCGTTGCCCGCAATGCGCATTTTATCGCCCTGGATTGGGGGCGGGCCCAACTGTGGACCGCCTCGGCCGGCGCCATCGCCAATATCCTGCTCAATCTGCTGCTGATACCCCGCTATGGCGCCATGGGGGCTGCCGGAGCAACCTGCCTTTCCTACTGGGTGGCTGCCCAGGGGGCCTGCTATGCCTCGCACTCGCTCAGACCGGCGGCTGCCATGATCATGCGGGCCCTGTTGATGCCGCGTTGGTGGTGAGATGGCCTCTTTGACGAACCGGAAGATCGTGCTGCTGTTCGGCAGCCTGGAGCTGGGTGGAGCGGAACGGCAGGGGCTGTTACTGGCCCGTCATCTGCACGAGCAGCAGGCCGCAGAGGTGCAGGTCTGGGGCCTTGGCGCCGAACGGGGTGCCGTTGCCGACCAGTGTGATGCCTGGGGCATCCCCTGGCGGGCGCTGCCGCTGCACTGGGGGCTGCGCCGGAGGCTGCCGCACCTGCTGCGGCTCTGGTGGTATCTGCGTGGCGCACAGCCGGAGATACTGCTGTCGTACACCACGGTGCCCAATCTGGCTGCGGCGCTGCTGTGGCCGTTGTGCGGGGTCCGGCTCTGCGTCTGGAACCAGGCCGATGCAGGCTTGCTGCTGCCTGCCAGCTGGCTGCATCGCTGGGCCATCAGCCGGGTCAACCAGTTGATTGCCAACGCGGAAGGGGGCCGGCAGTACCTGTTGGAAACCTTCGGCCTGCTCCCGACCCGGGTGCGCCTGATCCGCAACGGCGTCAGCCTGGCTCCGGCGCTGGCCGATCGTGCCACCTGGCGTCAACGGTTATCTGCGGCACCGGATGCCGTCCTGGTCGTGATGGTGGCCAACTTGAGCCGCTACAAGGATCATGCTACCCTGCTGCGGGCCTGGCGCCTGCTGCTGTCGTCCTGTGGGGGCCGCACTGACCTGCTGGTACTGGCAGGGCGCTTTGACGATCAGGCCGCGTCCCTGCAGCAGCAGGCCGAACAGCTGGGGATTGCCCATCAGGTGCGTTTCCTGGGCGCGGTGTCGGATGTGGCGGGCCTGCTGGCCGCCGCCGATATCTGTGCGCACAGTTCACCCAGCGAAGGGATTCCCAATGCCGTGCTGGAGGCGATGGCCAGCGGTCTGCCGGTGACCGGCAGCGATATCCCCGGTCTGCGGGAGGCGGTTGGTGAAGAGGGGTTCCCGCTGTTGGTGCCGGTAGGGAATGCGGAGGCGCTGGCCGCTCTGCTGCAGCGGCTGATGCAGGACCCTGTCCTGCGCCATCGGCAGGGGGAACTGATGCGACAGCGTGCCGAACAGCAGTTCGGCCTTGAACGGATGTGTAACGAAACGGTTGACTACCTGCAGACTGCCCTGGGTGGCGTTCGATGACAACCTCATTGCATAACCATCCGTTGATGGTCCTGCTGGTCAGACTTGGCGCCGGCCTCGGCCGCTTGGTTGGTCGGTTGCTGCCGGTCCGCAACCGCTCGGGCCTGTTCTTCTTTTTTCCGTTTTATCACACCGGCGGTGCCGAGCAGGTGCACATTGAGATTGTAAACTGTTTCGCGCAGGAGCGGCCTTGGGTCTTTTTTACCAAGCGTTCCCAGGATCAACGCTTTTGGAAACAGTTTACAGCTGCGGCCCGTTGTTTTGCTGTCGGTCCGTTCCTGAAATACGGCTATCCCTTCAGCGCCGGTCTGCTGGCCGGCCTGATCGGCAGCCATCCCAGGGCACGGGTCTTCGGCTGCAACGCCCTGTTCTACTACCTGCTGCTGCCCCATCTGCCGGACCATGTGCGGGCAACCGACCTGCTGCACGGCTTAGGTGGCGGAGCGGAGCGGTTTTCCCTGCCGGTGCTTGATCGTCTGCAACAGCGGGTGGTCATCTCCCGAGGGGTTGGGGATCAACTGCTGGCCTTCTATCATGCTGAAGGTGTGGCTGCTGGTCTCGATAGCCGACTGACCGTGATTGCGAACCGGATTGCCGTGCCGCCGGTCTGTCCCGAAAAGGCGGCTGCTGGGCCGCTGCAGCTGTTGTTTGTCGGACGGGGAAGCCAGGAAAAGCGGATCAAGCTGATCGGTCAGGCTGCACGGCGCTGCAGCGACGTTGGACTGCCGGTGGTTGTTACCCTGGTGGGCGATGTTGCTGACTGGCTGGAAGCGGGTGATGCTGACCGTTGCCGCCTGACCGGACCGATCAGCGACAGTGACAGGCTTACGGATCTGTACCGTCAGTCCCATCTGGTGCTGATCACCTCCAGTCGCGAGGGATTTCCGCTGACGGTGATGGAGGGGATGGCCCAGGGCTGTGTGCCGCTCTGCACTGCCGTAGGCGGCATAGCTGAGCATATCAGGCATCAGGAAAACGGTTGGCTGCTGCCGGCCGAAGACGACGCTGCTGTAGTTGAGGCCCTGGTTGCTGCGGTTGCCGAACTGGTGGCAGACCGACAGATGCTGACGCGCCTGTCGGCCAGCGCCTACGCCTACGCCGGCCGGCATTTTTCCGGTGCGCGTTTTTGCGAGCAGTATCAACGGGTGATCAAGGGATGAGTTTGCCATTGGTCAGTGTGGTCATACCCTGCTACAACCAGGGGCCGTTTCTTGCCGAATCAATCGGATCGGTGCTGGCGTCCAGCTACGCCGAGTACGAGATTCTGGTGGTGGACGACGGCTCGACAGACCCTGACACCTGCCAAATACTGGCGGCGCTGGACTACCCCCGTACCCGCCTGATCCGTCGCACAAACGGCGGCCTGGCCGCTGCCCGCAACAGCGGTATCGCCGAGGCCAAAGGACGCTACATCCTGGCGCTGGATGCCGACGACCGGATCGGCCCTGCCTATCTGGCCCAGGCGGTTCAGGCCTTTGCGTCCGATGCCTGCCTGGGGATCGTCTACTGCCGTGCCGAGAAATTCGGGGCAGAGTCGGGAGCCTGGCGTCTACCGCGCTTCAGCCGCTGGCGGATGCGGCTCGGCAACCTGATCTTTTGCTCAGCGCTGTATCGCAAGGCAGACTGGGAGACGGTGGGCGGTTACGATGAACAGCTGCGCCGCGGCTGGGAGGATTGGGATTTCTGGCTTTCCCTGCTGGAGCTGGGGCGGACGGTGCGTTGCCTGGAACTGACCGGTTTCTACTACCGCAAGAACCCGGCCTCCATGGCGGCCGGAATGGAGGCCGATCTCAAGGTCGATCTGCACCGGCGGCTGCTGGCAAAACATGACGGCTTTTTCGGTGGCTGGTCAGGCGCACTGTCGCTGCTTTTGCCGTTGTATTATCGTCTGGCCGCCAGCCGGATCTACCGTGGTATCAAGAGAGGGGCAGGGCGCTAGGATGAGGATCGTCTTTTTGGCACCGTTCGGTATCCGTCCCAAGGGGACCGTGCAGGCCCGCATGCTGCCGCTGGCCGCGGCGCTGCTGGCGCGGGGCCACGATCTGGAGATTGTGGCGCCACCCTACACCAACCCGCAGGATGCCGGTCTGGTGGAAGTGGTTGAGGGAGTAACGCTGCGCAACGTAACGCTGGGGCCGGCCATCGGCCCGCTGGCTGCGCCGCTGATCGCCTGGCGGATGCTGCGAACGGCCCTTGACCAAAAGCCGGACCTGATCCACCTCTTCAAGCCCAAGGGCTATGGCGGTCTGGCGGCCTTGCTGCTGCTGGGCTTTCGGCTGTGTGGCCTGAAGCTGCCGCTGCTGGTGGTGGACAGCGACGACCGTGAAGGCACCGGCGGTATGAATGATCTGCACCCCTACAGCTGGCTGGAGAAACGTCTGTTTGCCGTTCAGGAACAGGCCCTGACCCGCTGGGCCGACGGGGTGACCGTGGCCTCCCGCGCCCTGGAGTCGCTGGCCTGGGGGATGGGTGCCCGCCAACAATGGACCCTGTATCTGCCCAACGGACCACTACTGCGGCCCTCAGGCGACCGTCTCGCGGGACGGCAACGGTTCGGGATCGCGCCGGATCTGCCGCTGCTGCTGCTCTACACCAGATTTTTTGAGTTTTCCCAGCAGCGGCTGCATCAGGTGCTGGAACGACTCTGCCTGCGTCTGCCGCAACTGCGGGTGCTGGTGGTGGGGCAGGGCCCACGTGGCGAGGAGCGGGAGCTGGAACAGGCTGCTTTTCTGGCCGGTTTTGGCGATGCCGTGATCGTGGCCGGTTGGCAGGAACCAGCCGCCTTGCCCGATTGCCTGGCAGCCGCCGATGCGGCGATCTACTTGTTTGACGATACCCTGCTGAACCGGACCAAATGTCCGGCCAAACTGGCCGAGCTGGCGGCAGCCGGCCTGCCGCTGGCGGCGGAGCGGGTGGGGCAGATCGGCGAATATCTGGTCCATAACGAAAGCGGACTGTTGGTGGCCTCCGGCGATGTCGATGGCCTGGTGGAGGCTGCGCAACGCTTGCTGACGGACCGGGAGCTGGCCTGCCGGCTGGGGGCGGCCGCTGCGCAACGGGTGCGGACCCAGTTTGCCTGGGAGGCCGCTGCCGGGCGACTGGAGCAGTTGTATGACGAGGTACGCCGCTCATGAACCGTACTGCATCCCGCAACTGGCCTCTGCTGCTGCTGGTGCTGGCCGTGATGGTGGCCCTGTTCAGCCCGATCCTGTTCACATCAAAGATCGTGCGGGCCCCGGACATCCTCAACGAGTTCTACTGGGGGGTCTACGACGCCTACGGTAAGCCGTTCTGGTCGCTTGTGCGGGTCGATCTGTCCAGTGCCGGCTGGGATCCCTACATCAACAGCGGCCACAGCAATGACGGCGGCATGGCCTCGATGCAGTTCCTGTACCTCTACCGGCTGATCTTCGGTTTGATCCCGGCCCCGGCCAGTGTGGCCTGGTTCATGGTGCTGCATCTCTTTCTGGGGGGGGTGGGCTGCTACTACTACTGCCGTCTGGTGGGCAGCTCCCGTTGGGGGGCCTTGTTCGGCGGCCTGGTGTTTGCGCTCTGCACCGAAAACGTCTCGCTGATCAATGCCGGCCATGTGATGAAGATCGCCACCATCGCCCACGCGCCCTGGGTGCTGTACTTTTTTGAAAAGGGGCTCCGTTCACAACGTTGGCTGCACTACCTTGCAGCCGGGATGGTGCTGGCCTTTCAATTCTTCAACACCCACTGGCAGATCGCCTTCTACACCTGTCTGGCAGTGGCGGCCTATCTGTTCGTACGCCTGTTGGCAACGGGCTCGGCGCGCGAGAAGGGGCGCGATCTGTTGATGACCGTGGTGATGACGGTCTTCTTTTTGTGCGCGGTGGCGATTTCGCTGGCGCCCCTGGCCAGCTGGTCCCGTGACACCAACCGCGGTGTTCACTCCGGTGCCAATCAGGGCAAGGGCGGCTTGGCACGGGACGAGGCGATGATGTGGTCGTTGCCGCCGGAGGAAACCGCTGCCCTGGTGATACCGGGCTTGTTCGGACTCTCACGTCAGGAGGCCGGTGATCGCCCTGCGGCTGGACAGGTCTACTACTGGGGCCGGATGGTCTTTACCCAGACCGCCTCCTACTTCGGGCTGCTGCCCTGGCTGTTGCTGCCGTTGCCGCTGCTGCTGCTGCGCGATCGGATCACGGCGGCCGCCCTGTGCGCGGTGGTGGGCGGTCTGCTGTTCTCGATGGGGAACTACACCCCGCTGTATCATCTGCTGTATGAGTATCTGCCCGGGATCGACCGTTTCCGGGTGCCCAAGATGATGCTGTTCATCACCGCCTTTGGCCTGGCGGTGCTGACCGCGCGGGGGATCGACCTGCTGCGGGATGAGAGGCGCTGGCGCTCGCCACAGATCAAGACGTGGCTGGCATGGCTGCTGGCCTTTCCGTTGCTCTTGACCCTGCTGCTGCTGATCGAGCAGCTGTTCGGCGCTACGCTCAGGGATTGGATCTCTGACCTGCTGGCCCGGCCGACCCGTTATGAGAGCGATGCCGGGTTAGCCATGCGGCGTTGGGCCAATTTTGAACGGGAAACCGGCATTGCCCTGGCCCTGGCAAGTCTGCACGCGATAGTGTTGCTGGCGCTGGTACGGCGCAGGCTGGCAGTTGGTCTGGGAACAGTGTTCCTGCTGGTGCTGCTGGTGGGCGACCTGTGGCGGGTCAACCGACAGTTTCTGGTGCTGACCGATCCGCCCAATCGCCTGGGACAGCCTGCCAGTCCGGCCATGCAGTGGCTGCACGAACAGCTGCATCGCACACTGCCGGCGGGTGAGGTGCCGACGCAGCGTACCCTGCTTTTGGGAACAACCGATCCGATGCGCTACGCAGCGGCCAAACTGCCGGTGCTGTTCACCGCCAATGCGGTCCAGAAACGTCGTTGGCAGGAATACCTGGATTTGCTCTCGTTTAAATCCGCCCTGCCCGACATGATGAACGTGCGCTGGCTGGTCTACGGTCAGCAGGCGTATCAGCGAGACCAGCAATACTTTGGCCCCCACTATCAGCCGGTCTTCAGTGGTGGCGGCGAGGTGGTGCTGGAGAATCGTCAGGTGCTGCCCAAGGCCTGGCTAGTGAACCGGGTTGAGGTGATTGCCGATTCGGAACAGCGTCTGAAACGGCTGCAGGAGGCATCCTTTGCACCTGCACGCATGGCCGTGGTTGAGTCACACCCGCTGGTGCCGCTGGTGGCCTCGGAACAGCCAGGGAATGTTACGCTACAACTGAACCGGGCTGAACGGATGGTGCTGACTGCTGAAACAACCACCAACAGTCTGTTGGTGGTGGGAGAGAAGTACTACCAGGGCTGGCAGGCTACGTTGAACGGCAAATCAACGTCCATCGTTCCGGTCAACCACATCCTGCGGGGGGTCTATCTGCCGCCTGGCACGCACAGCGTCGAGTTTCGCTTTGATCCCCTGCCGTTCAAGATCGGCAGATGGCTGACGCTGAGCTCATTTGCCCTGTTCAGCCTGCTGCTGGTTCGAGCGTGGCTGGGCTCAGGGAGACGACATGGCAGCCGTTGACGAGCTGACCCGCGACGAGGTGAAGCGGTTCGGACTGGTGCTGCAGCAGCCCAAGGTCGGTTATCGCTTCACCCTCGACCCGCTGCTTTTGTGCGACTTCAGCGGGGCTCACGCTGAGCAGTCTATCGCCGACCTGGGTACTGGCAGCGGTGTGATGGCTTTGGTGCTGGCCCGTATGGCGCCCCAGGCCCGGGTGACCGCCTTTGAGCAGGATGCGGGAGCTGCCGGCCTGGCAGGGGAAAACGTTCAGCTCAACGGCCTGGCCGAGCGGGTGACGGTGCTGCATGAGGATGTGCTGCATATTCGTCGTCATCTGCCGGTCTCCAGCTGCGACCTGGTGGTCAGCAACCCTCCCTACCGCAAGCAGGGTAAAGGACGGCTGAACGAGCATCCCGGCCGCTTGGCGGCCCGCCACGAAACCACCGCCACCCTGGCCGATTTTCTGGCTGCTGCCAAGTATCTGGTGAAACCGTCCGGCCGGATCTGTCTGGTGCACCACCCCGATCGGCTGGGCGACCTGTTGGTTGCTGCGGCTGAACAAAAACTGACCGTGTTGCGCCTGCGGATGGTACATGGGACGCCAGCGGCTGAGGCCAAGGTGTTCCTGGTGGAGTTGGGCAAGGGGCGCCGCCATGGCGCGTTACGGGTGCTGCCGCCGTTGATCGTTAGGCAGGATGGTCAGAACTATACCGAAGAGGTCAGAACGATCTTGCTGGGGAAATAACAAGGGCGCCGCGTTGGGCGCCCTTGATGGTGGTGGTGTCGGTGTTTCAGCTTACTGCTTGATAAACAGTGCCAGCTCCATCACCTGGTCATCACTGACATGGATCGGAAACAGCAGGGCCCGGTAGCAGTCAGGCACCGGCAGGCCGTTCAGGGCGGGATGGATGGTGATCGGCGGGTTGATCTCCAGGCTCAGGCCGGATTGTGAGGCCTTGGCCACCACGTTGCCGCAGACGATGTTCACAAACTCCATCACCGTGTCCTCAAGCACCTCGGGCGGCTCCTGGTCGACGTTGTCTTCTTTCAGAATCGCCTTGGCGATGGTTTTCTGCAGTCCGGCCGAGACCGACAGCAGATACCGGGCAGCGGCATCGCCGCTCAGATCCATGGCGGCCACCATATGGTTGGTGGAGAGACGGCTTACTTCCTGGCATTTGCCGGGGCGGAACTGGATGCCCAGCACCCGGGTGATCATCTTGTAGCTCATATCAACCGTGGTTTCCCACAGATGCTGGTTGGCGAGCCACTCCGGAAGCTCGATCCGGTCGGCCACATAGGGGGCCTGATCGACCTTGAAGGCGGCCAGGTAGGATTCGAGCTTTTCAGGGGTCAGCGCCCCCACCTTGACCAGCGCCTCGCCGATATACAGGTGGGTTGCCTTCTGGCGGTCGATGACCTCCTGCAGTTGAGACGGCGTGAGTATGCCCAGATCAACCAGCAGGTCTCCCAGCTTCATATCCTTGGAAAGCTGCGAGGTGTGGGCGCGCTCGATATCGTCGGCGGTGATGTAGCCCATGGCCACCGCCATCTCCCCCAGTTTGAGGTTGGTCCGATCCTGCAGTTCAATGGCATGCAGCAGGGCCTCGCTGGTTACCGCGCCCTGTTCCACCAAAAACTGTCCGAAAAATTTTACCGCCATTGGATAGGTCTCCTCTGATGGCCGTCGGTTCTTCTGCGCGCGGTGTTACAGCGAACGCAGGATGTTGAGCACGTTGTCAGGCTCGAACGGTTTTGAGATCACGTTCTTGGCCCCCAGCTTGATCGCCTCGGTGAACTTGTCGCCCACACCGCCCAGGGAGGTGACCATCACCACCTTGACGGTCTTGTCAAGCACCACCAGGCTGCGCAGGGCGGTCAGGCCATCCATGCCGGGCATGTTCATGTCCATGCAGATAATGTCGGGATCTTCGCTGTGATTCATCTTGATTGCCTCGGCCCCGTTTTTGGCATGGCCAACACAGACAAGATCACCGGATTCATTGATGATCCTCTCAAGCTGGCGGGCAACGGAGAGGCTGTCGTCGACGACGAGCACCTTCTTCATGGACACCTTACCTCCCAGAGTAGTTGTTCTGGGCTGTGCCTGGACGGCACGGCGCGCATGAACTCTAGCCTAAAGCAGGAAGAATGTCAAAAATGAATCTGTCCTACTTTCCCCTTTTTCAGGGTCTGACGGCATGCTATACAAAGTTCATTCGCATATTCACACCAAAGGAGAAGCCGCTCCCATGAACCTGCAACGCCTTGTTCCGGTTGTCCTGATCGCCGCCAGCATCCTCCCTACTGCCGTTTGCCGCGCAGCTGAAGCGGTGCCACAGAAGACGTCTGTTGCGGCTCCCAAGCCGTTGCCCGATCCAGTTGCACGCGTGAATGGCGTCCCGATTGCGGCCGCTGACCTGAACAAGGCCTACAAGGCCCTGTCGGCGAGTCAGGGGGGCGCCCAGGTGCCGGCCGGCAAAGAGCAGGAAGCCCGCCAGTTCGTGTTGGATCAACTGATCACTGCGGAGCTGATGTATCAGTTTGCCCAAAAAACGCCGGTGCCTGATCTGACTAAGAAGATTGAAGATGCCGTTGCGCGGTTGAAGGGGCGTTTCAAGACAGAGGAAGAGTTTAGCAAAGGACTGGCCCAGCAGAATCTGTCAGAAAAGGAGCTGCGTGAACTGATCCGGCGTAATCTGGTGATCGAGAACCATATTGAGCAGACCATCGCCTCCAAGGTTACGATCAGCGAGCAGGAGGTGCGGGCCTTTTACGACAACAACCCCGAGACCTTCACCATGCCGGAGCAGGTGCGGGCCAGCCACATCCTGATCATGGTTGATCAGCAGGCCGCCGAGGACGAAAAAAAGCGGGCCCGCGCCAAGGCAGACGATCTGCTGAAGCAGATCAAGACCGGGGCTGATTTTGCCAAGCTGGCCCAGGAGCATTCCGGTTGCCCCAGCAGCAAGCAGGGCGGTGATCTTGGCTTCTTTAGCAAGGGGCAGATGGTGAAGCCGTTCGAGGATGCTGCCTGGGCCATGAAGCCGGGCGAGGTGAGCGGTGTGGTGGAGACCCAGTTCGGCTATCACATCATCAAGCTGACCGAGAAGCGGGCCAAAGACAAGATGCCCTTTGATGCCTTGAAGGGCCGCATTGAAGAGAGCCTCAAGCAGCGCAAGATCGGCGAGCAGGTTACTGCCCTGGTGGAGGCGGCTAAAAAGTCGGCCAAGATCGAGATGTTGCTGAAGTAACAACGCTGGCAGTGAGAAACAGACACGGGGCCGTTATCTGATAGAGATGACGGCCCCTTCTTGCTTGATGAAAAAGTTCAGGTATAGTTTTTGGCTGGAGGAGGGAATATGACACGTCATCTGCTGAGGTGGTATGCCTGCTGCGTTATACTGTTTGCGTCTGGTTGCGCCACCGCCCCACCCGTGTCGGTTGTCTTTTCCGATACCCCGCCCGAATCAACCGCCGAACATCTGTTTCCCCGGCATCTGTCAGTCGGACTCCCCGACCAGCATCTGCGCAAAGGGATTGCTGCACTTTATGCCAATGAGCTGCGCGAGGCATCTGCCCAGTTTAATCAGGCCCTCAGGCAAAACCCCCAGAATTCACAATTGCAGCTGCTGAACGGCCTGGCCTACCATCTGATGGCCGAGGCAGGGGATACAAAACAGTATGAGCTGGCCAAGGTCGGTTACCAGCTGGCACTCAAGTTCGACAAGAACAACTGGCTGGCAGCCATGCAGCTGGGCCGCCTGTACCTCAAGACCAAAAACTACCCCCTGGCCCAAGAAAACTTTGCCTATGGCCTGCTGTATCAGCCGGATAATGCTGCCATGCTCTATGGTCTGGCCCAGGCCTCGTATTTTGCCCAGGATCTGACGACTGCCTCAGGCGCGATCAAGCGGGTCCAGCCGTTATTACCCGATGATCCCAACATCCTGGCAGCATCTGCCCTGATCGCCGCCGCCAGCGGAGAGACCGGTGGTGCGCAACGATTTCTTGCTCTGTATCTGCAGCGCGAGACGCAGGCCACCCGCAGCGAGCGTGTTATTGAGCGGGTCAATGACTGGCTGAGGATTCACGAGGCCAGGCCGATGATTGTACTGGCTGCAGATAGTTCTGAAGTGGTCAGCCCCCCGGCGCCGGACACGCTGAGCGCGCCAGTCGTAACCACCAGCGCTGCTGCTAGCCCACCGGAAAAGCCGGGGCCACGCATGGCGATCATCGATGTGGTCATGATCCGGACTGAGGAAAATCAATCAACGAACAAGGGTGTCAACCTGCTGAATGGATTGACGCTGCAGTTTGGCGACACGAATGTCGAGTATAAGTATCAGTCATCTGAAACCCCTTCGTCGACTCGGTCTGCCACCGTCAACCTCAGTCTCAGTGGTTTAGCATACAATTTGAATATTTTTGATCTGGAAGAGGACAAGACCGAAGTGCTGGTGCGCCCCACATTGGTTGCGCTGGAGGGGCAGAAGTCGACCTTTTTCTCTGGTTCTCAGTTAAATATCGCCGTCAGCGGTCGTGACACCGGCAGTCTCGAAAAGGTCGACGTGGGCGTCAAGCTTGAGGTTACGCCGATCTTTATCAGCGATGATATGCTGCAGATGAATGTCTCGGTGGGGCGTGCCTTTTTTGATTTGGGAGCGTCGGTCGGTACGTTTGACGAAAGTGTCAGGATTTCCAAGAATGAGGTGGAAGCAAATGTTGTGCTTAAGTTTGGACAGAGCCTGATATTGAGTGGCTTGCGAGAAAAACAGACCTCTGAGGTCAAGGATGGTGTGCCGATTCTGAGGGACCTGCCGCTGGTACAGTATCTGTTTTCCAATGAACAGACATCAGACTACCACAAGTCGATTATCACCATCCTGACGCCACGACCGGTGACACCCGGCATCTATATCACCGCAGCACCTTCAAACGCCACTGCGCCACGCAACGAGGAGGCGTTCAACACGCCGTATCTGGAGGAGTTGCGTCGATCATCGACAACCCTTTTGACCGCTGATGACAATATCAAGCAGATCATGCATCACCTCGGAAAACACCGCTCATTCAGGGAATTCCGTGAGACCGATCTGTTTGATTCAACCTGGTACGGTTCAACCGGGGATCTGAAGCAAATCCTTAAAAAGACGATCAGCTTTTTGTATTACTAACGGCCCAGTTCAGCCGTCCGCAGCAGATATCAAGCGCTTGCAGGCAAGCACCGTTGGAAAAAGGGGAGGCACGATGAAAACTTCGTTCGTAGTGGTCGCATGTCTTACACTGCTGCTGGGGCTGTCAGCCACCCCTGTACAATCGGCGCTCTCTGCTGCTGATACGGGCAAGATCAAGGGAGCGCTGGACAAGATTCCGGCGCCGCTTGACACCTTGAAGCCTGATGATTTTACGCTGGACGGGAAATCATATACGACAACGGTCACGCTGCTGAATCAGCAGGTCACCATCTACATCTACTTCCAGGATTCCAAGCCGGTGGTGGCGGCGGTGTTTCCTCTGGAGCTCAGCACCAAGCAGCTGATCGGCGACTTCATGCCGGCCATCGGCCTGGCAAACCCGGTGTTGTTTTGGAAGAAGGAGCCTGGCAGCCTCACCCGGTCTGGCATGCCGCCGGGGTTGAGAAAATCCCTTGAGGCGATCGGCATGCGTAGCGACCTGGCTGCGAATCGGCTGAATCTGTATGGAAAACTGAAGAGCGGCCTGCCGGTGGTGGTGCCGTCAGATCTCTTTGCCGGTATCGCCGTGGATAGGGAAAAGAAAAGCTACATACTCAGCGCTTCCATCAACAAGGACTGGAGAGAGCCTTTTACGCTGGCTGATACAACCATGAAAGGCGGAACGGTCCTCGTTACCAAGGAAGGCGGCAAGGTTGAAGCCGTTGAAGCCTGGGGGACGGTGCAGGTTAAAAATAAGCCGTTTACCCTGTACTACAAGCAGGAAGGCCCCTTGGAGAGCCTCGGCTTTGACGCTGCCAAGCTATCACTGGATGATTTTTTTCTACTGCTGAATGTTGCCGGCAAGACCCTGGGGCTGCCCAAGTTTCCGTCTTCCGGGCTTCCCCTGCAGATGATAACTCTCGAAAACCCCGCCTATCAGACCTATAAAGATGCCAGTGCACCGCTCAATTTCGATACGATGCTGTTCAAGGGGAGTCAGGAGGGGGACAAGGTTGGTGAGGTGATCACCCACGCCAAAGGCAAGATCTTCGGCCAGGCGGTGGCCCAGATCAACCTGAACGCATCCGGCGAGGCCGTAACCGGAGACGCTGCCGTTAACCTGGGGTTGGGACCGTTGCAGGCAGGCGCCGCAGCTTTTTACCTGCATGTCAGCAAGGATATCAAGGATCACCCGAAGATGGGGCTGAGCGTGAAGAAGAGTATTTTCGGTGATCTGGATCTTGTTGCCGCGAGCGATGGCCTCAAACTCGATGTACCGGCAGCCTGCCCATTGCGACCGATCGGTCTGAGCGCCACCATAACGGACCTGAGCCTTAAAGATTTTCCGATCAAGCCGGAGCTGGCTGATTGTTACAGCGCAGAGATTACCAAGGCCTTTAACGGGACCGTTGAAGTGGCCAGTGCCGCTGGTGAAGCGGTGGCCAAGGGAGCAGTTACGACAGCCAAGGCCCTGGGTGATGAGGCGGAGCAGGCCTACAAAAAGCTCCATGCCGAGCGGATAGAGGCTCTGGGCAAGGCGCTGATCAGTCACGCCACGGCAAAGGATGCTGTCAACGTGGCAAGTCACGCCCTCTCTGCGGCGGAATCCACGGCACGCAACCTGGTGAGCGAGATCGGCAAGCTTGACGATGAGATTGCAAAGCTGACGAAGGAGATCGGCAAGCTGCTGGAAAGCGCCTGGAATTATCTAACCGGACAGACCAAGTCAAAAAAACAGGCCGAAAAGAAGAAAAAGCAGGAAGAACGACGTAAGAAGCAGGTGGCACACGCCTCGGCGGTGCAAAAGGCAGCTCAGGCAAAGGCGGCTCTCGAAAAGGCGAAAGCCCAGCCGACCGAGATTCCCGGACCTAACCTGGATGCCGCGGTGATGGCAAAAGATCATGCCATGCTTGGTGAGCTGGCCCAGCAGGATGTTCAGGCGCAGATGGCTGTGTATGCAGCCGAAGAGCTGATCACCAAGCTCAAAGATGCCAATGAGCGTAAGAAGATGTTGCAGGCGGTGGATATAGAGGCCTTCAAGGCGGATCACGCTGCCGGGTTGGCTGAGGCATTCCCGACGCTAGCAGCGCTGTACACCAAGCAGAAAGATGGCAAGGTGCCGATGGAGCAACTGCTTGACCAGGCCAAGAACGATCTGCTTGAACGGGCAGTGCTGATCGATATAGAGGAAAAAGCCAGGGATATCCATCGGGATACCGTTGCTGCACTTCCCACCATGGCCTTTGATCTGCCGGTTAATCTGGTCTTTGGTGAGGGGGGCACTGCCCGTTGTCTGGAGGCGCCCACACGCTTCAATGTCGTGATTCCCACTTCCCAGCTCAAGCTGGCAGCCTGCAACGGATCGCCGCGGCAGGTCTTTACCTTCACGGCCGCTGGCAAGCTGAAGTCTGGCAATTCCTGTCTGGTGGCGGTGAAGGATGCTGGCATAAAAGGCGATGGTCTGCTCCTGAACAAGGACTGTGCTCAGCCGATCCGTAGTGATCATCAGGGCATGATGGGCATGGGTATGAGTATGAAAAAAGCTGAAAACTTTTTTATTGATCCGATCGGCGGGATCTTCAGTACCTACTTCCCGAATTCCGACGGCAGTAGTACGGTGACCTACATCACTGCCACAAGCGACGGTGAACTGGGCTTTTCGCGTGACCCCAGGAAGCCGTTCGTGCCCCGTAATATCTGGCGACGGACTGCCGCTGCTGCCAGTGAAGATTCCCAGTGGCACGTTGTCCCGGCTGACAAGACAGTCAAGGCCGCGCAGATAGCAGCGTTTCAGAAGATGATCGCAAAGCCGATGTCTCAAGCCAGGCGGACGGCGTTGAAGGAGCGGCCTCCCGTATCCAATCTCGCTCCGCTGCAGCTTGATGAGGCACTCGGCGGGAGGCTGCCGAAGCGGTAGGTAGGCAGTAGGCCGTAGCTGATCGGCATGCGTAACATGAAGGGCCGCCTTCCTGGAGGGGAGGGCGGCCCTTCATGTCTATCTGGCCGGGCGGTTAGTTTTGGTTTGAGAGGGTGACCAGGCCGTCGACCGCTGTGGGGGCAAACGCAACCACACCCAGGTACTCGCCCTGGTGGTAGATGGCTGCCTCGCCAGCAGGCAGGGAGCTGCCGGTCGTGTTGTGCAGCGCAATGGTGAAGCGGGTCAGTGGCCCGAGCGCGATCTGCTGCTGGGCTACCGGAAGCTGCCAGGTGATGAGCGGTGTGGCGTTACCCTGCAGTAGCGGTGTGCTGCGTTGGGGCGGGCCATCGGATAATGAACCCAGCGTGACGCGGGCGGTATAACCGGCCGGGGGCATGGCTGCCTGTGCCAGTTGCGTCAAGCGGCCCGTGCCGCTGCCATCCAGTCGCAGTTCATAGCGAGGCTGCCAGCCGTTTCCGGCCAGCACTGCTGCGACCCTGACCCGCCCGTTGGCGGGGCTGACGGTAACGCGTGCGGTGGGCCCCCCGAGCGCACGCTTGGTCAGCTGGTCAATCCGGTTGACGATCCGCTTCAATTCCTGCTCGGTGCGACGCCGGGCGGTGATGACCGCCTCCAGTTGAGCAATGGCAAAATCGGTCCCCTGGCGCACCGATGCCAGGGGGTCGGGATTGGTCTTGGTCTTGCGGGGCGCCTTGGAACTCTGCGACTTGGCGGCCGCCTCAAAGATGCCTTCTTTGGTGTCGAGGGCCTTGAGGCGATCTTCCAGACGTTCCTTCTGCTCAGTGAGCTGATCCAGCTCCCGTTGGGCTTTGTCAGGCATCCTGAACGGCAGCAGCGCCACCTGTTCGATGCCGGTGTTGCCCAGCGGCGTGACGCGCAGGCTATTGTCGCGGATCGGCGCCGGCAACGCCAGTTCGGCAATCCCCTTGACGGCAAGCGCATCGACCTCGATCAATGAGCCGTCGCGGAAGGCGGTAAGCTCACGCTGGGCCGCTTCCCCAGCGCTACTAGCGACAAGAAACGTCAGTAGACAGATCGCGCTGCGCAGATTCATCAGAGACCTCCCAGCTTCAGCAGGATACGAAACTGATCTTCGGTGAGCGGTTGGATCGACAGTCGGCTGCGATTGACCAGCGGCATCTCCTGCAACAGCGGGTGCTGGCGGATCGTGGCCAGCAGCACCGGTTGGGGCAGGGGTTGGTCGGCCTGCACATCCACCATGTACCAGATCGGTTTGTCAGGTGACGCCTTGGGATCGAAATGGTCGCTGCCGGGGTCAAGGGCGGTGTGGTCGGGGTAGCCGGCCCGTGTCACCGTGCAGAGTCCCACGATAGCCGGTTCAGGGATCGAGCTGTGGTAGAACAGCACCTGGTCCCCAGCCTTGATCTCGTCCCGCAGGAAGTTGCGGGCCTGAAAGTTGCGGACACCGTCCCAATGCTCGGAGGCATTGGGACGGGACTGCAGGTCCTGAAAGGAGAAGCAGGTCGGTTCCGACTTGAAGAGCCAGTGGCGCATGGCTAGCTCAGGAGGTGAACAAATAACCCGCTGCGCAGCTTCGGCTCAAACCAGGTGGATTTGGGCGGCATGATCTGGTCGTCGTCCGCCAGGTCCATCAGTTCGCTGATGCCGGTGGGATACATCGAAAAGGCGACGCTGTACTCACCACTGTTGACCAACCGTTCCAGCTCCTCAACACCACGGATACCGCCCACAAAACTGATCCGTTTGTCGGTGCGGGGGTTCTCGATCCCCAGCAGCGGCTGCAGCAGGTGGTTTTGCAGAATCGAGACATCCAGTCGGGCCACGGTGTTGCCTTCGTCGGCCAACTGCGAAGTCGCCTGCAGACGGTACCACTGGCCGGCCAGGTACATGCCGAAACTGTGCCGCGCGCTGGGGGTGACTGCAGTGCCGGCCGGGCTGATCTCGAAGACGGTGCCTACTAGCTGCAGAAACTGCTCCGGAGAGCGGCCCTGCAGATCTTTGACCACCCGATTGTAGGGCATGATGTTCAGCTGACTTTCCGGAAAGATCACGGTCAGGAAGAAATTGTACTCTTCATCGCCGGTGTGGTTGGGGTTGGCCGCCTGGCGCAGGTCGCGCACCCGTGATGCGGCGGCGCTGCGGTGGTGGCCGTCGGCCACGTACAGGGTGGGAATCTCGGCAAACAGGCCGGTCAGATGGCTGATCAGGGCCGGGTC
>DIKW01000029.1:22563-34127 GCA_002424705.1 Geobacter sp. UBA5608
CCGCGCTGGCCAGGATCTCTTCTACGGCCGGATTGTTGCGGAAGATGTAAAAGACCGGCTCGTCGTTGGCGTCCAGGGTGGCGATATGCTTGATCCGGTCCTCTTCCTTGTCGGCCCGGGTGTGCTCATGTTTCTTGATCACACCGGATTGGTAATCGTCCACAGCGGCACAGGCCACCAGGCCGGTCTGGACGATGGAGCCCATTCGCTGACGGTAGATGTAGTAGCAGGGCGCCGGGTCCTGCAGCAACACCCGGCGGGTCAGAAAATCATTCAGGTTTTGCTTGCCCCGTTGGTGCACCTGGTCGTCGTGGGGATCCACTGAGGCAGGCAGGTCGATCTCGGGACGGGAGACGTGCAGAAATGAGTCGGCGTTGGCGCCGGCCATGCTGCGTGCTTCCTCGACATCCATCACGTCATAGGGCAGTGCGGCTACCAGCGGCGCCAGATGGATCGGTGGGCGAAGGGCGTGAAACGGTCTGATAACGGCCATGGTAAGACTCCTGCGTTAGTGGAAATAACGGCGGGCGCCCACAAAGCGGCGCTCAAAATAAGATTCATCAAGGACGGCGGTCTTGATATCCTCGCCACGTTTGGGGGCGTGGACGAACTTGCCGTTGCCGACATAGATGCCAACATGGTTGATGGCTGTCTCCGAAGAACCGAAGAACAGCAGGTCACCATCCTTCAGGTCGTCTCTGGTTACCGGGCTGCCGGCCTTGAACTGCTCACGGGAGGTGCGGGGGATGCTGACGCCGCACAGATTGTAGACCGCCCGCACGAAACCGCTGCAGTCCAGGCCGTCCACCACCGTGTCGCCGCCCCACTGGTAGGGGATGCCGATGAATCGTTCGGCGGTGCGAGCCGCGATAAAGCCCATATCCCGTTCGCCAGAGCCTTTGCTGGTGACGCGTGGCTCGCGTATTTCGGGAGGCTTGGCGGCCTGATAGGACGGCAGGCGGGTGTCGCCGCTGTCGCGCACCGGTTGTTTGGTGGAGGAAAACACCACCTCGTTGGGCGGCGCGATGTAGTAGCTGGTGATCAGACCGTCTTGTACCAGACGCTGGGCTACGATCCGCGCCTTTTCCTTGCTGGGGAAGTCACCGAAACGCACGGCGTAGATGCCGTTGTCCCTACGGAAATAGAAGGCCTCGATCCCTTTGGCCTGCAGCATGGCCGTGAATCGCTCGGCGTTTTTTACCTCGGCGAAGGCCCCCATCTGGATGGCATGACCCAGACGGCTGACACCCTTGCCGTACTTGACGCCGCTACCAGTCAGCGGGTTTGCTCCGCGGTTTCCGGAGGGGCTGGCGCAGCCGATGGTGGCGGACAGGGTGACGATCAGTAGTGTGATCAACAGTCGCTGATACGTACGCATGGTGCTATTCCTCATCCTTGACATCCCGCCGCACACCCATCAGGAACGGAATCACAAAGTCGTCCAGGGCGCCATCCAGCACCGCGTCGGGGTTGCCCGATTCTACACCGGTCCGCAGGTCCTTGACCATCTTGTAGGGGTGCAATACGTAGGATCGGATCTGGCTACCCCAGCCGATCTCCTTTTTTTCGCCGGCGATCTCGGCCGCCTTGCTGGTCCGCTCGGCCAATTCCCGTTCGTACAGCTTGGCCCGCAGCACCTTCATGGCGGTGGCCCGGTTCAGAATCTGACTCCGTTCCGACTGGCAGGCCACCACGGTGTTGGTGGGCAGGTGGGTAATCCGTACCGCCGAGTCGGTGGTGTTGACATGCTGGCCACCGGCGCCGCTGGAGCGGTAGGTGTCCACCCGCAGGTCCGATTCGGGGATGCGGATGTCGATCTCCTCTTCCTCGATCTCGGGGAAGACGAACACCGAGGCGAAGGAGGTGTGGCGGCGGTTGTTGCTGTCAAAGGGAGAGAGCCGCACCAGACGGTGTACCCCGGCCTCGGCCTTGAGGTGGCCGTAGGCAAATTCACCGTTAACACTGAAGGTGGCAGATTTGAGGCCGGCCTCTTCGCCGTCCTGGTAATCGGTGATCACCGTCTTCCAACCCTTTTTCTCACAGTAACGCAACAGCATCCGCAGCAGCATGCCGGCCCAGTCCTGGGATTCGGTGCCGCCGGCGCCGGAGTTGACCGAGACGAAGCAGCTGTTGCGATCGTGGGAACCGGACAGCATCCGTTGGAACTCGGCCGCCTCAACCCCCTGCTTGAGGCGCAGGTTCATCTCATGCACCTCGCTCAGGGTGGCCTCGTCAGCAGCCTCCTCGCCCAGCTCAATCATTATCTGCAGGTCGCCTGCCTGACGATTCAGCGAATCCCAGCTTTGCAGCATTTTTTCGAGGATGGTGCGGGTCTTTAAGACCTCTTGGGAACCGGAGGGATCGTCCCAGAAACCGGGGGCCGCTATGCGGGCATCCAGCTCCTGCAGCTCTTCCCGTTTGCGGTCGAGGTCAAAGGGACCTCCGTAATGAGGAGATGCGCTCAGACAGGTCGTCGAGCAGTGCGGTTTCTTCACGGTACATGGGGGCTCCTGCGGAAAAGTAAACGTTACTTACTATCGTCTGTTGAGGGGGGATGCGTCAAGGGCTTTGTGGGGTGGTCCCGCGTCTGGCGCGCCACCATTGCACCAGCAGAATCAGTCCGGTCAGGCCGAGGCAACCCTGGGCAAACAGGTCGCCGATCCGCAGGTAGGGTGCATCGGCGGTCCCGGCCTGCAGTTCGCCCACCATGATCGCCTCTTTGAACAGCGAGGACATGCCTTTGATATGGCCGTTCTGATCGACGATGGAGGTAATGCCGGTGTTGGCGGCCCGCACCAGCGGGGTGCGGGTCTCCACAGCACGGAAAGCGGCCATGGAGAGGTGCTGCCAGGGGGCGGAGGAACGGCCGAACCAGGCATCGTTGGTGATGTTGACCAGCACCCGGCTGCCGCTGTTGACGTGTGCACGACCAAGTTCAGGGAAGATCGCCTCATAGCAGACCAGCACCCCTAGCGGTACATCACGTGTCGTGAGTGGTCTGATCTCTCTGCCCGGCACAAAGTCGCCGATGCCGTGCACCAGCTTGTTGACGAACGGCAGCAGCCGGGCCAACGGCACATATTCACCGAATGGCACCAGATGCATCTTGTCGCTGCGCCCTAGCAGGCTGCCGTCACGATCAAGCAGATAAGCACTGTTCAGATAGGCCGCTGTGCCGCCCCGCAGTTCAACGGCCGGGCTGCCGAACAGCAGCGCCACCTGCAACTCCTTGGCCAGGTCTCGAATCTGGTCAGAGGCGGGTCCTCCTTCCTGGAAGAAGAACGGTGCTGCGCTTTCCGGCCAGATTATCAGGTCAACCGGACCGCGGCTCAGCGCCTGGCGGGAAAGGGAACGGTAGATGTCGAGGGTCTCCTGGCGAACGGCCGGGGACCACTTGAGTGACTGGTCGATATTGCCCTGGATCAGGGCGACACGCAGCGGTGTCGTGTCAGGCAGAGGGACATTCAGGCGGTGAAAGCCGTACCAGAAGGTGATCGCCAGGGCCGCCACCAGCAGTACGGCGCTCTTGGCCGGGTAGGGGATATCGGCCCCGGTCAGGGCGCGCAGGATGCGGTAAAAGACAACGTTTGCCAGCACCACCAGGGCAGTGATACCGTAGACACCGGTCATGTCGGCAATCTGGATCAGCGGCAGCAGCCGGTACTGGGAGTGGCCCAGCATGGTCCAGGGGAAGCCGGTTAAGAGGAAGCTACGCAGATAATCAGCGCCAACCCAGGCCAGCGGGAACAGTAACACCCACTTGCAGCCCCGCTGTTTGCCCAGTGCCGCCGCCCAGGCCGTCAGTCCGTAAAAGGCGGCCAACCAAGACGCCAGAAGCCACCAGAGCGCGCCACTGACCAGCCAGGGGAGGTTGCCGTAGGTGGTCATTACAATCGTGACCCAGTACAGCAGGCCGCAGTAGGCGGCAAATCCGGCGATGAAGCCAAGCCGGAACGCGGCTGACGGCGATTGACCCTCCAGGGCGATCAGCAGCGGAATCAGGGCGATCCAGGCCAGCGGCGAGATGCCGGGCAGCGGAAAGGAAAGGGCGATCAGCAGGCCGGACAAGAGTGCCAGCAGCAGCGGTCGCCAGCCTCCCTTGCACAGGCTGGACAGATTGCCGGACATATTCACTGGCCAGTGGGCTCCCGAGCTTCGTCACTGCGGGCGATCAGTACCCGCTTGAGTCGGCGCGGGTCGGCCTCAAGGATCGTGATTCGCAGGCCGTCGCCTTCAATGATGTCGCCTTCCGCCGGGATGGTGCCGGCCAGATGGAATACCAGGCCGCCCACGGTATCGAACTTGTCCCGTTCAATGGTCAGGCCGAACAGCTCTTCGAGGTCTTCAATCGGCAGGCGTCCGTCCGCAGTCACGGTGTTGTCGGCATTGCGGGAGAACAGTTCCTCCTCCATGTCGTACTCGTCCTGGATGTCGCCCACAATCTGCTCCAGCAGGTCCTCGATGGTCACCAGGCCGGAGGTGCCGCCGTATTCATCGATCACGATCGCCAGATGAACCCGTTTTTTCTTGATCTCCTGGAGCAATTCTTCGAGGTTTTTGGTTTCAGGGATAAAATACGGCGGGCGCAGCAGGTCGCGGATGCTGATCTCGTGTTCTGCCCGGCCCCAGCATTTCAGCAGATCCTTGGCGTAGAGCAGGCCGATGATGTTGTCTACCGTGTCCTCAAAGACCGGCAAGCGCGAATGGCCACAGCCAATGATGGCATCCAGGGTCTCGCGCATCGTGGATTCAACGCTGATGCAGGCCATCTCGGTGCGCGGGATCATGATCTCGCGCACTACGGTTGAATCCAGGGCAAAGATGGCGCGAATCATGTCGCTCTCATCCTCGTTGACGACCCCTTCTTCTTCGCCGGCCTCGATCAGGTCCTGGATCTCCGCTTCGGTCACCCGACGACGTCCGCCCAACAGTCGAGCCATCAGTTGGAACAGCCCGGTGTTTCTCCGCGAGTTGCCGCTACTACTGCCTTCTTCCACTTCCCTCTCCTTGTGTCAGTGTTGTCAGCCCTGCCTGCTCAAGCAGGGCGTACAGTTCCTGTTCCTTTTTCTCCATGCGGCGCGCCTCGACTTCGCCGCTTCGCTCATGGTCGTAGCCGGTCAGATGCAGGATGCCGTGCAGCAGCAGGAACACCATCCGCTCCCAGGGGCTGATGCCGCCTGCCTCGGCCTCCCGTGCTGCGGTGTCGGCCGAGATCACCACATCTCCCAACGCAGCTGAAAGGTGGCCAAACGCCCCTTCCTGCAATGAGAACGAGATCACGTTGGTGGGGCGGTCCTTGCCCAGGTACTCCCGGTTCAGACGGTGGATCGTCCGGTCGCCGACGATGGAGATCGACAGTTCGGTGGTGTCAGGACATCCCAAGGCGCTTAAGATCGTCGCTGCCGCCCTTTTGAGCTGACGCAGTGGCGCTTTGTGCCTTGTCTGGCTGTTCCTTGCCTGAATCTGCATGGGGCTTTTTGCCTCCGTTGGTCCCTTTGTGGACCGGTTCCGGATAGTCGATCCGGTGGTGGAAGATGGCGCACAGGATCCGGTTGAAGCTCTTGGCGATCTCGTGCAGGTTCTTGAGGGTCAGTTCACACTCGTCCAGCTGTCCGTCACTGAAGATCCGGTTGATCAGTTTCTGTACCATGCCCTGGATGCGATCCGGCGTCGGGTTGACCAGGGTACGGGAAGCAGCCTCCACCGCATCGGCCAGCATCACCAGCCCGGCCTCGCGGGTCTGCGGCTTGGGGCCGGGGTAACGGAACTCCTGCTCGTCAACCTGGGGGCCGCTGCCGTCGTGCTGTGATTTGGCCTTTTCATAGAAGAACTTGATCAGGGTGGTGCCGTGATGCTGGCGGATGATGTCGATGATCGGTTGTCCCAGTCGCTTTTCGCGGGCCAGGGCTTCGCCTTCCTTGACGTGGGAGATCAGGATCAGGGCCGACATGTGGGGTGACAGTTTGTCGTGGCGGTTCTCGCCCCCCTGCATATTTTCGATGAAATAGAGTGGTTTGGCGATCTTGCCGATATCGTGATAATAGGCGGCCACCCGGGCTAACAAGGGATTGGCGCCGATCGCCTCGGCCGCTCCCTCCACCAGGTTACCCACCACCACGCTGTGGTGGTAGGTGCCGGGGGCCTTGACCATCAGGTCGCGCAAGAGCGGTGCGTTGAGGTTGGCCAGCTCCAGCAGTTTGATGTTGGTGGTGTAGTGAAACAAGGTCTCAAACAGAGGGGTAAAGGCCGAGACCAACATCGAAGAAAGCAGTGCCCCCACCATGGCAAAGGCGGCTACGTAGATGGTCTGCAGCGAAAACAGGGCACCGTTCATGGTCTGGAAGCAGAGCCCCATGGCCAGGTTGACCACCACCAGTTTCAGTCCGGCGGTGTAGATCACGCCGCGATCCTGGCACTGGCGGACGCCGTGGGCGCCCACCACGCTTCCCAGCAGGGCATAGACCATCACGAACATGTTGCTGTTAAACAGTATTCCCAACAGCGGCGCCATCATGGCGCAATAGACCAGGGCAACCTCGGAGTTGAGCAGGATGCGGACCATCATGGCCCCGGCGGCAAAGGGGAACAGGTAATAGTAGGAGCCGGCCGCCACCGTCGGAAAGGCGGCGCCGATGTTGGCCGATACCAACAGCGCCAGCTTGAACAACAGCAGGTTGCCGACGATCAGCAGGGCCATGGCCAGGATATCGCGATTGGTGGGGTTGAACTTGCGGATGTTTTTGCAGGCAAAGCGGTAAGGGAAGTAGAACAACAGCAGCACCAGGCCGAAAATGCCCAGGCCTATCGAAAAGGTTACCCGGCCATGGCTGGCCTGGTAGAGCATCTGCAGCTTCTGGGCCTGCTCAGGGCTTACCCGCTCACCGACCCGAACGATCATCTCCCCTTTTTGCAGCTTGTACAGCACTGGCCGAACCCCTTCCAGGATGTGCTGCTTCAGGGTTTCGCTGGCTTCCTGGTTGAAATACAGATTGGGTTTCATGATTCGGGCAACCAGTTGCAGAATTGTGCCGGCATCGGAAGATGACGCCACGCCGGACAGGCGCTTGTTCTGAATGGTTCTGCGGGCAACGGCGATATCCAGGAACGCGGGAGCCGAATCCAGTTTGCCGATACTGACACCATGGGTATCGCGCAGTTCAACCCCGCGGCGGGTGTCAGCCAGGAATACATTGGCGTCCAGCACGATCCGCTGGCGGTAGAGCGGGGTAAGCGTGCGTTCCAGGTCTGCCAGCAGCGCCTTGTCGTTTCGAACGCGGCGCAGCGCTTGCAGCTCGTTATCACTCAGCTGGGCGTCAAGAATCGGCAGCAGTGCTTCCCGCAGGCCGCTTTTTTGGCCGTTCGCATCCTGTATCAGGTCCAGAGCCCGTGCAACGGAGCGCACCAGTTCTGCGGGTACCTGGTCGCTGAAGGTGTAGACTAGTGGGGTGGTTAGTTCAGCCTTTGCCCGCAGCTGGCGGGTCAGTTCCTTGTCTTCCAGCAGGTAATCCTGCGTTGCGCGAATGTCTGAAGCGGCGATCTCGCCCGGCTGGTACAGGGCCGTGGTCAGGTGTTGGCTCGGCAGCAGGATCAGCGTCAAGACCAGTGAGGTGATGATCAACAGGATAAACCGGTTGCGGCGGGCGGTTTCCGGGTTTGAAAAACGCCGGACAACCGAATCGAGCAGGTTGGTGCCCAGCTTGCGCAGGTATGTCAGGGGAGAGTGGTCCTGAGTATGTCCGGAAGGGTCGGGCATGGTGGCCGTTACGGTATCGGGTGCAAGCCGTATGGAATGAGGTGGTCAGCTGACATAGGGTAAGGTGGTACTATACCCGGCAGGTTGCATGGCTGTCAATCACGTAGCTCATAGGTCAGAGTTCCGTGATCTGCGAGGCGGTGATCTCAACATCGGGCCAGCCCTCGTAGATCCAATCCTCGATCCGTTCCAGCGCCGTGCGTGCGATGAGCTTGTCCGGGCTGACGGTGACGAACCCCAGCGCCGCCGAGCCGCAGGTGTCCTGGCGATCCACCTCGGCGCAGGCCACATTGAAACGGTTGCGGGCCCGACCCAACAGACTCTTGACGATGCCCCGTTTTTCCTTGAGCGAGTGGGCAGGCAGCGAAAGCTCAATCTCCAGACAAAAGACGAACATGACTAGAATTCGGCGTGCCGTGGTGTGCGCGGAAACGGGATCACGTCGCGGATGTTATCCATGCCGGACAGATACATGACCAACCGTTCAAAGCCCAGTCCAAAGCCTGCATGGGGTGTGCTGCCCCAGCGACGGCTGTCCAGGTACCACCAGAGCGGTTCCTGGGCGATGCCCAGTTCCTGCATCCGTTGCTGCAGGCGGTCCAAGCGTTCTTCCCGCTGGCTTCCGCCAATGATCTCGCCCACCTTGGGAACCAGCAGGTCCATGGCTGCCACGGTTTTGGCGTCATCGTTTAAGCGCATGTAAAAGGCCTTGATCTCTTTGGGGTAGTTGAGCACGAAGACCGGACCGCCCACCACCTGTTCGGTCAGGTAGCGTTCGTGCTCGGTCTGCAGGTCAAGCCCCCACTGCACCGGGTACTGGAAGGAGACCGGCGCCTGTTCCAGGTGACGGATCGCCTCGCCGTAATCCATACGGGCAAACGGGGCCTCGGCCACCGCACGAACCCGTTCCAACAGGCCCTGTTCAATCTGCTGATCGAAGAAGGCCAGCTCCTCGCCACACTCCTCCAGCGCAAAGCGGCACAGGAAGCGAACAAAGGCCTCGGCCAGGTCTGCGTCGTCCGACAGGTCGCTAAAGGCCATCTCTGGCTCAATCATCCAAAACTCGGCGGCATGGCGCGGGGTGTTTGAGTTCTCGGCCCGGAAGGTGGGGCCGAAGGTGTAGATATCACGAAAGGCCTGGGCGAACAGCTCCCCTTCCAGCTGACCACTGACGGTCAGGCCGGTCTTGCGGCCAAAAAAGTCCTGGCTGAAGTCGATCTCACCGCCCTCGTTGCGCGGGGCGCCGTTGGGGGGCAGACTGGTGACCCGGAATAGTTCGCCGGCCCCTTCACAGTCACTGGCGGTTATGATCGGCGTATGGACGTAGAGGAACCCACGCTCGTAAAAAAATTGATGCACCGCCATGGCCAGCCGGGAACGCAGGCGAAAGACGGCGCCAAAGGTGTTGGCGCGAGGCCGCAGATGAGCGATGCTGCGCAGGTACTCGAAGCTGTGTCGCTTTTTCTGCAGCGGATAGCTGGGGTCTGCCTGGCCGATGATCTGTAACTCAGTCACCAGCAGCTCGTACTGCTGCCCAGCGGCAGGTGAGGCCACCAGTGTGCCGGTTGCCCGTAGGGCCGCGCCGGTACCGAGTCGGCATAGCTCATCGAAATCGGCCAGACGTGACCGTTCAAGCACCAGCTGGACACCGTTCAGGTTGGAGCCGTCGTTGAGCACGATAAAGGCCACCTCACTGGAGGAGCGTACGGAACGGACCCAGCCACAGACGGCAACAGCGTCGCCAGGTGCGGGATGACGCAGCAGATCAGCGATTCTCGTTCGAAGTGACATGGCAGACTCCGCAGTGCAGGATAGGCCCGTCAAGAATACGGGAGCTGACCGGCTTGGGCAAGGGAAAACAGTGTGCAGCAAGCACCATTGACACGGCGACTGATAGATGTCTGCAAGTTAATAAACCCTTGCAGCTCAGTGCTTTTGTGGTACTGTTGCCGTAAACTGAAACTTTGTTTACAGAGGTGGCAGCCATGCTCGATGAACGGTACCTCACCACCGTCTCCGGACTATCCGATCAGCAACGTCGGGAACTGGTCCGTTATTACGCCCAACTGGATGAAGAACGGCGGGTCTATGCCCATTGGCAACAGCGCACGGTCTTCAAGCATCTGCTGGCTGACGGCAGGGCCACTCCCGGCAAGGGGGGCGAGGCCAATTATGTCGCCTTGCTACTTGCCATTAAAACTCTGTGGGACGATGAACAACGAGGTGCGATTGGCAATAATAGCGCCCTTGATCGGCAACCGCGTCCACGCAAGCCCCGTAAACAGCAGTTACGTGATGCACTTGAAAAACGGTTTATGGAAGCACTGATTCAGTTGCGGGAGCAGGAGCAGCTCTCCTGGCGGCAGATTGCCGTCCAGTTCAAAAAACAGTTCCGTAAACAGGTTTCACACACCTACCTCAAGAAGATCTACGACGAACGCTCTCCTGTTTGATTGATCAGGCCCCGGTTTCAGGGCCATTACCTCACAATCACGCATCATAAAAAAAGGCGACCCGGATCGGGTCGCCTTTTGGCGTTACATGGTGCGGTCTGGTTTAGAACTGGGCCTTCAGGTACTCGCGGTTCATCCGGGCGATGAACTTGACGTTGATACCCTTGGGGCAGGAAACCTGGCACTCGTAGTGGTTGGTACAGTTACCGAAGCCGCATTCCTTCATGGCGTTGACCATGTTTTTAACCCGCTCTTTGGCCTCGGTTTTGCCCTGCGGCAGCACGGCCAGCTGGGAGACCTTGGCGCCGGTGAACAGCATGGCGGCGCTGTTGGGGCAACCGGCCACGCAGGCGCCGCAGCCGATGCACTCGGCAGCGTCCATCGCCTCGTCGGCAACCGGCTTGGCGATCAGGATGGCGTTGCCGTCAGGCACACCGCCGGTGTGGCAGGAGGTGTAGCCACCGGCCTGGATGATGGTGTCCAGGGCCTCACGGTCAACCACCAGGTCTTTGACGATCGGGAATGCCTTGGCACGCCACGGATCGATGTAGATGGTGTCGCCGTCATGGAATTTACGCATGTGCAGCTGGCAGACCGTGGTACGGTCCTGGCCGCCGTGGGGCATGCCGTTGACTACCTGGGAACACATACCGCAGATGCCTTCGCGGCAGTCGTGGTCGAATGCCACCGGGTCTTTACCGGCCTTGATCAGGTCTTCGTTCAGAACGTCCATCATCTCCAGAAAGGAGTGGTGCTCGGTTATCCCGTTGACCGTGTAGTTCTCGTATTTGCCCGGGTCGTTGGCATTCTTCTGGCGCCACACGACGAGGTTGATTGTCATGGTCTTGTGATCGCTCATTATTTATAGCTCCTTACGGCGAGATGGACGTTCTCGAATTTCAGCGGCTCCTTGTGCAGCTCGGGCTCGTTGTTGAGTCCCTTGAACTCCCAAGCGCCGGCATAACAGAAGTCTGCATCGTTACGCTTGGCCTCGCCGTCGTCGTACTGATGCTCGACGCGGAAGTGGCCACCACAGGACTCCTCACGGTGCAGTGCGTCACGGCACATCAGCTCGGCAAACTCGAGGAAATCGGCGGTACGGCCGGCGTTCTCCAGTTGCTGGTTGAACTCGGCGCCGGTGCCGGTGACCTTGACGTTCTGCCAGAACTCCTCGCGCAGGGCGGGGATCTTCTTGAGGTTTTCCTTCAGCGATGCATCGGAGCGGGCCATGCCGCAGTTTTCCCACATCAGGCCGCCCAGTTCGCGCATAAATTCGGTGACGGTCTTCTTGCCGTTTACGCCCAGCAGCTTGTTGGCATTGGCGTTGACGTCTTCCACCGACTTCTTGAACTCGGCTG
>DIKW01000042.1:0-7178 GCA_002424705.1 Geobacter sp. UBA5608
CGGATCATGCCGCTCGTGGAACAGCCGCTGGCGGAGCAGAACCAGGCGGGCGGTGTGTTGCCAGCGAACAAAACCCCGCACTTATGCTGTGAAGCGGTCACCTTTCGGTATGGAGCTGAACGGGGCGGGGTACAGGACGTCTCGCTGACCATCCCGGCCAATTGCATGACCGCATTGGTGGGGGCCAGCGGCAGCGGCAAGACAACCCTGGCCCGGCTGCTGCTGGGGTTAGCGCAGCCAGAATCCGGAACGATCCGCGTGGACGGCATCGACCTGGCAGCGCTGGACCAGACCGACTGGCGCACACGACTGGCCTGGGTGCCGCAACAGCCGTTCTTCATGGCTGCCAGTATCCGTGAGAACCTGCTGCTGGGGGTGGACGCGGCAGATGATGCAGCCATCCGCAAAGCACTGGAACAGGCCGCACTCTGTCGGGTGATCGACAAACTGCCAGCCGGACTGGAAACCATGCTGGGTGACCGGGGCGCGGGACTGTCGGGGGGCGAACTGCGGCGCTTGGCCCTGGCACGGGTGCTGCTGCGGGATGCGCGGCTGGTGGTGCTGGATGAGCCGACCGCCGGGCTGGATGCCGCCAATGAGCAGCTGGTGTTGGATGCGGTGGAACGGCTGGCGATGGGTCGGACCGTTGTGATGATCTCCCACCGTGAGGCGGCCATCGCCCGCTGTAGCCGGGTGGTGGAGCTGGCCAATGGGCGGCTGCAGCGGGTGGTCAGCCCGCAGCAGTACTTGAGGATAGCGCCATGAAGGAGCTGCTGCGTATCCTGGAGCCGGCCCGCCATCAGCGACGCTGGATGCTGGCCGGCATCGGGCTGGGGGTGGCGGTAATTGCGGCCAACGCAGCCCTGATGGCGGTCTCGGGCTGGTTCATCGCCTCTATGGCCGTGGCCGGCGTGGCCAAGGCCTCGTTTAACTTCTTTTTCCCCTCGGCCGCTATCCGTTTGCTGGCGATCCTGCGTACCGTCGGGCGGTACGCTGAGCGGTTGGTGACCCATGAGGCGGCCTTCCGGATCCTGGCCGATCTGCGCAGCTGGTTATTCCAGCGGCTGATCCCGCTGGCGCCGGCCGGTCTGGAGCGGTATGCCAGCGGCGATCTGGCCGGCAGGCTGCGGGCCGATATCGACAGCCTGGAAAGCCTGTATCTGCGGATCATCGCACCGATCTGCAGCGGCCTGGTCAGCATCCTGCTGGCCGGTCTGTTTATGGCCTGGTTCAGCATCACGGCGGCTCTGTTGTTGCTGGCGCTGTTGCTGGTGGCAGGTCTGCTGCTGCCGCTCTGGACGCTGCGGCTGGCTCAGCAACCAGGGCAACAGTCGGTGGAACTGGCCGCTGCACTGCGCAACCAAGTCACCCAGGGTCTGCAGGGGGCCGAGGAACTGCTGCTGCTGGGGGCGAGTGAGCATCAGGCAGCGCAGGTGGAACGGCTGTCCGCTGAGCTGATAAACCGGCAGATCAGTCTGGGGCGGTTGAACGCGATCTCCGGGGCCGCTCTGGTCAGCTTGGCCGGGTCGTCCCTGGTGCTGCTGGCGCTGGTGCTGATTCCGGAACTGCAGCAGCAGCTCAGCGGCCCTCAGCTGGTGATGCTGCTCCTGTTCACGTCCGCCGTCTTTGAGGCGGTGGGGCCCCTGTCCCACGCACTGCAGCTGCTGCCGGCAAGCAGTCAGGTGGTGGAGCGGATCCGGCAGTTGGCCGATGCCCCCCCTGCCCTGCCTGAGCCTGAAATAAATATAAAACCGGTAGGTTATCGGATTGAACTGCGCGAGGTGAGCTGCAGCTATAGCGCTGGTCCGGCCGTGTTGGATCAGTTCTCTTTGACCCTGGCCGAGGGTGAACGGGTGGCGGTGGTGGGCGCCAGCGGCAGCGGCAAGTCCACCCTGGTGGAGCTGCTGTTGCGCTTCCGACCCTATCAGGGCAGTATCACCATCGGCGGGGTCGAGTTGAGTGACCTGGCAGCGGATGAGCTGAACCGGCTGGTGGCGGCCCTGCCCCAGCAGCCCCATCTGTTTAACACCACTATCCGTGACAACATCCTGCTGGGCCGGTCGATTAGTGATCAGCAACTGACTGAAATCTTAATAGATTGTGGTTTAGATGCCTGGATCGCCGGACTGCCGCTTGGTCTGGACACCCCGGTGGCCGAGACCGGCAGTGCCGTTTCCGGCGGCGAGGCACGGCGGATCGCCCTGGCCCGGACCCTGGTGATGGACACGCCGGTTGTACTGCTGGACGAACCGACCGAAGGTCTGGATAGCGCAACGGAACAGGTGGTGGTGCAACGGCTGAACCAACGGCTGGAAGGCAGAAGTGTGCTGCTGGTGACCCACCGCCCGGCGGTGCTGGCCCTGGCCCAGCGGGTGGTGCGGATCGGACAACCTACGTAACCAGGAGGAATGACAATGGGAATTTTAATCAATTGGCTCTTAGCCGCCCTGGCAATCATGGCCACGGCCTATCTGCTGCCGGGCGTCAGCCTGTCCGGTTTTGTACCGGCGCTGGTCACCGCCCTGGTGCTGGGGTTGGTGAACGCCTTCATCAAGCCGCTATTGCTGCTCTTAACCCTGCCGATCAATATCCTGACCCTGGGCCTGTTCACCCTGGTGATCAACGCCCTGCTGATCATGCTGGTCAGTAAGCTGGTGTCCGGTTTTCAGGTGCAGGGCTTCTGGTGGGCGCTGGCCTTCAGCGTGGTGCTGACGGTGGTCAACTGGGGCTTGAGTATCTTTAAGCAATGACCATCGAGATCAATGAGGCTGATATTCAGGTGGAGTTCTACCGGGGCTCCGGCCCCGGAGGGCAGCACCGCAACACCACCGATTCGGCGGTGCGGATCAGACATCTGCCCACCGGCATCGTGGTGCATGCTGCTGAAAACAGGTCGCAGCTGCGTAATCGCGAGGTGGCCATGGAACGGTTGCGGGAGGCGCTGGAGCGGCGTAAACGTAAGGTGAAAAAACGGATTGCCACTAAGGTGTCCAAGGGCCAAAAGGAAAAACGGCTGACCGAGAAAAAGATGGTGGCGCTGCGCAAGAAGCTGCGCAGGCCAGAAGAATAATCAGGACTTAGCCTGGTCTGGTGTTGCCGATGGCGGTGATGGTGACGGTGACGGTACCGGAGGGCTTGCGGATCAGCACCTCGTCATCCACCGTTTTGTGCAACAGGGCCTGCCCCACCGGCGAATCGATGCTGATTTTACCTTCAGAGACGTTAAACTCGTCCGGTCCCACCAGTTGGTAGCAGCGCTCGTTGCCCTCTTCATCCTCGTAGGAGACCCAGCAGCCGAAACTGACCTGCTTGGGGTTGGCCGGCAGGCTGGCCACCTTGACCAGCTTGAGCCGGGTGCCCAGATGCTTCAGCTGGCGGTCGATCTCCCGTAGTCGCTTCTTGCCGTAGATATACTCGGCATTCTCGGAGCGGTCCCCCTCGGCGGCGGCATCGGCCACGCCCCGCACTACCTTGGGCCGTTCCACCCGCCAGAGCTGGTCGAACTCCTGCTCCAGACGCTTCAGGCCGGCTGCGGTTATCAGATTTGTTTTTGACATGTTACATCAAGAACGAGGCGGCCAAGGACTGTTCCTGCCCTTTCAGCCTGCCCACAATCAGATGCCGCTCTTCAGCGGGAATGAGTGCTGCCAGGTGGTCGCGGGCACTGTCCGGGCTGCCGGCAATGGCCGAGGCCATCTGAAACACGATTTGCAGCGGCAGGCCGTTGCGGTAGCCGGCCACCAGCTTGCCGATCTCATCACGGCGCTGGTCGTCGGACCAGCTGGTATAGATATCTGCTCCCAGTTTGCTAAACATCACGCCTCCCCATGCACTTTCTGCAGGTAATACTGGTAGTTGCCCTCGTAGGACCGCATCTCGCCGTGATCCACCTCGATCACCCGGTCTACCAGCGAACGCAGGAAGTGGCGGTCGTGGCTGACCAGCACCACCGTGCCGCTGAAGCGCTGCAGGGTGTCCAGCAGGATCTCCCGGGAGCGGATATCGAGATGGTTGGTCGGTTCGTCCAGCACCAGAAAATTGACCGGCCGGGCAAACAGGGTGGCCAGCACCACCCGGCTCTTCTCGCCGCCGGACAGGTTCTCGATCCGTTTATCCACCGCGTCGCCGGAGAACAGGAAGGCCCCCAGCAGGTTCATGATCACCCCGCGGTTGGCCAGCGGCAGCACCTCCTGCACGGTCTCGAAGATGGTCTTCTTCGGCTCCAGCAGCTCCATGGCGTGCTGGCTGAAATAGCCCAGCTCCACGTTGGCCCCCAGGGTGACTCGGCCGGAGCTCGGCTCGGTCTGGTCGGCCAGCACCTTGAGGAAGGTGGACTTGCCGGCCCCGTTGACCCCCACCACCGCGATCTTAGCGCCGCGGCGGATGATGCCGGAGACCCCTGAAAACACAGGTGTTAAACCGCCATCCGGCAGGGGCCAGGCCTTGGCCAGCCCCTCCATCACCACCACGTCGTCGCCGCTGCGGGGCGGCTCGCTGAACTCGAACTTCACCAGCCGCTCTTCCGGCGGGATCTCGATCCGCTCGATCTTGTCGATCTTCTTGACCCGCGATTGGACCTGGGCGGCGTGGGAGGCGCGGGCCGCAAAGCGGGCGATGAACTCCTCTTCCTTGGCCAGCATCTCCTGCTGGCGTTTGTGACTGGCCAGCAGTTGCTCACGACGGATGTCGCGTTCACGCTCGTAAAAATCGTAATTGCCGTTGTAAGTGGTGACGGTCTTGTTGGCCACCTCGATGATGCGGGTCACGATCCGGTTCATGAAGTCCCGGTCGTGGCTGGTCATCAGCAGTGCGCCGTCGAAGCTGTCGGCCAGCCACTCCTCCAGCCAGACGATCGATTCCACATCCAGGTGGTTGGTGGGCTCGTCCAACAGCAGCACGTCCGGTTTCAAGGTCAGGATCTTGGCCAGGGCGATCCGCATCTTCCAGCCGCCGGAAAAGGACTCCACCGGGTGGTTGAAGCGGTCCGGCCCGATGCCTAAGCCGGTCAGCACGGTCTGGGCGCGGGTCTCCAGGTCGTAGCCGCCGCGATGTTCGAACTCCTCCTGGGCTGCGCCGTAGCGTTCCAAGAGCGCCGCCATGGCGTCGTCGTCCAGCGGGTCGCACATGGCCGTTTCCATCCGCTGCAGTTCTTCTGCCAGCTGCATGGTGGCGCTTGAGCCGGCCATCACCTCTTCCAGGGCTGATCGTCCGGCCATATCGCCTACATCCTGAGAGAAATAGCCGATGGTGGTCCGTTTGGCGCAGGTCATCTCGCCGCTGTCCGGCTCTTCCTCACCGGTGATGATCCGGAAGATGGTGGTCTTGCCGGCGCCATTGGGGCCCACCAGGCCGGAACGGGAACCGGGCAGGATCTGGAAGGAGGCATCGCGGAACAGGAGTTGTGAACCGTGCTGCTTCGTGATACTGGAGAGATGAATCATGGGAAAGAGAATCTGCTTTCGACGAGAATTGGGAACTGTGCTGATAGCATAATTCCCAATTACATTCAAGCAATTGCAGCTAGCGACGACCGAACAGCTGGTCCAGCAGGGCGTCGATCTCCTCGATCACCTCGGGCGGTAACTGGTCGATCTGCACGATGCGGGTCACCAGATCGGCCTGGATGAAGGCCGGCAGCAGCTTGAGGATCTCGCCGGCCTGCTCTGCTTCAAGTCGGGCCAACGCCACGGCGATGGTCTGGGGGTGCTCCTGCAACAGGGCTTTGGCGATGGCACGGTAGTCCATGGCGACCTCACGATTTTTGCCTATCATACGACGATCAGCAGCACTTGCAAGCAAGGATTTAACGACATTATGGCACTTTTGACCCTGCGTGACATCAGCCTGGCCTTTGGCGGCCCGCCCCTGTTTGACGGCATCACCCTGCAGATCGAGCCCGGCGACCGGCTCTGCCTGTTGGGCAGAAACGGCACCGGCAAATCTACTCTGTTGAAACTGATCGCCGGTCAGCTGCCGCCTGAGGGGGGTGAGATCATGCGTCAACAGGGGCTGAAGGTGGCCTTGGTCTCACAGGAGATTCCCCAGGATATCAGCGGCACGGTGTTCGAGGTGGTGGCTCAGCATCCCCACGCCGCAGCCGATAGCGAGCAGTGGCAGCACGAACAACAGGTGGAGCGGGTCTTGAACCGGCTGCAGCTGGAGGGCGAGGCGCAGTTTGCAACCCTTTCCGGCGGCACCAAGCGGCGGGTGCTGCTGGCCCGGGCCCTGGTCAGCAACCCCGACATCCTGCTCTTGGACGAGCCCACCAACCACCTGGATATCGACACCATCCTCTGGTTGGAGGAGTTTCTGGCCAGGAACATCACTACCTGCCTGTTTGTGACCCACGACCGGGCCTTTGCCCGGCGGCTGGCGAATCGCGTTGCCGAGCTGGACCGCGGCCGTATCTTTGCCTTTTCCTGTAGTTACGATCAGTTTGTGGAGCGGCGCGAGGCGTTGTTGGAGGCCGAGGTCACCCGCATGGCCCTGTTCGACAAGAAGCTGGCCCAGGAAGAGGCCTGGATCCGGCAGGGGATCAAGGCCCGCCGTACCCGCAACGAAGGCCGCGTGCGGGCTTTGAAGGCGCTGCGCGAGGAGTACCGTCAACGCCGCAGCCGGCAGGACGCGGCCCGCATGCAGCTGCAGGAGGCGGCCCGCTCCGGGCGGCTGGTGGTGGAGGCGGAAGCAGTCAGCTTCGGCTACGCCGACCGGCCGGTGATCCGCAATCTCAGCACCAGCATCATGCGGGGGGACAAGATCGGCATCATCGGTCCCAACGGCTGCGGCAAGTCGACCCTGCTCAAGCTGCTGTTGGGGGAGCTTGAGCCCCAGAGCGGTGTTGTTCGCCAGGGCACTAAGCTGGAGGTGCTCTACATGGATCAGCTGCGCGAACAGCTGGATCTCGCAAAGAGCGTGGCCGAGAACGTGGGGGAGGGCAACGACACCCTGGTGATCGGTGGCCGGTCGCGCCATATCATCGGCTACTTACAGGATTTCCTCTTCTCGCCGGAGCGGGCCCGCTCACCGGTCAGCATCCTCTCCGGCGGTGAGCGCAACCGCCTGCTCTTGGCCAAGCTGTTCACCAGGCCGGCCAACCTGCTGGTGCTGGACGAGCCGACCAACGACCTGGATGCCGAGACCCTGGAGCTGTTGGAGGACCTGCTGGTGGACTATTCAGG
>DIKW01000042.1:7350-14330 GCA_002424705.1 Geobacter sp. UBA5608
GAAAAGGGTAAACCCCAGAAGGAGCGGGCCCGTAAGCTGTCCTTCAAGGAAGAGCGCGAGCTGGAGGCGCTGCCGGACCGGATCGCCGCCCTGGAGGCAGAACAGGAATCGATCCACAGCACCCTGGCCGACCCTGATTTCTACAAAACAGCCGGGCCTGAGGTGGTAACCCTCAATGCCCGGCTGGAAGAACTGGATGCAGAACTGCTGGCGGCCTATGAACGCTGGGAAGAGCTGGAGGGGCTGCGCTAGATCATCGCCTCAAGGCCTTTGCGATCCAGAATATTCAGCAACTTGAGGGATGGGCCGCCAGGGTGCTTCTCGCCGATCTCCCATTTTTGGACCGTAGACAGGCTGGTGTTGAGCATTGAGGCAAGCACGGCCTGGCTGATCCGGTAGCGCTCACGCAATGTTTTGATCTGTTCCGGCGTATAGTCCGTAACAGTCGGGATGCACAGCGCCTCATACTTATCCATCGATCGTTTGTCAATAAAACCGAGACGATGCAGGTCTGTTGCGGTTTCATGCACCGCAGCAAGAATTGAACTATTTTTTTTCATGGCTAACCTCCAGCAGGGCCCCGTCGTCGAGTGCGTGTCCGATCTGATCATCTGTCAGCCCCAGCAGGTCCGCTGCGAGCATTTTCAACGCTTCCAATTCCTTGTCCGATACGTTTGCCCGTTCATTCTTCTCAAAGCCGAACATGAAAACCCATCGTTCCTGACGATTGCTCGCCAACAAGGTTCTGGCGCTGCCGCTCTTGCCACGGCCTGGCAGGGCAATTCTCTTTTTGTAGACTCCACCGCCCAGATCCGCATCAATCAGGCCGCGTTTCATCTCATCAACGGCATCCACAAGCAGTTTTTCGCTGATGGCGGCCTTTTTGAGCCAGCGGTTGAATAGTCTGGTTTTTAGGATCATGGCACACTAACTATATCACCCAGTGATATGACGGTCAAGCACCACTATCGCCCCGACAGGCATCACCAAAAAATGTCGATAATCAAGCGACTGATATTGTGTGCGTTTTGGTGAGGATGGTGCGTTGTGTCACAAGCCGCGACATATTGTGTCAGGGTGCTGTGGTACGGTTATATTCAGCAAGAAAGATGCTACCGGCTGGCTGTTGCCAGCAGCAGGATGATGCCATGAGAAACAGTGAAAGGACAGGTTTTATGCGAATTTTGACTGATTTTCGCCCGATTAGCCTTCAATTGTTCCTCCTGGTGTTGCTGTTGGGTGAGGTGGCCAGATACATTGTAATGGCCTTATTGTCATTGAAATATCTGATTGCGGCTGCGAATGAAGGCAACCGTTGGCAAACTGCTAAGGTCATTGGATTGAGCGTCGTATCTTTTATAGTGTTCATGCCCGGTGATGAAGTATCAGATGTGCAAACAGCAATATTTGAGGTTATGTTTTTCGGCACATTTACATATTTGATCGGTAATGCAGTCCGTCGGAAACGGATTGTCGAGGCGCTGGCGGTCGTGGCAGTAATGGTCTGGTTGGTGATCTGGCTCATCAGAATTGGGCGCAGGATGGGTGGCGAGATATATGTTTTTTAGGCACTTCGTCTGCGAAGTGCCGCTTATGACGGAGAACTCCATGTTAGAAAACCAAGCCCTGACAATAATACTGAAGCACGAAAACACGAATGACAAGGTCATTTGGAATCATGTGGGCTTTCGGCTCGTTGATATCGGGCCATCGTCGCTAGCATCTATAATAGTGCCCGCCGACTATGGCATGACGGCGAAGCCAATATGCAAATACTGCCAGAGAGGTTATTACTGCACCTTTCATCTTGTTGGCGACCAGTTGTTGCTAACGAACTTGAACATCATGGCAGAAGAAGAGCATTGCCCGCTCATTGGTGGCGTTGCTCCGGTGTTCTGCAGTGATGACCACAGCATGGAATACCGTCGGCTCCGTCATCCGGTCTCCTTTAGCGGAACCATACGCATCGGCAACGGGCCTACCGATGGCCGTTACGAATGGCGGCAATTGATTGGTCCCAAAACAATCAGGCAACTGTGGGATCTTGATTTTGTGGATGGGAAGCTGGTGGCGGCTGAAGACAAACTGCCTGAGGTGGCAAAGCAGAAGGAGGCTGCAAAACTGATCCGGGAATACGTTGCAAGAAACCTGCTGCCCAAAGAAACAAAAGAAAAACTGCTATCCTATTGTCGCTATTCAGACGATTTCGGTGATCGTCACAGCGTTGACGTGCCCTATTTCGACGTCCTCAAACCAGCAGAAGCGTTTTCGGCGCTGAAGCGAGCCATAGCTGGCAGAAATACTCCGGAACAATTCATAAAAAACTACGCTGAAAGCGGTTTGAGCCGACAATTAACCATGCACTATCTGAAACATCTGGGGATGTCGGAGGAACTGATCGAGTTTCTGAAGGGGCTTGTGACTGAAACACAGACCGAAAAGATGATCGTACTTGAAGTAATTGAGACAATGTTACGTGGCATCGCAGCGAGCTATTGGGACGATCGGGTGCAGCTAGGATCGCTCTATCATAATGCTAATATTCCGAAATTGTTAACTAATTCTATTCGAAAGCGGCTGAGTGGCATAACGATGGCTTCGTGGTTGCCGGAAGGATGCGGGTGCAACTCGGCCAGGGGGCATCTGAATGACTATCGTGAGAACCGAACATAAGACCTGTGCCGTCTGCGATGTAAGTAGTCCTGTAAGAGTCTGGTTATCGTACTCGTCTTTTGAAAAAATGGGACCGAGTCTCGATGGTTGCCAGCCGGGGGCTCCGAATGCTGATCTGGTTCAATTTTGCAGACACTGCGGCTACGCTTCGTACGAGATCACGGAGGTTCCCCAATGTCCCGGGATTATAAAGACAAAGTTCTACCGGGATGTCTTGAAGCACCGTTGGATCGATGATTCCTGCAAGGGGTATCTGTGTCTAACATTCTTTCTTGTGGCAGATGATGATTATAAGGGTGCCTTTTGGAGCAGTCTTCGGGCTGCGTGGGTTTGCGACGCGGATGATTATTGGCAGGGATCGGAAGAGTATCGGCTGCAGGCACTTGAAATGATGAGGCGTTCTCACGAAGCTGGGATTGCAGTGTCGGAATCGCAGGAACAAGATCACCTGCTACAAACCGACCTCCTCAGGCGTACCGGCTCTTTTCAACAAGCCATGAGCATTGTTATGGAAGCGCTGAAGGGTTGCAGAGAACAAAAAATGGGACGATTGCTCAGGTTTGAGCGGCGCTTGATAGAAAACGGGGATAAGGCAGTGCATTGGGTGAAGGAAGCGGAGGGAGTGGCATGGGCATGATTCTGGAGGCTATAGTATCAACATTCGCTAACTGGCTTTATGACAAGCGGAAGAAGCTGATTGCGGGCTACAAAGGCCTGGCAGCCAAAATTAGGAATCGATTCGGACGGTGACAGAAAGTACACTCAGGCAAGTGAAATTTCACCAAGCTGCGGATAACAGCGGGAAGGTCAGGGCGTGAGCTTTGATCCTGTGGTGCCGCTCATCATCGATGTTGGCAGTGTGATTGTCCGAAAATGGAAGGTGATAAATGAATGCTTTTATTGATATCCTTCATCAGGCTCACGAGGGAAAATGGTGCGTGCAGCCGTTCTGCACCACCTGCGGATCAATGGAATACCGTAACGCGCTGGCCGAGCTGGCACGACAGGAGGGCAACCAGCTGGTATGTACGCTTGCGGCATTGGATCTGGCTGAGTTGACCGCATATCCGGATTGGGACGATGCGTTGCGTCTGGCTCTTGATAGCATCGACAGAGCAGATGATATGGATGCGGTGCTTACGGGGTGGCTGCCGCAGCTCGAAGGTAATATCCGGGTTGCAGATCTGGTGCTGTTTAACTATGTTCGCCGAGGAGCTCTATTTGCCCCGATGTCCGTCGAGGTGCTGCAGCAGTGGCGCGATAAATGCGGCGAGCTGTCAAAACGGGCGGGCGATGAACACTGATTGAGATGAGTGTGACCTGTAAGGAGGCTATGATATGGCAAAAGGATTTGTTTATATTATTAGTACTTTAGACGAAAATTATGAGCAACAGCACTTCTATAACGTACCAACATTTTCTAGTAATCAGCTTTATTTCGGGCCGTGCAAAATTCCTGTACGACAGAAAATGCAGCCAGGAGATTATGTCTTTGGGATTTCGCCGGCACGAATTTCAACCCGTCGTATCGTCTATCTTGCTCAAATTGACAGACGCATAACTTTTGCAGATGCGTATGGAGAATTTCCCGAACTGCATGGCCCTTACGGCCCAATTCATGTAGAGCCGGTTGTCCCTGTAGATACTACGAAATCTTTTCCGGAAAACCATTACAGGCACATTGAAGGCGCAATGCATAGAAACAGATGGAAGGCTGATTTAAGGACTGATGACTTAGATGCTTTTTTCGTATGCAAAAAGCCAAATGGTATTTTAGGCAAATGGCTTGGCAGATCTGGCCCTGAAATTACCCAGGAAATATTAGAAGCTCTTCGGAAATGCTCAGTGCACGGAAAGGCAGGAGAGCTATCTACGCATAACATGGATGCAACTAAACAGTATCCCGTACGATTTAATAATCTTTTTACAGGCTTGCATCTTGAGACCGGAGATGCTGAATATTTGGTAAACCTGTGCAAAAAACTTAACCCTATTGTTTTAGATTCATCGGAAAACCAGGTGCTTGAAGCTAGAAAAAAGCAGGTTAATAATTCAAAAAAATGCTGTTCTTGTTAGTAACCTGATAATCAAAAGGTATAAATCGATGAAAATTATATTCAGCCGTAAAGGCTTCGATAGCGGGACCGGTTGCATTCCCAGCCCGATCATGCCAGACGGCACCATGATTTCGCTGCCGATCCCTGATCGTTTCGGTACTGTGGCCTATGGTGACCTCGCGTGCGCAGAGTACAATGTGGGTAAGCTGGTTACGGACCTGAAGGGGAAAAGAAAGAACCGTAAAAATGCACAGGTACTGCTGACAGCGTCTGATCGAGCCCATCTTGATCCTGATCTGTCGAAAGATATCTGCACAAGAACCGCAAAATCTTGGAGGCCAGCATTGGGTCAATGTGGCAGCGCAGCTGGCGTGCTACACAATCATAATATAGGCGCTGGTGATCTATTTTTGTTTTTTGGGTGGTTTCGGCAGTGTGAAACCTTTGGTGATACCTACCGCTATGTTCGAGGTGCTCAGGATATTCATGCATTGTTTGGGTACCTGAGAGTCGGATCGGTTATTAAGCTTGCTAAAGACCCTATTCCTGATTGGGCTCAGCACCATCCACATTTGCACGGTACAAGGCAAGGCAGGAATGTGCTGTATGTAGGGGCTGATACGCTGGGATTGCCAAGTTGTGAATATTTATCAGGTGCTGGTACATTTAAGCAATTCACCCACACTCTGCAACTCACGGCCCCTAGCAAGAATCGTAGTGTTTGGCGGGTACCACGATGGATGTACCCCGACAATAAGAAGCCTCCCCTGTCATCGCATGAAAGAAGGGATCGATGGCAGTTGTTTGATGATTCTTGTCAGCTCAAAAGTGTTGGGCGAGGTCAGGAGTTTGTGCTGGATACAAACTTTTATCCGGAAGCTGTAAATTGGGCTTTAAGTTTCATATCAGCAATAAAGGAAAACCATGAAATTTCTGGTGCCGGATTTCTGACGGATAAGTAGGGTCAGTGGGTAAGTATCCAAGGAGGAACGATGAGCAAATTCACGGGCACCACTAAGGAGTTCAAGCGCTACATCGGCCCCCACTTGAGGAACCTCGTTCAACAAATCACCCGCAGGCACAGGGTGGCTGTCGGGGCGTGCGAGCACTGCGGTGCGGACGGCAAGCTCGAAGCGGCCCACGTCCGCGGACGTGATCGAACGATGATCATCGATTTTCTGCTCGGCACACCCGATTCAGACGCATCGGTTAATGTCGACCTGAAAAAGTTCGAGCAGGACTTCAAGCGCGAACACGATCCCGTTGAGAAGTCGATTCTGGTACTTTGCACGAACTGCCACCGCAAGTACGACTCAGTCCCACAGAATATGGTCGACACGCGTGCCGATGGGCGAACGAACCCAGCGGAGCTACTCAGACATGACATTCTGCCCATCTCCTTGCAGCCGGCTCGCCCGGATGACTTCAAAGCGATGCTGCTGAAGCACCAAGAGGCGGTCATCGAGGTGTTTTACGAAGATGGCTCGGTAGGCCGCAAGCGCTGGAATGCCTCGCGTTTCACTGAAACCTCGAATGTGTTTGGCAACCTGCGGTCCCGACCGGAGTTTCACAAGGGCGTGTGGCAAGAGAGCGGCATCATTAAGGTCAACGTCCGGGTCACTGAGTGATGCCCAACAAGGTAAGTAGACCGCTCGCAATAGCCGCGCTGGTCACCGCCGAGCCTATTAGCTTGGGCACCAAACACCTTTTCTGTCATAAAACGGCTTTCGTGACGGACAAGATGCCAACTGTCACAAAAAACAACAATTGTGACATTAAAAAGATTCCAACCCATTAACTCGGGGAAAATTTGTTGGTGGCCGCGCTTTAAGTAAAACAGCCGGACGTGGGTATGACACCCCGCGTCCGGCTGTTTTGTGTTTATAAGTTTCTAAAATTAAAGCGTAAACCGTGCCACCATCTGCTGGAGCTCGCTGGCCGAGCCGGCCAGCTGATTGGCGGAGGTGCGGGTCTCTTCGGCGCCGCTGGCGGCCTCGCTGACCACACTGGTGATGTGGTGCATGTTTTCGGAGATGCCGGAGGTGCTTGATGATTGCAGATTAACGGCCTGGGCTACCTGGGCCACATGCTGCTGCAGCAGACCGATCTTCTGGCGGATGGAGATGATCGCTTCGCAGGAAAGTCGCGCCCCCTCCCCCCCCTCATGGACCTGGGTTGAGCTTTGCTCCATGGCAGAAACAACCGTTTTTACATCGTTCTGCAGTGCGGTGATGATGCCCTGAATCTCGC
>DIKW01000043.1 GCA_002424705.1 Geobacter sp. UBA5608
TGCTGTTCCTGGCCTCCAACCTGCTGCGCTTCAAGGAGTTGCGGTTGCGTGGCTACAAACTAGCCGCCTTCAGCGGTCTGCTCTTCTCCCTGTCGGCCCTGTTCGCCTTCAACCTCGAATCCACCGTGCTATTCGGCCAGCAGGTGCCAACCGGCGGCGCCATCGGCGCCCTGACAGTCCGCTTCCTGCGGGCAGTGGTCGGCACCACCGGCGCCTTGCTGGTGCTGTTGCCGCTCTTGGCAGCCTCAATCATGATATTGTGCCGCTTCTCGTTCGTACTGTTTGCCGGCTGGTGGCTGGAAACCATGCGTCAGAAATGGACCGCCTGGCGGGAACGGCAGGCCCACCAGAAGGACAGCCAGGAACGCGACAGGGCCCTGGCAGCCGGTAAGCCGGCGCCGTCCAGCGGCCCGGTCATCAAACCCCAGGCCCCGCCGCCTCCGCCGCCCAAACCCAACTTCTTCAAAAAGGAAAAGAAGAAAGAGGCTGTCAAGGACAAACCGGTCCAGGAGACCTTCGACTTCATCACCCAGGAGGACGGCTTCCACACCCCGCCGCTCTCCCTGCTTGACCCGCCGCCGGCCAGTGATCGCCGGGTGGACAAGGAGGCACTGGCGGTTAACGCCCGCTTGCTGGAGAAGAAGTTGTTGGACTTCGGCATCGATGGCGAGGTGGTGGAGATCGCTCCCGGTCCGGTGATCACCATGTACGAATTCGCCCCGGCTCCCGGCATCAAGATCAGCAAGATCGCCGGTCTGGCCGACGACCTGACCATGGCCCTGCAGGCGCTCTCGATCCGGATTGTGGCGCCGATCCCCGGCAAAGGGGTGGTTGGAATCGAGGTGCCCAACCGCGACCGCGAGACCGTCTACCTGCGGGAGATCTTCACCTGCGAAGAGTTCCTGCAGAGCCGGATGAAGCTGCCGCTGGCCCTGGGCAAGGATATCGCCGGACTGCCCTCAATGACCGACCTGGCCAAGGCGCCCCACCTGCTGGTGGCCGGCTCCACCGGCTCCGGCAAGTCGGTCTCGGTCAACACCATGATCCTGTCGCTCCTGTTCACCGCAACGCCGCGGGACGTGCGCTTCATTATGGTGGACCCCAAGATGCTGGAATTCTCCATGTATGAGGGGATCCCCCACCTGCTGCTGCCGGTGGTGACCGAGCCGAAGAAGGCCTCGCTGGCGCTGAAGTGGGCCGTGGTTGAGATGGAGCGCCGTTACCGCCTGCTGGCCGACAAGGGCGTGCGCAACATCGAATCCTACAACCGCAAACTGGCCGCCGAAGAGGAAGAGCAGGACGCCCTTGCCACCTCTGACGAAGAGATCATCGAGGAATTGGAAGAGGTGCTGGAGGGTGAGGATCCGGCCTCCCAGGATGAACCGCTGCCGTTTGTGATGGATGACAAGGAGCCGCTGGAGCATAACCATCTGCCGTACATCGTGGTGATCGTGGATGAACTGGCCGACCTGATGATGGTGGCCGGACGCGAGGTAGAGGAGCATATCGCCCGCCTGGCCCAGAAGGCCCGCGCCGCCGGCATCCACCTGATCCTGGCCACCCAGCGGCCGTCGGTGGATGTGATCACCGGCCTGATCAAGGCCAACCTGCCGTCGCGCATCTCGTTTCAGGTCTCCTCCAAGGTGGATTCCCGCACCATCCTGGACTGCAACGGCGCCGAAAGCCTGCTGGGGATGGGCGACATGCTGTACCTGCCGCCGGGCACCGGCCGGTTGCAGCGGATCCACGGCGCCTTTGTCTCCGACGCCGAGGTGCAGCGGGTGGTGGACTTCCTCAAGAAACAGGGCAAGCCGGTCTATGAGAAATCGATCCTGGAGATGAAGGACAGCGACGACAAGTCCGACTTCGGCGACGAAGAGCTGGATGAACGCTGGGAAGATGCCCTGCGGCTGGTGGCCGAAACCCGGCAGGCCAGCATCTCGATGGTGCAACGGCGTTTAAGGATCGGCTACAACCGTGCCGCCCGGATTATTGAGATGATGGAACGGGAGGGGATGGTGGCCCCCGGCGACGGCACCAGCAAACCCCGCGAGATATTCCTCGAGAATATCAACGCGTACCTGAACTCACCCCTTACCAAGTAGGAGTTCATGATGGATATCACCGCCGCCGCCATTCAGTTCACCGTTCAGCAGGGGGATAGTGCCGCCAACCTGACCTATGTCCGTGAGGCGCTGGCTCGCGTTGCCGCCCGAGGTGCCCAGTTGGCGCTGCTGCCGGAGATGTGGTCCACCGGCTTTGCCTACAAGAACCTGGCAGAGCTGGCCCAGCAGACCGAGACGGTGGTGACTGAACTGCAGGAGCTGTCTGCCCGTCACAAACTGGTGATTATCGGCAGCCAGCCTGAGCCGGCCGGTGACGGCCGGGTCTACAACACCGCCCATGTCATCGATAACGGTCACCTGGTTACCAGCTACCGCAAGCTGCACCTGTTCTCGCTTTTGGGGGAAGACAAGGCCTTCAAGGGGGGCGACGGCTGGTGTCTGGCCGAAACCTCGCTGGGCCCGATCGGCGTGATCATCTGCTACGATCTGCGTTTTCCGGAGTTGTCACGCCGCCTGGCCCTGGAAGGGGCACGGGTGATCTGCGTCCCGGCCCAGTGGCCCAAGCCGCGCCAAGAACACTGGCGCACCCTTTTGCGGGCCCGTGCCATTGAGAATCAGCTGTATCTGGTATCGGCCAACGCCTGTGGCCTGATCGGCAAACTGGATTTTTTCGGCATGAGCATGATCATCGACCCCAAGGGTGAGGTGCTGGCCGATGCCGGTGAGCAGCCGGGCGAGATCGTGGCCCCGCTTTCCTGGCAGGCGATGGATGCCTGGCGGGCACAAATCCCCTGCTTCAGCGATCGAAGGCCTGAACTTTATTAGACTCATTCCTGAATTACTTGACGCCTCTGACTGAGGCGTCTACTCTTTCACCACGCGTTTAACGTTGCGCATCTGGAGGTCTGTTGTGACAGATATGTTGAGTCTGGCCGGTACCGGGCCGGTCGTGTTGGCGGTCTTTGTGATCCTGATCTTCTTTTCAGTGGTTTCCTGGGCGATCATCTTCTTCAAGCTGTTCCAGATCCACAAGGCCAACAGCGAGTCGGTCCGCTTTATGGACTTCTTCTGGAAGACCAAGCGCTTCGACACCATCGCCGCCCAGGCCGACCGTTTTGCCAGTTCACCGCTGGTGATGCTGTTCAATGAAGGCTACAGCGAACTGAAACAGGTGATGGATGGTGATGCCAAGCAAGAGCAGGCCGGTGTCAGCACCGATCTGGGCGACATCGAAAACGTCTCCCGCGCCCTGCGCCGTGCCACCAACCAGGAGATCAACCGGCTGGAAAAGTACACCACCTTCCTGGCCACCACCGGTTCGGCCTCGCCCTTTATCGGCCTGTTCGGCACGGTCTGGGGGATCATGGTGGCCTTTGAGGGGATCGGCCGTACCGGTTCGGCCTCGCTGGCCGTTGTGGCCCCCGGCATCTCCGAGGCGCTGCGGGCCACCGCCATCGGCCTGATCGCCGCCATACCGGCGGTGATGGCCTATAACCACTTCCAGCATAAGATTCGGGTGCTGGTTAAAGAGATGGACAGTTTCTCCACCGAGTTTCTGAACATCGTCCAGCGTAACATCACCGGCAAGTAGGAGCAGCAGATGGCTATGGGACGTGGAAGCGACGAGCGCGGTGTGATGGCTGAGATCAACGTCACCCCGCTGGTGGATGTGATGCTGGTGCTGCTGGTGATCTTCATGGTCACCGCGCCGATGATGCAGCAGGGGGTGCAGGTCAATCTACCCAAGGCCGACACCAAAGGGATGAACGCCCAGGAGGACACGGTGATCGTGGCGGTGGACCTGAACGGTCGCACCTTCATCAACAAGGACGAGATCCCGGCCGGCGACCTGCGGCAACGCCTGAGCGAGCTGTTCGCCACCCGTACCAAAAAAGAGGTCTTCCTGAAGGCCGACGCCGGGGTGCCCTACGGCGAAGTAGTGCGGGCCATGGCCGACATCAAGGGTGCCGGCATCGAACGTCTTGGCATGGTGACGGAGCCGGCCCAGAAATAACCATGCACGCCTTGCACCGACGATCAGACACCTGGCTGGGTGTCACGCTGCTCCTGTCCGCCACGGTCCACGTGGCGGCCTTTGTTTGTATGCTCTGGCTGCAGCAGCTGAATCCTGCTCTTGACCAGCTGCAAACCACCTACTATGTCGATGTCGTCAACCTACCGGTGGTTGCCCCCCAGGCCGGCAACCCGCTGCCGGAAGCAAACGCCACGGTTGAAGAGGCCGTAGCGACCGCCCCCCAGGCCGGCCCCCAGAAACCACCCGCTACACCGCTACCCGCTAGCGGCGGCGGTAAAGTCCCCCCCAGCGAAGACCACGGTTTTCAGGAGCGTATGGCCAAACTGACCGCCAAGGCTGCCGAACAGCGGCAGGCTGCTGCGCTGGAATCGCTGCGCGCAAAGATTTCCGGCGGCAAGACCGGCATGCCGGGCGCCACCGGTAGCCAGTCCGGTAGCGATTACACGGCCTACCTGCACTCACGGCTGAAAGATGCCTTCCGAGAGACCATCAGCTACCAGAGCGCGGCTCCCTTTGCGGTGGTACGTTTGACCATCGATGGCGATGGCCGCATCCTGCTAACGAGATTTGAGCGCAGCAGCGGCGATAAATTGTTCGAAAGCGCCGTGCAGCGGGCCATTACCCTGGCTGAGCAACGGATCGTGCCGCCGCCCGGTCGCACCACCTATGAAGGCACCTTTGTCTTTAAGCCCCAAGGAGTCACGCAGCAATGAAACGGATCATCCGCCTGCTGTTCGGTCTGGCGCTGCTCTGCAGCCTGACAGGCACAGCCGGCAGCGCAACCTATATCGAAGTCACCGCACCGGGCAACCGCCTGCTCAGGTTGGCTATCGTGCCGGCCCAGCCGCTGGGTGCAACCATCAAACCCGAGTTGGCCAACGAGATGGCCGAGGCCCAGGTGTTTGACTTGACCATGTCCGGCCTGTTCACCGCCGAACGGCGCGATGCTGCCCCCTTGCCGCAAGGCCTCGGGTTGAGCGTGATTGATTATATTCCCTGGCTCTCCGCCGGCTATGATCTGCTGATCAGGGGCGAGTACGAGCTACGTGGTGACGAGCTGACGGTTGAGTTTCGACTGTTTGACGTGCTGAGCAAGAGGCCGCTGCTGATCAAGCGCTACCTTGGAAGTCGCACGGATCTACGCCGTTTCAGCCATAGCTTCGTCGACGAGCTGCTGGCAACCCTGGCCGGCGAACGCGGCCCCTTTAGCTCACGCATCCTGTTCGTCTCCACTCAGTCCGGCAACAAAGAGATCTTCGCCATGGACTGGGACGGCCACCATCTGCAGCAGATCACCAAAAGCGGCGCCATCACTATCAGTCCCGATGTATCTCCCGACGGCCGCGAGATCATTTTCACCTCCTACAAGCGCGGCAACCCCGATCTCTACAAGCGTGCCCTTTCCAGCAGCGTAGATGTGCCGCTCTCCACCCGGCCGGGAGTCAACATCACCGGCGCCTGGTCGCCGGATGGCACCAAGATCGCTTTAGGGCTGTCCAAGGACGGCAATACCGAGCTCTACCTCATCAACCGTGACGGCTCTGCTCCTGAACGGCTGACCGTAACCCAAGCCGCCAACCTGTCCCCCTCCTGGTCGCCGGATGGCTCCAAGATAGCCTTCGTCTCCGACCGTCTCGGCAGGCCGCACATCTTCATCATGGACGCCAACGGGGGCAATGTCAGGCGCTTGACCACCAATGCCGGCAATAACTTCAACCCGGCCTGGTCCCCCAAAGGAGACAAGATCGCCTACACTCACCAGTCCGGCGGTTTTCAGATCTTTGTGATCAACACAGATGGTAGCGGTGATACGCAACTCACCTCTGAAGGCAGTAACGAACGTCCGCGCTGGTCGCCGGACGGCCGCCTGATCGCCTTCAGCTCGAAGCGGGGCGGCAACGAGGCGATCTACGTCATGCGCGCCGACGGCAGCGGGCAGACCAAGGTCAGCAGGAGTGGCGGCAACAGCACCCATCCGGTCTGGACACCGCACCATTAGACAACTTTTTGCGAGTTGTGGTTGCAAAACCTCGCGTGTTGAGTATACTAAAGCACGTTGTAAACCGCTCAAAGCGTCACAAATTGTTGATTACGGGACCACCAAGGAGGCGTCAATGCGTAAAGAATTTAAAGGTTTGATGGTTTTAATGAGTCTGGTTGCGCTGATGGCCGCTGGCTGCGCCAAGGAAGAAGTGATCAAGAAGGACGAGCCGGTCGTGCAGCAACAGACCGTCAAACAGGCAGAGCCGGTGGCACAGGTGGCCGCACCGCCTGTACAGACTGTGGCACCTGTGGTTGCGCCTGTTCAGGAACAAGTTGCTGCCAAGGCATCTGAGGCTGTTTCCCTGGCAACCGTCTACTTTGACTTTGACAAATCAGACCTGCGCCAGGATGCACGTGATGCGCTGTCTCAGAACGCTGAGGCGCTGCTGAAGAAGATCGCCGGCGTCAATATCAGGATCGAAGGCCACGCCGATGAGCGCGGCTCCGACGAATACAACATGGCCCTGGGTGATCGCCGTGCCAAGTCCGCTGCGAAATATCTGACCAACCTGGGCGTCAAGGCCGACCGGATCTCCACGGTCAGCTATGGCGAAGAGAAGCCTGCGGTACAGGGTAACGACGAGTCCGCCTGGTCCAAGAACCGCCGCGCCGAGTTCCTGATCGTTCAGTAAGCTCATTTCACCTGTCTGACAACAACACCGGTTGCCGGGAACTATCCCGGGGCCGGTGTTTTTTTTGTGGTCCGACTTGACTTTTTCTGTTTTTGATATATATGAAAAGTTATATATTTTAACAGGGGGAGTTGTATGCGCGTTAGTGCGATACTGCTGACATTGATGCTGGCCTGGCTGGCCAATGCATGGGCTGAACAGGCCACGCTTGCGCAACTGACCCTGCGGGAAGCGATTGCACAAGGCCTGGAGCGCAACCATCAAGGCCGCGCCGCACAGTTCCAGGCTGAAGCGGCCCGCTCCGGGGCAACAGCGGCGGCGCTGCACTATCTGCCCAGTGTGACGCTGGAGGAGAGCTGGACCCGCTCCACCATGCCGGTCACCACCTTCATGATGAAGCTGAATCAGGGGCGTTTCAACCCAGCCGAGATGAATAGCCTCAACAACCCTGCGCCGGTGAACGACTTCAAGTCAGCGATCAGCGTTGAGCAGCCGCTGTTCATGCCTGAGGCCTGGGCGGCCCAGCGAGGGGCGCGTTACGGTGCTGAGCAGCAGGAGGCGATCGCCGAACAGTCCCGTGAACAGGTAGCCTTCAGCATTTTCCAGCGCTACCTGGCGGTACAGCAGGCTAAGGCTTTACTGCAGGCTACAGAAAAGGCCGTTGAAGAAGGTCGGGAGAGCCTGCGCCAGGCCTCTATCAGGGTAAAGGCCGGCTTGGGACTCAGATCCGATGAGTTGCGAGCCGAGACCAACCTGGCAATGACCGAACAGCAGGCCATCAGCGCTGCCAACAACCTGACCCTGGCTCGCATGCAGCTGGCACTGGCCCTGGGCGGCCACAGCGGCAGGCAGGTCGATGCAGTCGACGCGGTCAGCCTACGCCACCCTGGGCAACAACCGGCGCTGCTGATGCAGCTGGCACAGCACCAGCGCCGCGACCTGCTGGCCAGTGAGCGCGCAAAAGAACAGGCCGATGCCGCCCTGTTGCAGAGCCGTGCCGGATTCCTGCCTACCGTCGGGGCCTTCGGCTCCTGGCAGATGAACGACCACAACCGACCGTTCGGCCGCGAGCAGGACTCCTGGATAGCCGGCATCTCGGCACGCTGGAACCTGTTCGACGGCTTTCGCACCTGGAACAGAAGTAGCCAGACACTGGCTGCACGGTCTGCAGCGGTTGAACTGCTTGCCCAAAATCGTAAAGAGGTCGACTATCAAGTCCAAGAGGCCTGGCTGAGACACCAGGAGGCTGAAAAACGGCTACTGGTTGCCCGTAGCGCGGTAACTGCGGCGGAGGAGGCAACCCGCCTACTCTCCAAGCGGTTCGATAACGCGCTGGCCACCATGCTGGAACTGCTTGATGCCCAGACAGCTCTTCATCAGGCGCGCGCCACGCTGGTTGAGAGCGATACGACCCTGACCCTGGCCACCGGACGCGTCTACTATGCTGCCGGCACCTTTCTGAAGGAGGTTCAGCAATGAACCGACTGCCGTTACTGTTCTGTTTGTCCGCCCTTGGCATGTCGCTGGCCGCCCTTGGCGGATGCTCAAACTCCCACCCTCAGCCCCCCGTTGCGCAACAGACCCTCAAGGGCGTGCCGCTGGTGGCGGTTGCCACCAGCCAACAGGCGCTGACCGTCGAGCTGTCCGGCACGGTCAGGGCCCGCACCAGTGCCCTGGTTTCGGCGCGCATTCCGGGAACGGTCAACCTGCTGCAGGTGCGCGAAGGCGACCGAGTTCGCAAGGGACAACTGCTGGCCCGGCTGGAGGCACAGGAGCATGCCGCCCAGGCCAGCGCCGCAGGGGCAGGTATCGATGAGGCGCAACGCGGACTTGACGAGGCGCTGGCACAGCGCGCACTGGCCGATGCCACCTTGAGCCGCTTCAAGGTGCTCTACGATGAACAGGCCCTGACCCGTCAGGAGTTCGAGACCCGCCAGACCGAGCGCGAGCTGGCCCATCAGCGGGTCGCACGGGCGGAAGCCCGTCTGCGCCAGGCACGTGAGAACGCACGTGCCGCCGGGACCATGGCCGGTTACGCGCAGATCACCGCGCCGATCAGCGGCATTATCACCAGCAAGCAGGTCGATCTGGGGGCCACGGTCTTTCCGGGCCAACCGCTGTTTATCATCGACGATGAATCCAGCTACCAGCTCGAACTGACCGTGCCTGAAAGCTACGCCGCCCTGGTGCGGCCCGGCACCCCGCTCCAGGTCAGCCTGGATACGCTGAAAAAATCCGTCAATGCCTCCGTGTCCGAACTGGTACCGGCAGCCGATCCCGGCAGCCGCAGTTTTACCGCCAAGGCCACCCTGCGGCTAAGCGGTCTCAAAGGCGGCCTTTTTGGCCGGGCGACCCTTACCCTGGACGGCACCCGCACAACACTGCTGATTCCGAAACAAGCCCTTTTTGAACGGGGCGCCTTGACGGCGGTCTGGTCGGTGGACCAGCACAATACCGTCAGGATGCGGCTGGTCAAGGTTGGCAAAACCACTGGCCAGCAGGTTGAGATACTGGCCGGGCTGAGCGACGGCGAACGGATCGTTGCCGCCCACTCGCCACAGCTGGTGGATGGCGCCAGGCTGGTTCAATAGCGGCTGACCTGGATGACGGTTCCCCATGGGAGGGTTGTGATGCGACTACTACTGACACTCTGTCTCCTGACAGGTCTGGCCGATGCCGCTCTGGCCGACAATTTCCGCTGCCCCAACGGCGCCATTGTCTCAACCGGCGACACCATGGCCGAGGTCTACGTCGAATGCGATCCGCCCAGCTTCAAGAACGTACGCACCGAGTCGGAAGCCGGATACCGCGGCGCCACGATACTGATCAGCGTCGAGGAGTGGACCTATAACGAGGGCCCACACCGCCTGATGCATACCCTGACCTTCCGCAACGGCATACTGGAAAAAGTGCAGACCCTCGGCTACGGGAAATAGACCATGACTGAACCGTCACTCGGCTTTGCGGGCAAGGTGGCCCGCGCCTTCATCAACTCGAAGCTGACGCCGCTGATTGTATTGGCCGCGCTGCTGCTCGGCCTGTTCGCCATCAAGATGACCCCCCGCGAGGAGGAGCCGCAGATCTCGGTGCCGATGATCGACATCTATCTGCCGCTGCCCGGTTCATCACCGCAAGAGGTGCAGGAACGGGTCGTCAAACCGTTTGAGGGCCGGCTGTGGGAGATCTCGGGCGTTGAATACCTTTACTCCATGAGTCGCCCCGGCATGGGCATCATTACGGTGCGCTACAAGGTTGGCCAGAACATGGAGCAGTCGCTGGTCAAGCTGTACAACAAGGTGATGAGCAACCGCACCCTGCTGCCGGCTGGCGCTGGGGAACCGCTGGTGGTGGCCAAGTCGATCGACGATGTGCCGATCCTGGCCCTGACCCTCTGGTCAGACCGCTACGACCACGGCTGGCTGCGCAAGGTCGCTCGCGAGGTCTGCGACGAGCTTAAAAAAACCGACAACGTGGCCGAGGCAGAGATCAAGGGCGGCCTGAGCAGGCAACTGCGCGTGACCCTGGACGGCCCCCGGCTGGCAGGCTTTGGCATCTCACCGCTGCAGATCGCCGCAGCCTTGCAACAGGGCAACACCTCGCTCCCCTCCGGCACCTTCAGCGGAGATAACCGTGAGATGCTGGTGGAGACCGGTCTGTTCCTGGACAGTGAACTATCGGTGCGCCAGCTGGTGGTGGGACTGCACAATGGCCGCCCGGTCTACCTGAGCGACGTGGCCCAGGTCAGTGACACACTCAAGGAGCCGGATGACTACGTCTTCATGGGGCTCGGCCAGGGCGCCGGCCACCGCCAGCTAAGCGGAAGCCCACATCAGGACTACCCTGCCGTGACGGTCTCGGTTGCTAAACGCAAGGGGGCCAATGCCACCTGGGTGGCCGATGACCTGCTGAAAAAAGTGGCATTCATGAAAGGCCGGGTGATTCCGGCCGACGTGCAGGTGACGGTGACCCGCAACTACGGCGAGACCGCCCGCGAAAAAAACAACGAACTGCTGTTCCATATGTTCCTGGCCGCCATCTCGGTTACGATCCTGATCGCCCTGTTCATGGGCTGGCGGGCCGGGGCCGTGGCGGCCATCGCCATACCGGTCACCCTGGCGCTGACCATGCTGATCTTCTACCTGATCGGCTACACCCTGAACCGGATCACCCTGTTTGCCCTGATCTTCTCGATCGGTATCCTGGTGGACGACGCCATCGTGGTGGTGGAGAACATCCACCGCTATTTCACCACTACCGTGCTTGAACCACTGGAAGCAGCCATCCGTGCGGTGGACGAGATCGGCAACCCGACGGTGCTGGCCACCTTCGCCGTGATCGCCTCAATCCTGCCGATGGGCTTCGTGGGCGGCCTGATGGGCCCCTACATGCGGCCGATCCCGGTGGGGGCCAGCCTGGCCATGATCCTCTCCATGTTCATCGCCTTCATCGTGACCCCCTACTTCGCCTTTCGTCTGATGAAAGGTCAGCACCACAGTGGTAGTGAGCCGGAAGGCGAATCCAAACTGACCGCCTTCTACCGCCACTGGATGGGACGCCTGTTGCACGACATCAAGCTGCGCAACGGTTTCCTGATCGCCGTAGTGCTGCTGCTGCTGGCCTCCTGCTCGCTGATCTATTTTAAGGCGGTCACGGTCAAGATGCTGCCCTTTGACAACAAGAACGAGCTGCAGGTGATCATCGATGCCCCGGAAGGTACCCCGCTGGAGCAGACTGCCCGCATGACCCGCGAGATGGGCGACGCCCTGCGAAGCGTGCCGGAGGTGACCGACTTCCAGCTCTACATCGGCACCAGCGCGCCCTTCAACTTCAACGGCCTGGTGCGGCACTACTTCCTGCGCAAAGGACCGCACCTGGCCGATATCCAGGTCAACCTGCTGCACAAGGGGGACCGCACTGCCCAATCCCATGATGTGGCCAAAAAGATCCGGCCATTGCTCAAAGCCGTGGCCGACCGCTACCAGGCCCGGATCAAGGTGGCCGAAATCCCGCCGGGACCGCCGGTGCTCTCCACCCTGGTGGCCGAGATCTATGGTCCTGATGATCAGTCCCGCGCCACCATCGCCGAACAGGTGAAAAAGATATTCAGCGCCACCGCCGGTGTGGTGGATGTGGACTGGTACCGCGAGAGCGACCAGCCCAAGACCACCTTTGTGGTTGATAGCGAAAAGGCGGCCCTCTCAGGCATCAAGGTTGCCGACGTGGCCCGCACGCTGCAGATCGCCTTGGCCGGGCAAGACGCCGGGCTGCTGCACCTGCCCAATGAGAAGGAGCCGGTCGGCATCAACCTGCGACTGGCAACCGACCAGCGCAGTTCGCTGGCCGACCTGGGGTCGATCAGCGTTCCCGGCCCCCGGGGCAACGTGCCGCTCTCGCAGCTAGTAACCGTGCTGACCGGCAGCGAGGCCAAGACGTTGTACCGTAAGAACCTAAAAAACGTGGTCTATGTGATCGGTGATGTGGCCGGTGAGATCGAGGCGCCGGTCTATGCCATCCTCAAGATGCAGCAACAGGTCGCCGACCTGCCGACCCCTGACGGTTCGAAGATCGAGATCCTGGCCTCCCGCCAACCCTGGTCGGAGGCGCAGATCGGCATGAAGTGGGATGGCGAGTGGCACATCACCTACGAGGTGTTCCGTGATCTGGGGATCGCCTTCGGCGCGGTGATGGTGCTGATCTACATCCTGGTGGTGGCCTGGTTTAAGGATTTCACCACGCCGCTGGTGATCATGGCGCCGATCCCGTTGACCCTGATCGGCATCCTGCCCGGCCACGCCCTGTTCGGCGCCTTTTTCACCGCCACCTCCATGATCGGTTTCATCGCCCTGGCCGGCATCATCGTCCGTAACTCGATCATCCTGATCGACTTTGCCGAGATGAAGCGAGCTGAGGGGATGCCGCTGGATGAGGCGATCATCGAGGCCGGCGCGGTCCGTTTCCGGCCGATGCTGTTGACCGGAGCCGCCGTGGTGGTGGGCAGCTTCGTCATCGTCTTCGACCCGATCTTCCAAGGGCTGGCAATCGCCCTGATGTGCGGCGAGATCGCCTCGACCCTGCTGTCGCGGGTCACCATCCCGATCCTGTACTTCCTGGTGCAGGGTTGGAAGCAGCGGCACCATATCGGGCAGCACCAGGCTGCCGACACTTCCGCTTAAGGAGACTGCCATGTACATCGAACGGATCGTCAGGATCGTGGCCGGCGCATTGATCGTAATCTCACTGTTGCTGGCACATTTTCATTCCCAGCAATGGCTCTGGTTCACCGGTTTTGTGGGCTTGAACCTGTTCCAGTCCGGCTTCACCCAGTTCTGCCCGCTGTTCGTCATCCTCGAAAAGATGGGGGTGCCGCGCTTTCCCACTGACGGCTGTTGCAAATGAGCACCCGGATCACGATCCTCTGTGAGAACTCGGTGGGACCGATCTCGGGCACCATGGGCGAGCATGGCTTCAGCGCCCTGGTTGAGCATGACGGAGAGACGCTGCTGTGGGATACCGGCCAGGGGCTGACCCTGCTGCACAACGCCCAACGGATGAACAAAAACCTGCATCAGGTCCGGCAGGTGGCCCTGTCCCACGGCCACTATGACCACAGCGGCGGCCTGCTGCCGTTGTTACGGAGCTGCGGTCCGAAGCAGGTCTTCGGCCACCCCGGCATCTTCACCCCCCGCTACCGCCATAAAGACACCGGCGAATCGCTTGCGCTGGGGATGCCCTATCCACGCGACTACCTGGAAGGCCAAGGAGCGCAGTTCAACCTCTCCGATCAACCCCGCGAAATCCTCCCCAACATCTGGCTGACCGGCCAGGTGCCCCGGACCACTGTTTTTGAGTCCGGGGATTCCGGACTCTACACCGATACCTGCGGTTGCAAGCGCGATCCCTTTGACGACGACCAGTCGCTGATTATCTCCTGCGACAAGGGTTTGGTAATCCTGTTGGGCTGCTGCCATGCCGGTCTGATCAACACCCTTGAACATATTGCCGCCAGCACCGGCCGTCGGGATATCTACGCCGTGATTGGCGGCACCCACCTGGGTTTCAGCAGCCCTCACCAGCTTGAACAAACCATACAGCACCTCGCAATGTGGCAGATCCAAAAGCTTGCCGTCAGCCACTGCACCGGTTTTTCAGCAGCCTGTCGTCTACAGCAGGCCTTTCCAACCGCCTTCCAAAACGCCCAGGTTGGCTACTGCTTAAGCCTGTAGGATCGGCCTAAACATTTGTTAGCCCCTTTTATTTTAGCGATTCTTATGCTAGGTAAGTAAAAATAAAATTTATTATCGTGAATTTGCGTACAAAATTTCTATGTAACCGAAGGGGAGGCAGTAGACATGGCGTATGACGTGACGAACGATCAACTCAAAAACTGGGTGGCCGAAGTAGCTGCATTGTGTGAGCCTGACAGCATTCACTGGTGTGACGGCTCCCAGGAAGAGTATGACCAGATGTGCGAACTGCTGGTCAAAAGCGGCACCTTCCGCAAGCTCAATCCCGCGAAACGCCCCAACAGCTATCTGGCATTCTCTGACCCGATCGATGTTGCCCGTGTTGAAGATCGCACCTTTATCTGCTCTCGTTCGAAACATGATGCCGGTCCCACCAACAACTGGGTCGACCCCAAACAGATGAAGGAAACCCTCAAAGGTCTGTTCAAGGGCTGCATGAAGGGTCGGACCATGTACGTAATCCCCTTCAGCATGGGCCCCTTAGGCTCCAACATCGCCAAGATCGGCATCGAGATCACCGACTCTCCTTACGTCGTGGTCAACATGCGGATCATGACCCGGATGGGTAAGAAGGTGCTGGACGTGCTGGGTGACGGCGAGTTCATACCTTGCCTGCATTCGGTCGGCATGCCGCTGGCCCCGGGCCAGAACGACGTCGCCTGGCCCTGCAATAAAGAAAAATACATCGTTCACTTCCCTGAGGAGCGCGCCATCTGGTCCTTCGGCTCCGGCTACGGCGGCAACGCCCTGCTGGGCAAGAAGTGTCTGGCACTGCGGATCGCCTCGGTCCAGGCCCGTGATGAAGGCTGGCTGGCCGAGCATATGCTGATCCTGGGGGTTGAATCCCCGACTGGCGAGAAATCTTACGTCGGCGCCGCCTTCCCCAGCGCCTGCGGCAAGACCAACTTCGCCATGCTGATTCCGCCCAAACCGTTCCAGGACAAGGGCTGGAAGGTAACCACCATCGGCGACGACATCGCCTGGATCAAACCGGCAGCAGACGGACAGGTCTACGCCATCAACCCCGAGTACGGCTACTTTGGTGTTGCACCGGGCACCAACTATGACACCAACCCCAACGCCATGATCTCCTGTGAGAAGAACTCCATCTTCACCAACGTGGCCCTGACCGAAGATGGCGATGTCTGGTGGGAAGGAATGACCGCAGAGCCACCTGCAAAGCTGACCGACTGGCAGGGCAACCCCTGGACCCCCGGCTGCGGCCGTCCGGCAGCTCATCCCAACGCACGCTTCACCGCACCGGCCTCCCAGTGCCCGAGCATCGACCCCGAGTGGGAAAACCCCAAAGGGGTGCCGATGAGCGCCTTTATCTTCGGCGGCCGTCGCAAGGATACCGTGCCGCTGGTCTATCAGGCCTTCAACTGGAGCTTTGGCGTCTATCTGGCTGCCACCCTCGGTTCCGAAACCACAGCTGCCGCCGTGGGTGCAACCGGCAACGTCCGCCGTGACCCATTCGCCATGCTGCCGTTCTGCGGCTACCACATGGCCGACTACTTCTCTCACTGGTTGCAGTTCGGCCGTTCTATCCCCAGGCCGCCGAGGATTTTCAGCGTCAACTGGTTCCTGAAAGATGCCGACGGCAAGTTCGCCTGGCCTGGCTACGGTGAAAACATGCGGGTCCTGAAGTGGATCATTGACCGGGTGCAGGGTCATGCCGGCGCGGTTGAATCACCGCTGGGCTGGATGCCGCGCTATCAGGATATGGAATGGGAAGGCCTTGAGATGAATCGCGAGAAGTTCCACGATCTGATGTCGGTGGATCGCGGTGTCTGGCAGAACGAGGTCCTCTCCCACGAAGAGCTGTTCATCAAGATGTACGACAAGCTGCCCAAGGAGTTCCTGCACATCCGCGAGCTGATCCTCTCCTCGCTCTGGCGTTCGCCTGAGCACTGGGAACAGATCGGTGAGGTGCACCCAGAGGGTTGGAACGAATAAGATCTAACCTTACCGGTTTGCACGAAACAAAACAGGGCTGGTCCGCTTAAACGGGCCAGCCCTGTTTTATCGCATAGCTTCAGCATGGTGCATCAGTCCGCCACTTCGATCTCCCGCACCCGAACCTCTTGCCCGCTCAGCACTTCAAAACGAAAACCGCCACAGCTGCTACAGGGATCGTACAATCGCTCCAACGGTTGTTCATGCCGACAGTCGAGACAGCGACCCCGTCCAGCCACCGGCTGGATCTGGAGCCTGGCGCCCGCCACCACCGTTCCGGCGCAGCAGACCTCGAAGCAGAAAGACACCGCCTCCGGCACAACGCCGGAAAGCTCGCCGATCTCCAGCACCACCAGCGTCACGGGCCGCCCGCCTGCGTTCCGTTCACAGATCTCGACAACATCCTGGGTGAAGGCCATCTCGTGCATGCTGATCATCCTACACTGACACAGGGCACAAAAAAAGGCCTGTCAGGTTACCCTGACAGGCCTTTCGGTTGCCGTGAGGCAGATTACTTCTTCTCAGCAGGAGCAGCAGGAGCCTGAACGGAGGAAACCGGTTGCTGAGCTTCGGGGGCCTTAGGAG
>DIKW01000062.1 GCA_002424705.1 Geobacter sp. UBA5608
AACCATTTGACCTCGCCCTGAAGAAATTCAAGAAGCAGTGCGAAAAAGCCGGGATTCTCTCCGAGGTGCGGAAGCGCGAGCACTACGAGAAGCCCAGTATCAAGCGCAAGAAGAAGGCGATTGCCGCCCGCAAGCGCGCCCTGAAAAAACAGCGTAAGATGATGGACTAAGCCTGTCCGACGCCAGGCCGGTTGACGAAATTTTCGTTACCGGCCTGGCATTGTTGTTTTGACGGGGCTTTCGCAAGAAAGCCCCTTTGCCGTCTTTCACTCCACCCCTTGGACCGACCAATGAGCCTGCTTGATATCGCCATCATGGCAGTACTGGCGCTGATGGGCCTGCGCGGCTTGCTGCGCGGCCTGATCAAGGAGGTGGCGGCATTGACGGCGCTGGTGCTGGGCGGCTGGCTGGCCTACCGCTATCACGCAGTTGCGGCGACGCCGCTCAAACCGTTGCTGCCTGCGGCAGCGGCCGAGGTGGTGGCCTTTGTGCTGCTCTTGATCCTGGTGGGGCTGGTGGCCCACCTGTCGGGCAACCTGCTGACCAGCCTGGTCAAGCTGGCCCTTTTAGGCTGGGTCAATCGCCTGGGTGGTGTTGCGGTGGGGCTGCTTGAAGGTAGCCTGCTGCTGGGCATGGTGCTGTACGCGATCATTGCGATCCCCTTTCCGTTTCAGTTTCAGGAGACCGTCAAGACCCATCCGGTTGCCGCGAAGCTGGCAACCTTTGGCGGCACCATGTTGGATCGAGCCAAGGGGCTCCGTCAGGCACCACCATGATTGCCAGTGACAAAGTTCGCGAGGTTGCTGAGCGGATCTCGATTGTAGACCTGATCGGCGAATATGTCAGCCTCAAGCGCAGTGGTTCAAACTTTACCGGACTCTGTCCGTTTCACGGGGAGAAAACCCCCTCCTTCAACGTCAACCCGGCACGGGAGATTTTCCACTGCTTCGGCTGTGGGGCTGGCGGCGACGTCTTCGCCTTCGTGATGCGCCTGGAAGGGATCAGCTTTCCTGATGCGGTCCGCAAACTGGCCCAGCGGGCCGGGGTAGTCATTGAGGAACGTCCACTGACAGCGGACGAACTGCGTGCCAAGGGTGAGCGCGACGAACAACGGGCCATCCTGGAACTGGCTGCCCGCCACTACCGCGAGACCCTGACCCGACGTCCGGAGGGTGCGCCGGGCCGTAGTTACCTGCAACAGCGTGAGGTAGATCCCGAGACAGCAGCCGCCTACGGGCTGGGTTACGCTCCTGAACGCAGAGATACGTTGGTGCACGCCCTGCGCGGCGCCGGGCACTCCCTGGATGCAGCTGCGGTGTTAGGGTTGGTGCGTAACGGCGAGCGCGGCAACTGGTACGATCTGTTGCACAACCGATTGATCTTCCCGATCCGTGACAGCCAGGGACATCCGATCGCCTTTGCCGGACGGGTGCTGGACAGTGCGCTGCCCAAATACATTAACTCCCCGGAGTCACCGCTTTACCGCAAAAGCAGTGTGCTGTTCGGACTTGACCTGGCGCTGCGGGAGATTCGACTGGCCTCGGCCGCCATCGTGGTGGAGGGCTACTTCGATCACCTGGCCCTGTACCGAGCCGGGGTAAAAAACGTGGTGGCCACCTGCGGCACCGCCCTGACCGACGGACACATCACCCTGCTCAAGAAGCATGGCGACCGGGTCTACCTGCTGTTTGACGGCGACAGCGCCGGCCGCAAGGCCACGGTGCGGGCCATGGAACTCTGCCTGGAACAGAAGCTGCCGGCCTACGTGATCACCCTGCCCCAGGGAGAAGACCCGGACAGCTTCCTGCAGCACCAGGGCGCCGAGTCGTTCCAACAGCGGATTGCCGATGCCAAACCTGCTTTTGAGCAGTACCTGTGCTGGCTGCTGACCAAGACGCCGCCGGACAGTGTCGACCGCAAGGTACGACTGATGGACGAAATCGCGCCCCGATACAAGCGGATCGCCGATCCAGTGGAGCGCGACCTGTACGAAAAAGAGATCTGCCGACTGCTGGGGGTGGACCTGTCGTCCTTTCGCAAACGCCTGGCCGGTGAACGCGCTGTTCCGCGTCCTGCCGGACAGCAGCATGCGCCGGCGACGATGGCGCCGCCACCGCCCAAGCCGCGGGACCGGGCCCAGGAAAGCCTGTTGTTACTGCTGACCCACTATGAGGGAGCGCGAGACGAGGCCCGCAGAAACGGGCTCGCGGAGTTCCTCGATCAGCAGCACCGTCCCCTGGCCGAAGCACTGCTGGCAGAGGCCGACAGCCAAGCCGACCCGCAAACGCTCTGGCAGCGGGTCTTTGGCCGCCTGGACGATCCGGCCCACAAGGAACTGGCCGCACGGTTGCTGATGGCCGACCAGCATTTGGCAGGCATGGACGACTGGCGGCACGCATTCGATGACTGTCGTCAACGCCTGCAGCAATCCGGCGGCATCAAGGAGTTGAAACAGGTGGTCCGGCAACTGGGCACCATGTCCAGCGATCACCCCGACTACCAACAGCTGTTGGTACGGGCTAATGAGTTGCGAAAACAGAAATCAGAGATACAGTAACAAGGCATCAGACGCCTCACACAGATCCTGTAAAGGTTGGTATCTATGGCAAAAAAGAACATCGATGAAGTCAAGCAACTGATCGACCTCGGCAAAGAAAAGGGATTCCTGACCTTTGACGAGGTAAACGACATACTGCCACCCGACATCGCCACCGAGCAGATCGACGATGTGATGGGGATGTTCGGCGAGATGGATATCGAGATCGTCGAGACCGCTCAGAAAGTCAAGATCCCCAAGATCAAGATCGACCTGGAAGAAGGCGAAGAAGAGGCCGAAGGTGAGGCGGAAGAGGTTGAATTCGAACCGGGCGCCATCGGCCGCACCAGCGACCCGGTACGGATGTACCTGCGCGAGATGGGTTCGGTATCGCTTTTGACCCGCGAAGGCGAGGTTGAGATTGCCAAGCGGATCGAGGACGGCGACCGTGAGGTGGCCGGCATCATCCTCAATACCCCCATCACCATCAAAGAGGTGCTGGCCCTTGGGGAGAAACTGCGCAAATTTCAGATCAACCCCTCCGAGATCAGCAAGGATATCGAAGAGGACACCGAGGTTGACGCGGAGGAAGGCGAGGAAGACCACCAGAAAACCCGCCTGTTGGAGTCCATTGACGCCATTGCCGCCAACGATCAACAGGTAAATGAACTGGCAACAGCCCTTGAGGCCGCCAAAGCCGCAGCCAAGAAAAAAGAGTTGGAAAAACAGCTCAAAGAGGCCAAGGAACATCAAGCCGAACTGCTACGGTCGCTACGCCTCAAGGATCGGCATATCACCCGTGTGGCCGATCGGCTGAAGGAACTGTCCAGCAAGGTGACCCGGGTCAAGCACGAACTGGCCGAGGTACAGAACATCGTGGCAGCTGACAAGCTGAACGAGCTGCTGGAAAAATTCAGGATTGACGAGGCCAAGGGGATGACGGCCCTCAAGGCCCTCAAGCTGAACGAAGAGGATCTGCAAAAGGTTGAGAAGCGACTGCGTAACGGCGCCCGTAAATTGATCAAGGTGGAGCAGGAGTCAGGCTTCAAATCAACCGAGCTGTCCAAGGCGATCCGCGCCATCCGCGAAGGGGAGCACAAATCTCGCATCGCCAAGTCAGAACTGATCGAGGCCAACCTGCGGCTGGTGGTCTCCATCGCAAAAAAATACACCAACCGGGGCCTGCAGTTCCTGGATCTGATCCAGGAGGGTAACNNGCAATATGGGTTTGATGAAAGCTGTCGATAAGTTCGAGTACCGGCGCGGCTACAAGTTTTCCACCTATGCCACCTGGTGGATCCGGCAGGCCATCACCCGCGCCATCGCAGACCAGGCCCGCACCATCCGGATTCCGGTCCATATGATCGAGACCATTAACAAACTGATCCGTACCAGCCGTCAGCTGGTGCAGGAAAACGGCCGCGAACCGGCCCCCGAGGAGATCGCCGAGCGGATGCAGCTGCCGCTTGACAAGGTGCGCAAGGTGCTCAAGATCGCCAAGGAACCGATCTCACTGGAGACCCCGATCGGCGAAGAAGAGGATTCGCATCTGGGTGATTTCATCGAGGACAAGGGGGTGGTCTCTCCCTTGGAGGCGGTGATCAAGGCCAATCTGTCTGAACAGACCTCGCGGGTGCTGTCCACCTTGACCCCGCGCGAGGAAAAGGTGCTCCGGATGCGCTTCGGCATCGGCGAAAAGAGCGACCACACCCTGGAAGAGGTGGGCCAGGATTTCGAGGTCACCCGGGAGCGGATCCGCCAGATCGAGGCCAAGGCCTTGCGTAAACTGCGGCACCCCAGCCGCAGCAAAAAACTAAAGAGCTTTGTGGAGTAGGCATGCACCGATCTATTGCCCTGCTGCTATGTACTGTCCTGCTGCCCCTTACGCTGGCATTTTCCGCTCAGGCCGAGGTGGATGACTCGTCCCTGTTCATGGAGGCCTTCAACTCCTTTCAGCGCAAGGACTATCTGCTCAGTGCCGAGAAGTTGCAACAGCTCAACCAGCACTTTCCCGACTCCCCGTTGCGTGACGTGGCACTGCTGATGCTGGCCCGCTCCAACCAGCGGGCCGGTGACAACGAGACTGCCGCCAGCATCATCAATCAGTTCAGTGGTGAGTTTGGCAGCAGTACGCTGGCCGGCTCTGTGGAAGAAGAGCTGCTGACACTGGGAAAACGACAAAAGGCCGGAGAGAAACTGGCTCCCAACCGACAGCTACAGATGGCAGCCACCAAGGTACGTAACGAACAGCTGGCCATCGAACGGGCCGCCGTCGAAAAGGCCGAGCGTGAGCGGCTGGCCCGTGAAAAGGCCGAGCGTGAGCGGCTGGCCCGCGAACAGGCCGAAGCAGAACGCCGTGAACGTGAACGCTTGGCAGCCATCAAAGCGGCCCGCGACGCGATCAGCTTCAGCATCGAACCGCCTGCTGGTGAGCTGTGGGCCGAGGCCGGTGTTGCCACCACGATCCCCTTTGCGCTGGTCAACCAAGGCGTCGGTACGGAAGAGTTCACCCTGGAGGGAATATTCCCGCCCACCCTGAACGGCACTCTGAGCGCCGCTGATGAGGCTCAAAAGGGACTCTCACGGATAGTGCTGGCCCCCAAACAGAGCTTCAAGGGCCTGTTAACCTTTACCGTACCTGGCAACCGGGTGGACGGTTCCCGCCAGTCGCTGTCGGTCAAGGCCGCTTCAGTCAAATTCAACGACCTGATCCAAACCAAGGAACTGCAGGTCACGGTCCAGGCTCCTTTGGTACGGGCAGTGGCCAAGTTCCAACAGCCGACGGCCGTCGCCGGCGAAACGCTCACCTACCGGGTAACGGTGCTCAATGTTGGATCTACAGCTGCCAGGGAGATCGATCTACGGATCATTTTGCCGAGTCAGCTGAAACTGACCGACGCCGGCACTGATAACGGCTGTTGGATCGAGCATGAACAACTGGCCGCCTGCCGGGTCAGCTCGATCGCCAGTGGCCAGCTCAGCGAACGCAGCCTAAAGGTGCTCGTACGTCCGAACGCCAGCGGCCAAAATCTGCGTGGTAACGTGGAGGTGCTGCAGACCGTTTTGCAGACCAAAGAAAGCTTCCAGGGGGCCAGCTTCAGCATCAAACAGCCCTGATGATCCCCCGACAGATAAAAAGGCCCTGCCGGTACGTACCGGCAGGGCCTTTTTGCGTTCTTGGAGGATGAGCCTAAAGCAGCACCAGGTTATCGCGGTGAATCACCTCGTCACCGTAACGGTACCCCAGCAAATCTTCAATGGCGCAGCTTTTATGCCCGGCCAACAGGGCAATCTCGCGGCTGCTGTAGTCAGCCAAACCGCGCCCGATCTCCGAGCCGTCGGGGCCACAGATCCGCAGACAGGCGCCCCGTTCAAAGCGTCCTTCCACCGCCGTCACCCCGGAGGGCAACAGGCTGGTACCTTTTTCCAGCAGCGCCTTACGGGCGCCGGCATCCACCAGCAGTCTGCCACTGGGGCGCAACGTATAGGCAATCCAATGCTTGCGCAGATTCATGCCATCAGCAGCCGGCAGAAACAGGGTGCCCACCTGCTCGCCAGCCACAGCAGCAGCTATGATGCCCGGCCGCTTGCCACAAACCATAATCGTCGGCACACCGTGTTTGCCCGCTTTCTTGGCGGCCGACACCTTGGTGGCCATGCCGCCGGTCCCCACGCTGGATCCACTGCCACCGGCGGCCCGCTCCACCTCACGGGTAATGCCCTGTACCAGCGGGAGCAGACGGGCGTCAGGATTGGTGCGCGGATCGGCACTGTAGAAACCTTCAATGTCGGTCAGGATCAGCAGCAGCCCGGCCTCGGCCACGTTGGTCACCAGGGCCGACAGGTTATCGTTATCGCCGAACTTGATCTCATCCACCGCCACCGTATCGTTCTCGTTGATCACCGGTATCGCCCCGGCTGCCAACAGAGCATCCAGGGTGGCACGGGCATTCAGGAACCGCTGGCGGCTGACCAGGTCGTCGGCAGTCAACAGGATCTGCCCCACCGCCAGCCCAAAGGGGGCAAAGGCCTCCTCATAGGCCCGCATCAGCCTGGTCTGTCCCACGGCGGCGGCGGCCTGTTTTTGGGGGATGGTGCGCGGGCGTTCCGTCATGCCTAAGGCACTGCGCCCGGCAGCCACGGCGCCGGACGAGACCAGCACAACCTGGACGCCGCTACGCACCAGCGCGGCTATGTCAGTGCTGATCTGGCGAATAACGGCATAGTCCAGATCACCCTGGTCATCGGTCAGCACGCGGCTGCCCACCTTAACCACGATTCTGCGCACCTGCGGCATCACCTCTCTGCGCATCACCACGCCTCCTGCGGGGCGCTCCACAACCGTTGTGCGATGGCATCCAGCAGCGACTCCACACCTTCGCCGGTGGCTGACGAGATCGGGTAGACCGCGATGCCGCGATCCCTAAACCAGGCGCTGGCCAGCTCCAACTGTTCGCGGGCCGTGGGCAGGTCAATCTTGGTCAGGGCCACGATCTGGGCCTTGCTGCCCAACTCCTCGCTGAACAAGGCCAGCTCACGGTTGACCGCCTCAAAGGCGGCAAAGGGATCCGACTCAGGCAGCCCGGAGATATCCACCAGATGCACCAGGATGCCGGAACGTTCCAGATGTTTCAAAAAACGGTGCCCCAGGCCGGCCCCGGCGTGGGCCCCTTCGATGATACCGGGGATATCGGCCATCACAAAAGAGCGGTAGTCCTTGTAGCCCACCACCCCCAGGCTAGGGGCCAAGGTGGTGAAGGGGTAGTCGGCCACCTTGGGACGGGCCGCCGACACCTTGGCGATCAGCGACGACTTGCCTGCATTGGGCAGTCCCAGCAGCCCCACGTCGGCCATCAGCTTCAGTTCCAGCCGCAGCTTGCGCTCCTGCCCCTCCTCGCCAGGCTGGGCGAACTTGGGCGCCTTGTTGGTGGCGCTGGCAAAGCGGGCGTTACCCTGACCGCCCCGACCGCCTTTCAACAACACGATCCGCTGGCCATCCTCGGTCAGGTCGGCCAGCTCCTCTCCGCTCTCAGCATCCTTGATCAGGGTGCCGACCGGCACCTTGATGACCAGATCCTCTCCGGCGGCGCCATGGCGATCCTTACCCATGCCATGGTGCCCCCGCTCGGCCTTCTGATGCTGCTTGTGACGCAGCTCAAGCAGGGTTGAAAGCGACTTGGTGGCCTCAAAGATCAGGTCGCCACCCCGGCCGCCATCGCCACCGTTGGGTCCGCCAAACGGGATAAACTTCTCGCGCCGAAAGGAAACGCAGCCGGCGCCGCCGTGTCCCGAGGCGCAGTGCAGGGTGACTTCATCGATAAACTTCATTGGTAATTACCCCTCCAGCCAGGCGCTGATCTGCTGTTGACGTTCGGACCAACCTGCCCCGATGCGCTCTTTGAGAAAGGCCAGATACAACGAATCAAACATCTGCAACCCGGCCTCCAGCAAGTACATCCGCTCGTAAAAGGCCGACTCGCGCTCGCTCAGCTCCTCCACACCTTCGCGCTCCACCTTGACCGGCGGACATTTGAAGGCGCCAAAGGTAAACAGTTCGGCGCTTAGCACAAAACGCCACTGCAGCTCATCCTTTTCCAGGTAGATGGCGGCGCTGCTGATCGCCTTGCCGCTTTTGAGCGCCGAACGGGCCTCCAGATAGCTGTCCTGAGATCCGCTTACCGCCACCTTCTGGGGACCGCCCTCGCCTCCACCCTGCAACTGAATCCGGTCGTCGATCCAGGCGCTAAACGGTGTGCCCTGATCATAGCTGCCGGGCACCTGCACCCGAAAGTTGCCCCCTTCCAGCCCGGACTGCAGCAGCCAGAGCAGGAACTCCTCCCCCAGCCAGCGGTTGCTCTGGATTTCGTCCAGGGCCGCATCCGAACCGGCCTGGTTCAGGGCACCAAGCAGCTGTTGATCGGCCTCGCTCAAAAGCCCCAGGGCGCGGCGATAGGGATAGATCAGCTGCGGACGGAGGTTCTCGAAGCTCTTGCTAAACAGCTCCTCGAAACGCTCCATGGTCTTGGCAGAGGCGCTGAACAGATTCAGCAGGCCGCTGTCCTGCTGCCAGGCCAGATCCACCGTGGCCGGGGACGGCAGGCTACGGGTCAGCAGCCCCAGCCGCACCCGTTCCTTGATCTCCTCCCGCTCCCGCTTAGGCGGGCGCTTCAGCTCTGGTCGTTTGGCCAGGTAATCCCCCTCGGCCCGGCCGATGTGGGACTTGAGCAGAGCGGCAGGGATACGGCGCTGGTCGCGGCGGTAGGTAAAGAACAGGTAGCGGTCACGCCAGAACGTATCGCTGGTGCTGAAATCCGGGTCATCGGGCCGGTCGGTGCAGGTCCAGCCTTCGGCCTGCTCCTCGGCTGACTGTTCGATCGATGTAAAGATGCGGCCCTGCAGGGCGGCAGACAGCCACTCAAAACGCTCTGCTTGCGGCATCTCGCCGCTGATACGGTATTGGGCAAAACTGACGGTATTGGAATAGACTCCCATGCGGCTCACTCATCCCCTCTGATAGCGCTCATGTTTGAGCATAAACTTGTTATCATTAACCGCCGATACGGTCAATTCTCAATGCCTTTCCTGTACCAAAGGTGGTCAGCTTGACGATGGTCACCACCAGCGATAGAGTTTATGGCACACAGGCCACGCTGCACTGGCACCCATCAGAAAGGAGCTACCATGCGCACCATAACGATCCTGACCGCCTGCTGCATCCTGCTGCTGCCCCTCTACGCTCAGGCAGCACAGCACGAGACCCCGCTGGTTCAGCAGGTGGAGAAGCCTGCCAGCATACGGCCGGTCAAGGCCAAGCCGGCGAAAAAACCCAAGGCCACCAGCAGCAAAGACAAACTCTCGGCAACCGGTTACGGCGAAGACCCGGGCGAAGAGACCCAGGAGCGGCCAAACCCGCTCAACCGGCAAGGGCTTGAACGAACGGAGCCGGTTAAATCACCGGTCCGTTAAGCTACCGCCCCAACAGCTCCCGGTAATCGGCCGGGCTGACCATGGTCTGCCAGTGGCCACTGGCCTTGCCGAGCTGTGTGCCGCCCCAGAACAGCCACACCACCAAGGCCGCAAACAGGATGCCGGACACCGCTACGCGGCCGAAGGCCCGCATGCTTAAGGCGCTGTGCACCCGGCAATGACTGACGCAGCGCCAGCAGCCCAGGCATTCCTGCTGGTTGACCCGGCTGGCATGCATGATGTCCAGGCGTGAAGGGCAGACCTGATTGCAGACCCCGCAGGAGACACACTGCTTGGGGTCGCGCTGCACCGCCAGGGGGGAAGCCAGCGCCACCAGTCCCAGCAGGGCGCCGTAGGGGCAGAGATATCGGCAGAACGGATTGCGCAATGGGATCGACAGCGCGATCAGCAGCCCCACCACAGCAAGTGTGGTGGCAGAAGGGGAGCGGAACAGCTGCAGCAGCTTGACGTCGGACACGGCATGGTAGCCGCTGTAGAGAAACCCCTCCAATGCCGCCAGCGACCAGGACAGGGCGGTGGCCAGAAAAAAGCCCAGCAGCACGTATTTGATCACCCGTAGACAGCTGTCCAGCCAACGGGGCGGCGCCAGGTTACGCTTTAGCTTGCGGAACCCCAATTTCCAGAGCCACTCGGAGATGGTGCCGATCGGGCAGATCCAGGAACAGAAGGCGCGCCGCAGCAACAGGGCAATGACGACGATGGTGGCAAAGATCACCACCGCTGCCGGGTGGACCGGGTTGATGGCGCCCCCCTTCAGCCAGGCAATGGCTCCGTACAGGCCCGAAATCGGAAGAAATGCCTCGATGGCAGCCGGACGGAACGGCAGCGGTCCGCCAGAGAACAGCGCCGACACGAAACGGGCAAACTGAAAGCCAATCAGCAGACTGAGCAGTAAAAAACCGACCTGGATCAGGCCGCGCAGCGGTTGGACATAGCGATTGAACATCTGACCTCCAAACAGCACAGGGGCGACCAGCGGGCCGCCCCTGTCCGTTCAAGATTGCACTGACGTCATCAGTCTGCGGTCACTGCAACATAGCCAAAACTACCATCGGGGCGACGCAGCAACAGACGGATCACTTCACCCTTCTTGACCTTGCTGGCCAGCTTGGCAAAGGCCTCCAGGTTTTCAACCGGCTGACCGTTAAACTCCAGCACCAGGTCACCCCGCACCAGGCCGGCATCCTCGGCCGGTGTGCCGGGTTTTACCTCGGACACCACCACCCCTTTTTCATCTCGCAGCCCCAACTGGCGGGCCAGATCAGGGGTCAACTCTCGCACACTGACGCCGATGCCGGCACTCTCCGGGGCGTTGCCCGGCTTCGTAGACGCGGTAGCCTCTTTACCCTGTCCCACCACGGCGGTCAGCACCTGACGCTTGGCCTTGCGGTAGATCACCACCTTGACCGCCTTGCCCACCGGCGTGGCAGCCACCACCTTGGGCAGGTCGGTATCGCCGTTGACGGCACGGCCATCAAACTCGACGATCACATCTTCACGTTTGAATCCGGCCTTGTCTGCCGGCGAATCCGGTTCGACATGGGTGATGATGACCCCTTTATCCGATGCCAGACCCAACGACGCTGCCAACTTGGGGTTCAGCTGATCAAAATTGACCCCCAGATAGCCCCGCACTACCCGGCCAGTGGCCTTGAGCTGTTCAACCACAGCCTGGGCCATGGTGCTGGGGATGGCAAAACCGATCCCCTGGCCGCCGGCTATGATGGCGGTGTTGATGCCGACCACTTTGCCTGCACTGTTGAAGAGCGGTCCACCTGAGTTGCCGGGGTTGATCGAGGCATCGGTCTGGATGTAGTCGTCATAGGGACCGCTGCCGATCACCCGCCCCTTGGCGCTGACGATACCGGCAGTGACGGTATGGGCCAGACCGAACGGGTTGCCGATCGCCATCACCCACTCGCCCACCTCCAGCGCATCACTGTCGCCCAGCTCGACGGCCGGCAATGGCTTGCTGTCGCTGATCTTGAGCAACGCCAAGTCCAGCTTGTCATCCTGTCCTTTCAGCTCGGCCTTGAGTTCGCGACCGTCGGACAGCTTGACTATGATCTCGTCGGTGCCACCCACCACATGGTTGTTGGTCAGGATATAGCCGTCGGAACTGATGATGAAGCCAGTGCCCATACCCTGTTGCTTGCGCGGTTGCTGGGGCATCTGCTGGCCAAAGAACGGTCCAAAAAACTCATTAAACAGATCGTTGCCCATGAATGGATTGACCGCTCGACCACCCGGCTTGGGCTTGATGTTCTTGACGGTGCGGATATTGACCACCGTCGGCTTCAGCCGCTTGGAAAGCTCGACAAAATCGGGGCTGACCGTCTTGGCCTGCCCGCCCGACGGCGCCGACAACAACAGCCCGACGCTCAGCGTGACACTTACACACACCAGTCTGAACAGACGCATCGTAGAAACCTCCTGGTTGCTAGCCTTCGCGCAGCACATACCCCTGGCCGCGCACCGTATGAATCAGCCTTCGGTCAAAACCTTTATCGACCTTTTTGCGCAGATAGTTGACATAGACATCGATGATATTGGTAAAGGTGTCAAAGGTGTGTTCCCAGACCTGCTCGGCAATGGTGTTGCGGGAGAGCACCGTGTTGGGGTTGCGCATCAAAAGTTCCAGCAGGCCATACTCCTTGGCAGTCAGGTCGATCTCCCGTTCACCGCGCCAGACCTGATGACTGACCGGGTCCATCCGTAGATCTGAAAAAATCAGCTCGGCACCGCGCTCCATCACGCTACGACGTACCAATGCCCTGACTCGGGCCGACAGCTCTGCAAAGGCGAACGGCTTGGTCAGATAATCGTCGGAACCGGCATCCAGACCGGCCACGATGTCATCGGTGGTATCACGAGCCGTCAGCATCAACACCGGCGTACATTTGCCGGACTGGCGCAGTTCCTTGACCACCGTCAGGCCATCCTTTTTGGGCAGCATTACATCCATGATCAACAGATCGTAGGCCGCATTATCGGCCAATTGGACCCCTTCGGCACCGTCATAGGCGGTATCGACCGTATAGCCTTCCTCCTCAAGCCCCCGCTTGATAAAGGCCGCCACTTTTTTTTCATCTTCAACCACCAGAATCCGCATGGCTTCCCCCTCAATAAGACTGTTGCGCACCGAGCCGCCGCAGGATTTCAGAGGCAGACTCTTCAATGGATTTATTGGTGACGTCGATCATCAGCCAATCGGGATGACGCCGAAAATACTGACGGCAAAAGCTGATCTCCTCTTCCACCCGCTCGAAATCGGCATAGCTGTTGCGCATACTCTGGCCCATGTTCACCAGCCGGGAGGTACGGATCTCCACCAGCCGCTTGGGGCTGATCACCAGGCCCACCACCTTCTTGGGATCGATACGATCCAACTCCACCGGCGGCTCAATCCCTTTGACCAGTGGCACGTTGGCCACCTTGTACCCCTTGTGGGCCAGGTACATCGAAAGCGGTGTCTTGGATGAACGGGAAACCCCCACCAGCACCAGATCGGCCTTGTGCAGACCACGAGTTTCCTGGCCATCGTCGTGCTTGACGGTAAAATTGACCGCCTCCATACGACGAAAATAGTTGGTATCGATCTGGTGCAGCAGGCCCGGGGTAGACTGGGCCGCCGCCCCCAGAAAGACCGACAGGCTGTGCAACAGCGGCGACAACAGATCAAAGGCCATCAGGCCATATTCTTCAGCGATGGTATGCACGGCAACGGCCAGACCAGTATCAACCAGCGTATAGACCAGCAGGCCACCGTCGGCGGTCACCGTGGCCATGGCCTGCTGCAGCTCCTGCTGGTTAGCCACCTTGCCGAGACGCACAATCCGCACATCGCTGCCCCCGAATTGGGAAAGGGCAGCCTTGACCACCCGCTCAGCGGTCTCACCGGTGGAATCTGACAAGACGTAGATCGTTTTCATCGCGCACACCCAACTTCCGGCGGGACAGTAACTATGCCAAAATTTTAATGAAAAACTAATCGGCTGTCCTGGCTTTGTCAAGGTTTTTTGTTGTCAGGGCCCAGCCATTCTGCTACCTTGCGCCCCATTGTGAAGCGAGGAGACAGGCATGGCATCAGCATGGTATCAGGTCAGTTGCGACGTTCCCGCCCCCCTGGCGGAGGCGGTGGCCGACTACTTGTCTGAACGATCAGGCTGCGGCGTCTGCACCGACAACCGCAACGTGGACACCTTTTCAACCGACGATATCCCAACCAACGAGACCGTCACCATCACCAGCTACTTCAGCGTCCCCTGCCCGATCGAGCAGCATCTGGCCGCCCTGAACAGTTTTTTGAACCAACAATTCACCCAGCTGCCAGCCTGCCAGCCAGCCCCGCCCCAGGTCAGCATGATCGCCGAGGAGGACTGGGCCAGCTCGTGGAAGGAACATTTCAAACCGTTGCCGGTAGGCAACCGCCTGCTGATCCTGCCCTCCTGGGAGCAACCATCAGCCGACGAGACACGCCAGACCATCGTGCTGGATCCCGGTATGGCCTTCGGCACCGGCGGCCATGAAACCACCCGGCTCTGTCTGGAGTGTCTGGAACAGATTCTGACCGACGAGCCCCAGCTGGATGCCCCGCTGCTCGACCTGGGCACCGGCTCGGGCATCCTGGCCATCGCTGCAGCCAAGCTGGGAGCCACACGGATCGACGCCGTGGATATCGATCCCCAGGCGGTGCTGGTGGCAGAAGAGAACTGCCGCCTGAACCGGGTGGCCGATGTCGTAGCCTGCAGCACAACCCCCTTGGAGCAACTCCCGGCCGGATATCGGCTGATTCTGGCCAACATCCTGGCCGAGGAGCTGGTGCGGATGGCGCCGGAGCTGACCCGACGCCTGCTGCCAGGCGGCTTATTGGTGCTTTCGGGCATACTGGCTGAGCGGGAGCAGTTCGTGATTGACGGTTTTGCCCCCCAACCTCTTAAACTGGAGGCCTCGCTGGCCGCCGGCGAATGGCGCTGCCTGCGCTATCGGAGGCAGGCATGAGCCGCCGCCGTTTTGTGGTCAGCTCGCGCAGCATTCGGGATGGCTACGGTTCCTACGACGGCCAGCTGCACCACCACATGGTACGTGTGCTGCGGATGCGACCGGGCGATGAGGTGCTGTTGGTGGATGAACAGGGCCGCCGCCACGAGGGGCTGATCGATCAGGTCACCCAGGAGTGGACCGCCGTGCGGATCACCGCCACACTGGAGGCGGCGCAGTTTCCCGATGCTCCGGCCATCACCGTGATCCAGGGGCTGCCCCGCGGCGAAAAGATCGAACTGGTGCTGCAGAAGGGGACTGAGCTAGGGGTCAGCGAATTCGCCATCTTTCGGGCCGACCGGTCGGTGCCGAAGCTGGTCGGTGAAAAACTACAGCACCGTCTGGAACGCTGGAACAAGATTGTGGCCGAGGCGGCCCGTCAATCGGAACGTTTCGATCAGCCCGACGTGGCCTGGCATCCCAGCGCTGCAGCCGCAGCCGCCAGTGCCGCCAACGCCGACCTGAAGCTCTTGCTCTGGGAACGGGGCACGCCTTCGCCGCTGCGTGAACTGCTGGAAGGCCAGCCCAGGCCAAGCCGGGTTGCCATCGCCATCGGCCCCGAGGGGGGCTTTGAGCCGGGTGAGGCCGAGGCCTTTTCACTGTGGGGTTTTACTCCCGTAACCCTGGGCGAGCGTATTCTACGCACCGAAACCGCTGCCCTTGCCATGACCGCCATTCTGCAGTATAAGTGGGGCGATATCTAAGGAGGTCTGTGCATGAAATGTCCCAAGTGTGGCTACATCGGCTTTGAGACCAGCAACAGTTGCCGCAAATGTTCCAATGACCTGGTCGCCTTCCGTCAGACCCACGGCCTGACCCCGATCGTACTGCCGGCAGCGGTGCGGGCCAGCATGGCGAAATCGCTTGGTGCTGGTGAGGTCGAAGAACAGGCCGCCCATGAAACGGCCAACGACTCCTTCAGCTTCGACCTGCCCCAACACGAAGAACCGCAGGCGCCGGCTGCCCCCAGCGACCCCTTTGACTTTGCATCCGGCGGGACCGGCATCTCCTTTGATACACCAGCGCCAGCCGCTCAGGATCCGTTTGCCGAACTGCTGGAGAGTACCCCGACCGCAGCGAAAGCGGCAGCTGCCCCGCAGGAAACCGCTGGCCAGGGTTTTGAGCTGAACAGTTTTTCCTGGGACGACGCACCGGAGCCGACCGCTTCCGGCACAGCACCGCAGCAGGCGTCCCCCAAGAAAACTGATGATGACTTCAGCAGCCTGTTCGGCGATTTGGGAAAGCCGGAACAGAAACCCTGATCTCCAGATCCATATCGAGAATCAAAAAGAGCGGGCTGGCCCGCTCTTTTTGCATGGAGTAACCGTGCCGCCACGCATCACGATACTGTCCGAGAGCCTGGCCAACAAGATCGCCGCCGGCGAGGTGGTGGAACGCCCCGCCTCGGTGGTTAAGGAACTGGTTGAAAACGCATTGGATGCCGGGGCTACGGATATCCGCCTTGAGATCACGAGCGGCGGCCGACGGATAATCCGGGTCAGCGACAACGGCCACGGCATGTCACGCGAAGACAGTCTGTTAGCCCTGGAACGGCACGCCACCAGCAAGCTTGCCAACGACAGCGATCTGGACTGCATTACGAGCCTGGGATTCCGCGGCGAGGCGCTGCCGGCCATCGCCTCGGTCGCACGGCTGCGGCTCAAAAGCCGTCAGGGTGATAGCATCGAGGGGACCGAGATTCAGGTGGAAGGGGGCCGTATCAAGCAGGTTACGGCCTGCGGCATGGCACCCGGCACCGAGATCGTGGTGGAGCAACTCTTCTTCAACACCCCGGCCCGGCTCAAGTTTCTGCGCAGCACCGAGACCGAGGCGGCCCATGTCGGCGACCTGATCGTCCGCCTGGCCATCTCGCGGCCCGATGTGGCCTTCTGCTACCTTAACGATGGACGTGAGGTATTCCGGGTGCCGGCCACAGACCTGCTCCAGCGTCTGCAACGTCTGATGGCTCGCGGTACTCCCCTCTACCCCTTCGAGGGGGAGAGTGCAGCAGCGTTGGTCAGCGGCTACCTGGCGCCGCCCAGCGCCAGCCGCTCCACCGCCGGCTCGATCTTCACCTTCATTAATGGCCGATTCATCCGAGACAAGGTGGTGCAACACGCCATTCTGCAGGCCTGGCGACCGGTGCTGGAAAAAGGTCGCTACCCCCTGCTGGCCCTGTTCATCGAACTGCCACCGGACGAGGTGGATGTCAACGTCCACCCCACCAAGCATGAGGTCCGCTTCCGGCGCCAGGGCCAGGTGCACGACACGATCCAGTCGGTGCTGTCCGAGGCCTTAAGCCGCTCTCCCTGGCTGCAGCATACCCCGCCCCAGCTGACGGCGTCAGTCGTGAGCGCCCTGCAACCACCCGTATCCAACCACCAGCAGGGGGCGCAGCAGGCCCTGGACCGCTTCATGGCTGCGCCGCCAGTTCGCCCGACACCACGTCCGACCGTACAGGAAACGTCTCCCCCCTACACCTCCCGCGAACCACAGACCGAGGCCACTGGCTACTTTTCCTCGCTGCAGGTGCTCGGCCAGTTCCAGGCGGCCTACATCCTCTGTCAGGGCGATAACGAACTGGTGATCATTGATCAGCACGCCGCCTACGAGCGAGTACGCTTTGAACAGCTCAAGAGATCGTTTCAGGCCAGCAGTGTGGAATCGCAACGACTGCTGCTGCCCGAAACCGTCGAACTCTCCTTCGCTGAGGCCGACGCAGCCCGTCGTCACCGCCAGGGCCTGCTGGCCCTGGGCTTCGAACTGGAGGAGTTCGGCGGCCAGACCTTTCTGTTGCATGCCGTGCCACGCATCATCGCCACCAGGGAGCCGCTGCGGCTGCTGCACGACCTGTTGGCCGACCTGGCTGCCATCGGCGCCAGCGGTTCCTTTGAGCAGCTGCGGGACGATCTGCTGTCGCGGCTGGCCTGTCACAGCGTGGTGCGCGGTGCGCACCCCCTGGAGCGGCGTCAGATGGAGGAGCTGCTGAAAGAGATGGACCGCACCGATTTCTCGGCCCACTGCCCCCACGGCCGGCCGGTCTCCCACAGCATCACCCTGCGTGAACTGGAAAAGCTGTTCAAGCGGACATGAAACCACGGATCCTTGTCATCGCGGGGCCAACCGCATCGGGAAAATCCGACCTGGCCATTGAGCTGGCCGAACAGTTGGACGGTGAGATCGTCTGCGCCGACTCCCTGACGGTCTATCGTGGCCTTGATATCGGCAGCGCCAAACCGACACCGGAACAACGCAGGCGAATCCCCCATCACCTGCTGGACATCCGTGAGCCGACCCAGCCATTTACCGCCGCTGACTTTCGCGCTGAAGCCAGTCAGGTCATCAACGACATCCTGAAACGGGGCAAGCTCCCCCTGGTGGTGGGCGGCACCGGACTGTACCTGCGGGTGCTGCTGCGCGGCCTGACCGACGCGCCGGCGGAGGACCCGACGCTGCGCCGGCAACTGTACCGGCGCGCCGAGCAGGAGGGCGCTGAGACCCTGCTGAAAGAACTGCGCCAGGTCGACCCGGAGACCGCCGCCCGCTGCCACCCCAACAACTTGGTGCGCATCATCCGAGCCCTTGAGGTATGGCACGCCAGCGGCTGCACGTTCTCCAGCTTTCACCAGCGGCACGGCTTCAGCGATCTCCCCTACGATGCACTGACGCTCTGCCTCGATCTTTGCCGTGAAGAGCTGTACCGGCGCATCGACCACCGGGTGGAGCTGATGCTGAGCGCTGGATTGGTGGACGAGGTACGCGGCCTGCTGCAGGCCGGGCTGCCTGACGACGTCAAACCGCTGCAGGCCATCGGCTACAAGGAGGTGCTGGCCCACCTGCGGGGCGAACTGACGCTGGAGGCCATGCTCGAGCTGATCAAGCGCAACACCCGCCATCTGGCAAAGCGTCAGCTGACCTGGTTCCGCCGCGAACCTGATCTGCAGTGGGTTGCATATCCGCAAAACTCTGCTACTATCGCTGCATTCGTTGCTATGTTCTCGAGAGAAGGAGAGAGGCCCCATGTCCAAGACCCCCTTCAACATTCAGGATCAGTATCTGAACCAGTCCCGCAAGGAGCGGGTCAAGGTGATCGTACGGATGATGTCCGGTGATGCCATCGAGGGGTATATCAAATCCTTCGACAACTTCTCCCTGCTGCTGGACGCCGGCGGTGACATCCTGCTCTACAAGCATGCCATTGCTACGATCACCTCAGTGGACGGGACCTTCCGTCTGCATCACCAGTAATCTGACCGGGGGCCCGGAGCCCCCACGTTCCCCGACACTATGCCCCGTAGCTCCAAATTACTGTTGATCATCCTCTGCCTGCTGCTGGCAGCCACCCTGCTGGTCTGGATCAAGGCCGGCGCCGTACTGGTGCAGCTGTTTATCGCCCTGGCCCTGGCCTACCTGCTAAACCCGCTGGTCAACAAGCTGGAACAGCGCGGCCTGAACAGGACCGTAAGTGTGCTGCTGGTGTTCAGCCTGGCCCTGATCGGGATCAGCCTGGTGCTGCTGCTGCTGACGCTGGCGGTCAAAGCGGAGTTGTCCAAGGTCCAGCTGAACATCCCGGCCTACGCCACCCAGATCTATGAACTTATCCCGCCCAAGATCAAAAACTACCTGCAGATCGACACACCGGAACGGCTCAGCCAGCAGCTGACCAATCTGGCGCTGGCGTTCAAGGGGTCTGCCCTTGATATTGCCAAGCCGATCCTGCAGTGGTTGCAACAGGCGGTCAGCTCAACCGTCGGGCTGATCCTCAGCCTGTTGGGCTACCTGATCATCCCGATCTATCTATTCTACCTGCTGGCCGACATGCCGCTGTTGACAGCCTGGCTGAAGGAGCTGCCGCCGCTGCGCTTCCGTGATCAGTTGGGCCTGCTGGCCACGGAGTTCGACGAAGTGCTGTCCGGTTTCGTGCGGGGGCAGTTGTTGGTCTGCGCCATCCTGGCGGTGCTGTATTCAGCAGGACTGTGGCTGATCGGCATCGATCTGGCCGTGGTGATCGGCACCCTGTCCGGCGCCGCCTTCATCATCCCCTATCTGGGCACCATGCTGGGAATCGTGCTGTCGATGCTGATGGCGCTGCTCAAGTTTCACGACCTGCTGCACCCCCTGCTCTGCCTGGGCTGGTTCGCCCTGGTCCAGGGCCTGGAGGGGACCGTGATCACCCCCAAGGTGGTGGGCGACACGGTTGGCCTGCACCCCCTGATCGCCATAGTGGCGCTCTTGACCGGCGGACAACTACTGGGCATCAGCGGCATGCTGCTGGCGATACCGGTGGCGGCGATCCTCAAGGTGCTGGCAGTCCATCTGCTGATCTACTACCGCTCTTCAGCGTTTTATCAAGGCAGCTGAGATGGCCGGCCTGGTAATTGAAAGCGTGGCACCCGGATCAGCGGCGCAGCGGGCCGGTCTTATGCCAGGCGAGCGCCTGCTGGCCATCGACGGCCAGCGGTTGCGGGACCTGATCGACTACTCCTGGCTGGTCAGCCACGAAGAGGCTGAACTGACCGTTGCCGATCAGGGCGGTCTGCAACGGCTCGTCTGGCTTGAGCCTGAACCGGGAGAACCTCTGGGCCTGACCTTTGCCGCGCCTGAGCCGAAGCGCTGCGGCAACAACTGCGTCTTCTGCTTCGTACATCAGCTTCCCAAAGGGCTGCGACGTCCGCTATACGTCAAGGACGAGGACTACCGGCTCTCCTTCCTGCAGGGCACCTACGTCACCCTGACCAATCTGAAAGAGTCCGAGCTGCGCCGGATCATACAGCAACGCCTGTCACCGCTCTACATCTCGGTGCACGCCACCGAACCGGCATTACGGGAACGGCTGCTGGGCAGAAGCGGCATCCCGCCGATCCTGGAGCAGTTGACCCGGCTGGCTGCCGGTCGGATCCAGATGCACACCCAGGTGGTACTCTGTCCCGGCCTCAATGACGCTGACGCCTTGGAGCAGACTGTAAGCGACCTGGCCGCCCTCTACCCGGCGGTGCAATCCCTGGCCGTGGTGCCGGTGGGACTGACCAGCCATCGCCAACGCCTGCCACAGCTGATGGCGGTGGACAGCGCCTATGCGGCAGCGTTTCTCACGGCATGGCTGCCACGGATGCGGGCCCTCAACAAGCGCTTGCGGACACCGTTCCTGCAACTGGCCGACGAATTCTTCCTCAAGGCCGGCCACCCCTTCCCGCCCCTTACGGAATACGGCGATCTGCCGCAGTGGGAGAATGGCGTCGGCATGGTACCCTGGTTCCAGCACCAGGCAACAGCGGTCATCAAACGAGCCAAACCGCTGCACCGTCCCCTGCGGGCAACCGTGGTCACCGGTCGTTCGGCGGCCGGGTTTGTGAACGACTTTATCGAATCGCTTGCGGCAGCAACCGGAGCAGATCTGACGGTTCACGCCATCCCGAACCTGCTGTTCGGCGAAAGCGTCACGGTAACCGGCCTGATCAGCGGCAAAGACATCATCGCCGCCCTCAAAGACCAGGAGCTGGGAGAGTTGGTGCTGGTGCCGGGAGTGATGCTGAAGGAAGGCGAAGGTTGTTTTCTGGATAACCTGACCCCGGCCGATGTCGGCCAGGCGCTGGGCCGGCCGGTGATCAGTTTCGATGCTACGCCAGCAGATCTCTACACCACCCTGCGACGCTATGCAGCCCGCAGGATCACTGCAACCAACCAGACCACCCGGAGGAGGAAACCATGAAGATGCGACTGATGCTGACCGCAGTACTGATATCCCTGACCCTGACGACCCTGGCCGAGGCAGCAAGCTTCGACCTCGGCGCGCGCTACGGGCGCACCATCCAGGAAAACGGCGGCACCGCCGAGGTGGCTGCACGCTACTTCCCGATCCCGCTGGTCAGTCTGGGGGCCTCGCTGGGCTACACCAGCATCGAGTACGATAAAAAATGGTATTACAAAGAATCCGACACCATGGCGCTGGGCGGCTACCTGAACGGACACCTGCCCTTACCGTTTTTCAAGCCCTACGCCGGCATCGGCGGTATCTACTACGCCAACAACGATACCGATTCAGGCAACCCGGCCGACCAGGGCGACGAGCGCTCAGGCACCATGACCATCCAGGGCGGAGTCGACATCTCGCTACCGCTGCCGTTTCTCTCGGTCAACGTCGAGGTACGTCAGCTACTGGGCGATGATCAGACCATGATCCTGGGCGGGGTCTGGTTCCGCTTCTAAAAACGTTGCATGCCACAGCAAAAGGGCCGTGAGAGTATCTCTCACGGCCCTTTTGCTGTCTGCCACTCCCTGACGGGTTATTCGACGATCTTGGCCGAGATGATGGTAATCGGCTCCAACGGCACATCGCCATGACCGGCCTTGTTGCCGGTCTTTACCTGACGGATCTCGTCCACCACCTCCATGCCGTCGATCACCTGGCCGAAGACGCAGTAGCCGAAATCCTCCTGACGCTTGCCCTTGTTGTCCAGGAAGGCATTATCAACCGTGTTGATGAAAAACTGCGAGGTGGCTGAATCAACCAGGGCGGTGCGGGCCATGGCCACCGAGCCGCGCAGGTTTTTCAGTCCGTTCTGGGCCTCGTTCTTGATGGCGAACTTGGTCTTTTTGGGCTGCATGTCGGCATCCAGACCACCGCCCTGGATCATGAACTCCTTGATCACCCGGTGGAAGATCAGGCCATCGTAGTAGCCGTCCTTGACGTACCCGAGGAAATTCTTGACGGTAATCGGCGCCTTTTCCTTATTCAGTTCAAGGGTGATGTTCCCCTTGCTGGTCTCCAGCAGTACCTGCGGCTTATTCTCGTCTACCATCTAAGCATTCCTCCTGCGCCGGAAAATCGGCTGATTGTGAATAAAATGAGAATTTTTTATAGCACAATCCACGGCAGTCTGCCACCGGATTTTGCTGCTTTGACATCCAGTTGGGCTTTGGGCTACCCTGACAGCATGACCAGTCTGGAAAACGCCATCGTCCGCCTGCTGAAGAGCCGCCCCTTTTATGGCCACCTGCTGCTCAACCTGCGCCGGGAAGCCTTGTACGATCAGACGAAAAACGCCGGCATCACCATTCGTGACGGCATCCCGGTGCTCAGCGTGGCCTGCGAAGCCTTCAGCTCTCTGCAGCCGCTTCAACAGGAAGCGTTGCTGGAACATCTGCTCAAACATCTGCTGCATCTGCACCCGCTGCGACGGCGTGAGCGCAATCCCCATGACTGGGACGTGGCCTGCGACCTGGCCATCAATCCCGGCATTGACAATCTGCCGCCCGGCGCCTTGCAGCCGGCTAACTACCGGATGGAAGCTGGGCTGGCGGCCGAAGAGTACTACGACCTGATCGTACCGCCCTTCGACTTCGGCAACGCATCCGGCAGCGGAGCCGGTTCGGCAGAGCAGGACAGCCGGGGTGCATCCGGTGCCGGACAGGGGACGACCATACATCAGGCCGAGACCATCGACAGTCACGAGGCGTGGCAGGAGGCAGACGGCACGCCGTTGAGCCTGGCGGAAGAGATGGTGCGCAGCCTGGTGCGGGATGCGTTACAGGGCAGCGATGGCCAGACGCCGGCCGATATTCGTGCCGTAATAGACAGCCTGCTGCAGCCGGCGCCGATCCCCTGGCGGCAGATACTGCGGCAGTTCATCGCCACCGCCGGCCGCACCGGTCGCAGCAGTACCTGGATGCGGGAACACCGACGCTTTGAACACAGCACCCCCGGCATCCGCAAGCGCCGCAGGCTGAACCTGCTGGTGGGAATCGACGTCAGCGACTCCACCAATATCGTGGCGCTGCGGGAGGCTTTCGCCGCCGAACTGATCAACCTGGCCCGGGGTCGCGACTGTCAGCTGACGGTGGTCTACGCCAACAGCCGCATCCAGCGGGTGGAGGCCTTCAGCACCAGCTCCTTCGTGGCCCAGCGTTACGATGGCGGCGGTTTCACTGACCTGCGGCCGGTGTTCGAGTACGCCAAAACGCTCCATCCCCTGCCGGCAGCGGTGATCTACCTGACTGACGGTATTGGCCCGGTGCCGGAGCGGATGGAGTTTCCCACCCTGTGGGTGCTGACACAGGACGGTGAAAAACCAGCCCCATGGGGGGTGGAACTCAGGTTAACGGTATAAGATAGCGGCTGCCCCGTTGTTGCAAAAACCCCTCCCTCACCATTCCCGCCATAATGCGTTGCAGGCGATCAGGCTCAACCTCCAGTGTCTGCCTGATGGCGGCAACGGTCAGGCCATCGGTGTTCAGCAGCAGACGCAGCAGGGCTCCGCGCACCTGACGGTCCGACCCCTCAAAGCGGCTCTGGACGCTGTGGTGACGGCTGCGACGGCTGGGGTTGGGAAAACGCCGTTTCAGGTCACTGCCGTAATCCATCAGTGCGTTGTACCAGTCGCGCGGGCGGTCATGATCGAGTACCTGCGCCACCAGCGACAGCAGCTCCTTGTCCGGTACGCCGTGACGGTCGCCACAGAACAGGTGCAGCAGCACGGCGCGGATGTTGGTCTCCAGAAAGATGGTGGGGCGATTGAAGGCAAAGGCGGCGATCGCCCCGGCGGTATACGGGCCGACGCCGGGCAGTTGCTGCAGCAACAGAGGATCGTCGGGCAGCCTGCCGTCCCACTGCGTAACCACCTGCTGCGCCGCCCGCTGCAGGCTGAGCGCCCGGCGGTTGTAGCCCAGCCCCTGCCAGCCCGCCAGCAGTTCAGGGATCGGCACCGCTGCCAGGGCCACCGGGCCGGGAAACCGCTCCATAAAAGCGGTATACTTAGGGATCACCCGTTCTACCTGGGTCTGCTGCAACATCACCTCGGACACCAGCACCTGCCATGGATCAGCGGCGCGACGCCAGGGCAGATCACGCCCCTGCTCGGCAGCATACGCGTACACCAGCCGCTGAAATCTGGAAACAACCACTGCCGACATCCCCTGGCGGTCATACTGCGCCTTGAGAGCCATCTCATCGGGGGTATCCCGGCCTGCCGGCCAGGGCTCAGCCACCCCCTTGCGGTCTGCCACCGCTTTCGGGTAAGCTGCAGCAGATCTTTGTGTGTGTGAGGAAGCCATGGATACACCTGTACAAGCGATGACCGCCGATTCGGTCCGGGAACTGCTGGAAGCCGCCGGCGCCGAGGTGATGGCCCGTTCCGGACGTTCCGAGCATTATAGCGCGCCGCGAGAGTTTTCCTTTGAGGCCAAGGCGATCTTCCCCAACGGCTTGGCACTGCATATCGTGGCGCGCCAGTTCAACTACCGCGATCCGTGGGAGGCCAGCGGACGAGTCAACGATCTGGTGGATGTGCAACTGTTTAAAAATGGCCAGTTAACGCCGCTGCCCAAGGGCTTTCCCTTTTTTCAGGGCACTGACGAGGAGACCGGCATTGACGAGCCGACCCTGCGGCAGCTGATCAGCTGTGTCCAGACGGTGAACCCCAAACTGTACGAGCTACAACGGATCACCGGCGACCTATGAAAAACGGGAGCCCGTTACCGGTGCCCCCGTCCATGTGTCTTCGTGTGTAACCGCCTACAGCTCAGCGGTGCTTCTGGCTGAAGCCTTTAAAACCAGGACCAGAATCTTGCTGAGCTGGCCGTTTGCGGGGGGGAGCGGTTAGTTCCCAGACCGCCTTGGAAAGCGATTTCTCCACCGGCAAGAGCATCAAGGCAATCAGAAAGACCAGCAGGAACACGGCGAACACGCCCAGTATCATGGCGCCTGAGGCCAGGATAACCTCCACAATAATCGGCATGACCCCTCCCCCTGGGCAATCAGCCCCAGTACGGACTTCATGGTTTTTTCACTAAACCCATATAGTAACCATAACACAGCATGTGTGTCATTGCCACCACCACTGCATAGCGGCTACCCTCTCTGCCGCAGCTGCCTCCGCTCTTCCTGCAGCATATCCAGCGCCACCAGGGCCACCCCGACACAGATCAGCGAATCAGCCACGTTGAAGGCCGGCCAATGGTAGCTCTTCCAGTAGACATCCAGGAAATCGATCACCTCACCCAACCGCACCCGGTCGATCAGATTACCGATCGCGCCGGAAAAGATCATTGCCAGGGCCGTCTGGAGCAGGCGCTGGTCCTCGCGCAGCTTGCGCAACGCGACTAGGATCACCACCGCTGCCACCAGGGTGACGGTGATGAAGAAGGGAATCCGCCATGAGGCGTTGGCGAGGAAGCTGAAAGCCGCCCCTTTGTTGCGCAGATAGGTGATATTGAACAGACCATCCAACACCGGGATCGACTGGTACAGGGTCATGGAGCCATGGATATACAGCTTGCTGGCCTGGTCAGCCAGCAGCCCCAGTACCACGATCAGACCAAACAGCGACCAACGTCCCATGCCTAGTTCACCGCCTCAGCGCAGGTGGGGCAGATGGTGGGATGGCTGCTGTCGGTGCCCAGTTGTTCGCTGTAATGCCAGCAGCGCTCGCACTTGTCACCCCTGGCAGCGGCCACGGCGATCTTCAGCCCCTCCACCGCTTCGGCAATCAGGCACTCGCCCTCCACGGTATCCGCCAGCGTCACCTGGGAGACGATCAGGATCGTCGGCAGGTCGGCAGCATAGCCTTCCAGAAATGCACGCAGCTCGCCCTGCGCGGCCAGGGTCACACTGGCGTCCAGCGACAGGCCGATGGTCTTGGCCACCCGGGCCTGTTCCAGCGCCTTCAAAACCTCACCGCGAATCTTGATGATCCGGTCCCAACGCCCCACCAGGCCATCGTCCTTCACCTCCGGGGTCAGCGGTGGGAAGGCGGCCAGATGGACACTGGCCTCGTGTTCACCCGGCAGATAGGCCCATGCCTCGTCGGCCGTAAAGGAGAGCAGCGGCGCCAACAGACGCAGCAGACTGTCCAGGATGCGGTACATCACGGTCTGTGCCGCCCAGCGGTCAAGGGAATCGGCCTTGCTGGTGTACAGGCGGTCTTTGAGGATATCCAGGTAAAAGGCGCTCATCTCAACCGCGCAGAAGGCATTGATCTCCTGATAGATGCTGTGGAATTCCAGCTCCTGATAGGAGGTGAGCACCCGCTCCTTCAACCGTTCCAGCTGGTGCAGGGCCCAGCGGTCCAGTTCCGGCAACTGATCAACGGCGACGGTCTGGCTGGCCGGCTTGAAATCATGCAGGTTGGCCAGCAGGTAACGACAGGTGTTGCGAATACGACGGTAAGCCTCGGACACGCGGTTGAGGATCTCCTGTGAGATCCGCGTATCGTCACGGTAGTCCTGGGCGGCGCACCACAGCCGCAGGATATCGGCCCCCAGTTTCTTGATCACATCCTCGGGCGCCACCACGTTGCCCATCGACTTGCTCATCTTGCGGCCCTGGCCGTCCAGCACGAAACCATGGGTCAAGACGCTCTTGTACGGGGCGCAGCCGCGGGTGCCGACACTCTCCAAGAGCGAGGAATGGAACCAACCGCGGTGCTGATCGCTGCCCTCCAGATACAGGTCGGCCGGGCTATGCAGTTTAGGGTTGGGCTCCAACACGGCGGCGTGGGAGACGCCGGAATCGAACCAGACATCCAGGATATCCATCTCTTTCTCGAAGTCGGCCTTGCCGCACTTCGAACAACAGGTGCCGCCCGGCAGCAACTTTTCCGCCTCCCACTCGAACCAGATGTCGGAACTGTGTTGCTTAAACAGCTCGGCCACGTGGTCCATCACCACGCCGTCCACCAGGTACTCGCCGCACTCCTTGCAGGAGAAAGCGGTGATCGGCACTCCCCACGAACGCTGGCGGGAGATGCACCAGTCGGGCCGGTTCTCGATCATACCGTGGATCCGTTCGCGGCCCCACTTGGGGATCCACTGCACCTTGTCGATCTCTTGCAATGACTTGGCACGCAGATCATTGGCCTGCATACTGATGAACCACTGCTCGGTGGCCCGGAAGATGATCGGCTTCTTGCAACGCCAGCAGTGGGGGTAGGAGTGGGAGACCTTGCTCTGGCCGATCAGCGCCCCCACCTCGATCAGTTTTTCAATGACGGCGGTGTTGCCTTCCTGCACGCTCATGCCGCCGAAGAACTCCAGGGTCTTCAGGTAGCGGCCGTAGTTGTCCACCGGATTATAGATCTCCAGCCCTGCTTTAAGGGCCAGCTCGTAGTCCTCCTGGCCATGGCCGGGGGCGGTGTGCACGCAGCCGGTGCCGGCCTCCAGGGTGACATGCTCACCCAGCAGGATCACCGAGCTACGGTCGTAGAAGGGGTGCCTGCAGTTTTTACGCTCAAGGACGGTGGCCTTAAAGGTCGCAATCACGCTGCCGGAAAGACCATTGGCCGTCAGGAACTGATCTTTGAGCCCCTCGGCCACGATCAGGACGCCCTGTTCGGTCTCCAAGGCCACGTAGTCGAACTCGGGGTGCAGGGCGATGGCCAGGTTGGCAGGCAGGGTCCAGGGGGTGGTGGTCCAGATCACCACGAAGGCCTGCTTGCCACTCAAGGCAGGAATAGCTGCCGAGAGGTCATCGCACAGTGCGAATTTAACAAACACCGAATAGGAACTGTGGTCGGCGTACTCCACCTCGGCCTCGGCCAGGGCGGTCACGCAGGAGGAACACCAGTGCACCGGCTTCTTGCCACGGTACAGGCCGCCGTTTTTGGCGAATTTGGCCAGTTCAGCCGCAGTCAGCCCCTCGTACTCGTAGTTCATGGTCAGGTAGGGGTTGTCCCAATCACCCAGCACCCCCAGCCGCTTGAACTCCTCGCGCTGGATGTCGATGAACTTCTGGGCGTAGGCACGACACTCCTTGCGCATCTCGGCCTTGGTCATCTGATGTTTTTTCGACCCCAGGTTCTTCTCCACCTGTAGCTCGATCGGCAGGCCATGGCAGTCCCAGCCCGGCACATAGGGTGCGTTAAAACCCTCCATCCGCTTCACCTTCAGCACGATATCCTTCAAGGTCTTGTTGAGGGCGTGACCGATATGGGTATGGCCGTTGGCGTAAGGGGGGCCGTCATGGAGGATGTAGAGGGGGCGATCTTTGCCTTGCTCTTCGAGCTGGGCATACAGGTTGATCTGGTCCCACTTTTTGAGCAGCTCCGGCTCCCGTTGGGGCAGGTTGCCCTTCATCGGGAAATCGGTCTGGGGAAGATTGAGGGTCTCTTTGTAATCCATGGCTCGTGCTCCAAACGGTCTGAAAAATTGAATTAAAATACTGGTCCAGTCCGCTAAAGTCAAGGAAAGAGACTAGATACGGCCCCAAGCCCCCTGTTTTCCCCCTTGCATTCAATCGGCCCTTCTGCTAGCGTATCTGGTCCATTTTGCAGCGAAAGGAATGATCCGATGTTCAAGATCTTCGACTCATTATTCGGCATGTTTTCCAACGACCTGGCCGTCGACCTGGGCACCGCCAACACCCTGGTTTATCTGAAGGGCAAAGGGATCGTAGTGCGTGAACCGTCGGTGGTGGCGGTACAGAAGCTGCCCACCGGCCAGCAGAAGGTACTCAAGGTGGGCATGGAGGCCAAGCAAATGCTGGGCCGCACACCCGGCACCATCACCGCCATCCGGCCGATGAAGGACGGCGTGATCGCCGACTTCGACATCACCGAGGAGATGCTGCGCTACTTCATCCACAAGGTGCACAACCGTAAAACCCTGGTCCGTCCGCGAGTCGTAATCTGTGTCCCCTCCGGCATCACCCAGGTGGAGAAGCGGGCGGTCAAGGAATCGGCCGAGTCGGCCGGCGCCCGCGAGGTCTACCTGATCGAGGAACCGATGGCGGCCGCCATCGGCGCCGGACTGCCGATCACCGAGGCCTCCGGCAACATGATCGTCGACATCGGCGGCGGCACCACCGAGGTGGCGGTAATCTCCCTGGCCGGTATCGTCTACTCCCAATCCACCCGGATGGGTGGCGACAAGATGGACGAGGCGATCGTTCAGTATATCAAGCGCAAGTACAACCTGCAGATCGGCGAGCGGATGGCCGAGGCGATCAAGATCGAGATCGGCGAAGCCTACCCCGGCCCTGAGGTGCTGACCATGGAGGTCAAGGGCCGCGACCTGGTATCCGGCATCCCCAAGACCATCGAGATCAACTCTGACGAGATCCGCGACGCCCTGAAAGAATCGGTCAACGCCATCGTTGACACCGTCCGACAGTGTCTGGAGCGGACCCCGCCCGAACTGGCGGCCGATATCGTCGACAAGGGGATCTTCCTGGCTGGCGGCGGCGCCAACCTGCGCAACCTTGACATGCTGCTGCGTGAGATCACCAAGGTGCCGGTACTGATCGCCGAAAACCCGCTGGACTGCGTGGTACTGGGTTCCGGCAAGGTGCTGGATGAGCTGAACCTGCTACGCCGCGTGGCGGTCTCCTCGTAAGGTCGCCCCTCTGCTCCTTGATCCAGCCAGTGAAACAAGGATCAGCCTCTGGAGGGGTGGGCAGTGCCCACCCCTTCTGTTATAAAAATTAGATTGTGTACCTGCCATGACAACACCCACTGTAGACATCATCATTCCGGTCTGGAACCAGCCCTTCGAAACCCGGGCCTGCCTGGTCTCGATCCTCAACACCACCGACAGCGCCCGGCTGATCATCATCAACAACGGTTGCAACCGTGATACCGAGCTGCTGCTGGAAGAATTTTGCGAGCCGCTGGGTAACCGGGTACTCTATATGACCATGGAGCGCAACATCGGTTTCGTACCGGCCTTAAACCGTGGCCTGGCCCGCTCCGACGCTGACTGGTCCATGGTGATCCGTTCCAACGGCACTGTCGACGGCAGTTGGCTCCACCAACTGCTGAACGTCGCAGCCAACGAGCGGGCGGGCATTGTCAGTCCGTTCTGCACCACCGAAACGCCACTCCCCAAGCGTCTGACCAAGGCCTGCTGTAGTCAGCTGGAAACCTGTCAGATTTCCTTTGCCGGCATGCTGCTCTCACGCGCCATGCGTGACGAAATCGGCTACTTTGACGAAGAGCTGGACGGCAGCGCCTGGTGCCTGCGCGACTACCAGCAGCGGGCCGCAGCCCATAGCTATCGCACTTTTCTGGTGCCGATGGCCCTACTGCACAGTGGACCACCGCTGGTGTTTGGTTCCGAAGAGCGCCGTCGCGAGCGGGAACGCCTCTCACAGCTGGCGTTCCTTGAACGCTGGGGAGCGCCACAACAATTCGCCGTTTATTTCCCCCAGCAGACTGAGGCGGAACACCTGGAGCGCGCCCTGTCGGTCATTCTGACGGCGGCCCGCCGCGGGCACTGCTTCACCCTGCTGCTGCACCACCGCCAGTACCGTCAGGCCTCCGATCAGGGCTACCGCTGCCTGCACACCGGCATTGAACTGGTCAGCCTGGCACGCTTCGGCACCGGGCGCGACCTGCGCAAATGGCTCCAAAGACTCAGCGCCGAAATCCCCCACCTCTCGATCGTGAAAGGTGTGGACGGCATTCCGGTTCCCGGGTACGATGGGACCCTGCCATTCAGCGCCATTGATGACCTGATCAGGGAGGCTGCTCATGCATGAACTGATTATCAACCAATTACAGGACCACCGCAAACTGATGGTGCAGATCGAAAACGAGCTGTCCACCACCATCGCCAATCTGGCTCAGCGCCTGATTGAGACCTTCCAGATCGGCAACAAACTGCTGATCATGGGTAACGGCGGTTCAGCGGCCGACGCCCAGCACTTCGCCGGCGAGATCGTCAGCCGCTTCAGGCTCGAGCGCCCTGCACTGCCGGCCATTGCCCTCTCCACCGACACCTCGATCCTGACCGCCATCGGCAACGACTACGGCTTTGAACGGGTCTTCAGCCGCCAGGTGGAAGCCCTGGCAGCACCGGGCGATGCCGTGATCGGCATCTCCACCAGCGGCACCTCACCCAACGTCTACCGTGCCCTTGAAGTGGCCCGCCAAGCCGGCTGCAGCACCATCGGCCTCTTGGGCAAAGATGGCGGCAGCATTAAAGAGTTGTGCGACATCCCGCTGATCATCCCCTCCATGGACACCCCCCGGGTGCAGGAGGGACACATCACGATCATCCATATCCTGTGCGATCTGATCGAACAGGGGATGTTCGGCCCCGCCAGCCTCGGGAGGTAAACGATGGACCGCAAGACCATAGAATCGTTGTTTTCCCGGGCCGCCAGCCTGCGCTGCCTGGTGGTGGGCGATCTGATGCTGGATGAGTACCTGTGGGGCAAAACCGAACGAATCTCCCCCGAGGCGCCGGTGCAGGTGGTGGATGTGCTGCGCGAAGACCTGCGGTTGGGCGGGGCCGGCAACGTGGCCAACAACCTGCTGGCCTTGGGCTGTCAGGTCAGCGTGGCCTCGGTGATCGGCCAGGATGAAAACGGCTGGACCCTGATCAAGGCCTTCAACCAGCAGGGCATCCTGACCGACGGCATACTGCAGGAGCCGGGGCGCCACACCGGCCGCAAGACACGGGTGCTGGCAGCTAACCAGCAGATTGTGCGCATCGATCGCGAATCCCGTGAACCGCTCCCCCCCACGGTCGAAAAACAGCTCTGCGACTGGCTGCACAGCCACCTGGCAACCTTTGATGTCGTGCTGGTCTCTGATTATCTGAAAGGGGTGTTGACCCACCAGGTGCTGCGCACGGTCATGAACAGTGCGCAACAGCGCCGTACGCCGGTACTGGTGGATCCCAAGGGCAACGATTACCGCAAATACCGTGGCGCCACCGTTCTTACCCCCAACCGCAAAGAGACCGAGGCCGCATCCGGCATACCGATCCGCTGCAAGGCAACCCTGCAGGAGGCAGCCAGCATCCTGATGTCGATGGTTGAGCTGGAAAACCTGTTGGTCACCCGCAGCGAGGAGGGGATGACACTGTTCTCCGGCAACGGCGAGACGGTGCATATCCCGACCGTAGCCCGGGAGGTGTACGATGTGACCGGTGCCGGCGATACGGTGCTGGCCCTGCTGGCCTTCGGTGTTGCCGGGGGCCTGAGCCTGGCCGAAGCCTCTCGGCTGGCCAACCTTGCCGCCGGCATTGCCGTTGGCAAGCTGGGCACCTCCGTGGTCACCCCGGCCGAGATCATTGACACGCTGGCTGCCAGCCACCGCGACAGCGACAGCAAGATCAAGAACCGTGACGTACTGGCCGCCCTGATTGAAAAGGAACGGACCAAGGGCCGGCAGGTGGTCTTTACCAACGGCTGTTTCGACCTGCTGCACGCAGGCCATGTCAAGTACCTGCAGGCGGCACGCAGACTGGGCGATCTGCTGATCCTTGGCCTCAACAGCGACAACTCGGTGCGACGACTGAAAGGCCCCAAACGCCCCCTGATCGGTGAAGAAGAACGGGCCCACATCCTGGCCGCCCTGGACTGCATCGACTATGTCTGCCTGTTTGATGAGGAAACACCGTTGGAACTTATTTCGGCATTGAAGCCCGGAATACTGGTAAAAGGCGGGGATTACACACCGGACGGCGTGGTGGGCAAGGATGTTGTCGAATCATACGGCGGCCGGGTTGAATTGATCCCGTTCGTGGACGGCAAATCGACCACCACCATCATCGAAAAGGTCTTGGAACGGTATACCCTCGAAACGGAATGACCCAATGCGATGGGGAGGCGCCGGCTACGGCTGCCTCCCCATCGTCTGCACCACCTATCTGAAACGATCAACCCTTCCCCCGTTTCAGCACACCCCAGCTACACGATCATGCCAGCTTGAATTGTGACATCAGCCGCTTCAGCTCTTCACCCAGATTGGAGAGCGAACCGGCGGCAGATGACGTATCCTGGGCACCTTTAGCGGTCCCTTCAATAACATCCGATATCTTGTGAATATTGCTGGTGATCTCGCTGGTGGTAGCGGTCTGCTCCTCAGCAGCGGTGGCGATCTGACTGACCTGCATGGTCACCGCGTTCACCTGCTCCAGGATCGCCTGCAGAGCGGACTCCAGCTGCGCCGCCTCAGCGGCGCCCTTTTCCGTGCCCCGCACCCCTTCTTCCATCGAGACGATCGCCGTCCGGGTCTCCTGCTGGATGGTCCGGATCATATCGCTGATCTCCTTGGTGGCCCGGGTGGTCCGCTCGGCCAGGGCCCGCACCTCGTCTGCCACCACCGCAAATCCGCGACCCATTTCACCGGCACGGGCCGCCTCGATGGCGGCGTTTAAGGCCAACAGGTTGGTCTGGTCAGCAATATCCTCGATGGTGGAAACGATGGCGCCGATCTGGTCGGAACGCTCCCCCAGTGATGCAATGGCCTGGGCATCTACTCGGGTCCGCTCACCCCGTTCACGGATGCCGTTGACCGTACGAGAGACCACTTCAAACCCTTTCTGGGTGGTAGCTGCAGCTTCCTGTGCACTTTCAGCCGCAGCATGGCAGTTCTGTGCAATATCGTTGCTGGTGGCCGCCATCTCTTCACTGGCCGTAGCAACAGTGGAGGCCTGGACTGCAACCTCCTCGGAACTGGATGCCATCTGCTCGGCGGTGTTGTTCAGCTCATAGGTGGCAGAAGCCAGTGTGCTGGTGGTCCCGTTCACGCTGGACAGGGTCCGGTTCAGTTTTTCGATAAACTCGTTCAACCAGTGGGCTGCCTCGGCAAACTCATCCTTACCGCGCACCTGCAGCCGTTGTGTCAGATCACCTTCGCCGGCGGCGATATCCTTCAGGCGATGCACCATCTCGCCCATCGAGCGCTGCATGATCTTCCAAAACACCAACAATAGTAGGTTCACCAAGACCACAGTCAGCACCAGGGCCGTGGTGGTCATGGCAAAGGTCCGTTCAGTGGAGCTGTTGAGGGCCTCTTGTTCGGCCTGCATATCGGTTTTGAGCTGCTTTTGAATGGCGATGATCTGCCCCTTGATCTCACGCCAGCGGGGCGTCTCCTCCTTGTTCAACATGGCAACCGCAGCCGGTTGATCGCCGCTCTTGGCCAATACAATGATCTGATCCTTAATGGCACCGTTTTCCTGCCAGAGCGTTGGTATGTTTTTCAGCTTTGTCCCGTATTCAGGCAGGCTTGCAGCCAGCTCCATCGACTGTTTGTGCAGTTCAAGCACATCAGCGCTCGCCTTCTTGTAATTGGCCAGCGCCTTTTCATCGCTCGGGTTGAAGATCACGTTACGGATGGCCTGTTCCGATTGGATCCCCTGGGTATGCATCTCGCTGACCGTCAGGGCCAGGGCCTGAAAGGTGCCGCTGTAGCGTTCAAAGCGTTGCTCGGTTGCTTTCATGCCGCTATAGGAGACCAGCATGGTCACCACCAGCAGCAGACTGGCCAAGGCTCCAAAGATCGAAAACTTCCAGAACAGCTTGATGTTGTTGAAAAACGACATATACAACCTCCTGATTAATTTACATGATATCCGTGTATGAAAAAACCGTCATCCTTAGCCGCCAAAACGTCTGATCGCTCGATCCAGCTGCACAGCAACCGTCTCGATCCGGATCAGGTCATCCAGCCTGATCGCTTGTAACTCCTCTTGACTCAACCGATAGCCGCCCTTTTCAGCGGCCTCTTGCAGTGAGCTGACAGCCCTGCGTCGCAACTGGTCATCTGTCAATAAGCGCCCCAAAAAACTCTCCACCGCCTCTTGCGCCACAGCACCCTCCCTCTGGCAATACCGACATCTGCTCCTTCTGGTCCAACAGCATTGCAGTCCGCATGCCAATGCCAAGGCATATGATTACATATAGTTAGACGCATCGATACATTCACACTGTACCCGACAGAAACAGTGTGTACCGCGAGGGCACAACTTGACTTCGTCAGTGGGGCTAATCTCGGTAAAAGTTTTTGCGGGTGATACCCAACAGTTTAGCAGCCTGAGATTTGTTGCCGTTACACCGTTCGAGGGTAATCTGCAGGATTTGTTGCGTAAGAGTGCTGAGTGAAAGCTGGTTGGTGGGCACCTTCAAGCGGTAACAGGTAAAACCGACCATCTCTGCGGGACATCCGTCCGGATCGGCAGACATGATTCCCAGGTGTTCCGGCCGTATCAGCTCACCATCAGTCAGAATGGCGGCACGCTCGAGGCAGTTGCGCAGTTCTCGAATATTACCCGGCCAGCCGTAGGCCAGCATCACCTCCATGGCCTTCTGAGAAATGCCGGGCAACGGTTTGGCTAACTGCTCACGCAACAGGCCAAGGGCATGGTCACACAAGAGCGGAATGTCTTCTTTGCGATCTCGCAGAGGCGGAATCGTCAACGGAAACACGTTGACCCGGTGGTACAGATCTTCCCTGAAACGACCCTCTGCAACCAAGGTTGCCAGATTACGGTTGGTAGCCACGATCACTCGACAATCAGCAGACAACAAGCGGTTGCCACCAACCTGTTCATAGACCCGCTCCTGAAGCACCCGTAACAGCTTTGCCTGCAGGGAAAGCGGCATGTCGCCAATCTCATCCAGCAGGATGGTACCGCCCTTGGCACGGCAGAACTTGCCTTCCCGGTCACGGTCCGCGCCGGTAAAGGCCCCCCGCACATGGCCAAACAGCTCACTTTCCAACAGCTGTTCAGGAATAGCGGCGCAATTCACACTGATAAAGCCGGTCGGAGACCCGCCACCGGCAAAATGGATCGCCCTGGCCAACACCTCCTTACCAACGCCGCTCTCGCCATAGATGGCAACCGTGGTCTGGTGGGACACTGCCACCCGGGCGGCAAGGGACAACGTCTGGCGCATGACGGCATTGGCAGTGACGATATGCTGGAAGGTGAAACGCTCCTGCAGCAAGGTCTTGATCTGTTCGTTTTCGTGCATCACCCGTCGGTATTCAAACACGCGGCGGATGGTCAATCTGAGGGCATCAGGATTGAAGGGCTTTTCAAGGTAATCAACAGCGCCGGCCTGCATGGCCTCCACCGCGCTGCCGATACTACCGTAGGCGGTTACCACGACAAACGGCAGGCTCGGGTAGCGCTCCGTTACCTGCTTAAGCAAGGCCATGCCGTCCATGCCGGGCATCACCAGATCGGACAAAACCAGATCAACTGGCTGGGCCTCCAGCACAGACAAGGCCTGTTTGGCATCAGAGGCCAACAACACCTGATACCCGGACTGGCGCAAACATGATCCCAACATGTTCAGCGACAGCAGGTCATCGTCAACGGCCAGTATGGTTGTCCTCGTCGTGACGCTCATCACACCAGCCTCACCTTGCCTGCTTGAAGACCGATTGACCACCGGCCAGCACTGCTAGCGGTCTGCCGGACTGCAGCAACAGCTCTGCCAGGTTGCCCCCAAGATCATGAACCTGGCCGGCAAGCGGGAGCACCTGCAGATCAGCCCGCTTACCCTCTTCCAGCGAACCGACCTGCTCCGACATGCCGAGCCCGGCAGCACCGCCGCTGGTGGCCAGCTGCAGTAATTCGTCGGGCGCCACTACCCCGTTGTAGGCATCCAGGGCAAAACGGAGCTCATCCCACAGGGACAGAGAATCATTGCTGGCCAATGAGTCGGTGCCGATACAAAGCGGCATCTCCAGTTTTTTGAAGAGCTGCACCGGTGCGTGCCCCACAGCCAGTCGCTCGTTGCTGCGTGGGCAGAGGCAGATGGTCACGCCGCGTTGTTTAAGCACCTGCGCGTCGGCCGGGGTCAGATGCACGCAATGCACGGCCAGGGTGCTCGGCCCCAACAGTCCACCCTCATCAAAAAAATGGGCCGGCGTGGTACGGCGGGGTGGCGACAGATAGCCCTTCCAGCCCACCAGCGGGTACAACTCGTCTGCCAGGGGACCGGTAGAGTCGAACAACAACCGGTCTTCATCGACCGACTCAGCCAGGTGTACGGACAACGGCAGCCCATGCTGGCGGCTTGCCGTGGCAATGCCAGGCAGCAGAGCAGACGCCAGCGTATAGGGGGCATGGGGTGAAAGGCCAGGCTGGCGTGGACCGGCTACGGTTTGGGCAGCTTCAAGCACAGCATGCAGACGCGACTCAAACACGGCCGGATCCTGCCCGATCAGCTCCAGATACACGCGCCCCGCCAACGGTGAACCGGCAAAACCTGCCAACAGTTCCGGACTGGTAACGATATCGCCGACGCAGGTGGTACCAGCCCGCAGACAGGCGGCAATACCGGCCTTGAGCGACTCAAGGGTCTCGGCCGGCTGAATGCCTCGCCGCACCTTGACCAGTTGGACGATCCAATCCACAAAACGGTGCGGATGATAGTCCATGCCCCCCCGCAGCCGCCAGGCTGGAAAATGGGTCAACTCCAGGTGAGTATGGGCGTTGACGAAGCCGGGCATGATCACGCAATCCGGAAAGTCGGCCCGTGACGGCCCGAAGCGCATTACCAGTTCGGTGGCCGGCCCCACCGTTAGGACACGGCCATCCTGCACGGCTACAGCGCCACCGGCAATCGGCGGCCGACCGGGGTTGTAAAGCCAGGAGGCGGTATAGAGTGTTATCTCGTTCATACGCAAAGCATACCATGCATTACTGATGATAATAGTTCAGACGGGCCATTGACGGAAAGAAATTCTCTAAAAACGTTAGGGACCGAGCATAAAACAGCAACGGGCGGAAATCGTGATCCCCCGCCCGTTATCATCTGTCTGGTTACAGCCTTTAAATCTGGCGCAGCAACTCCTGAATCTCAGGCTGCTGCACGACCTCACACTGCTCGTGCAGCACCGCCTGCAGGATCTGGTCGGTGGTGAGCGGGTTGGCCAAAACACTGCGCAGCACGGTGATTTCACTGCCGTAGCCGGCGGTACGCAGGCGGGTACGAGAGACAAAGGTCTTGCCTGCCTCACGCTGATACTTCTGCAGCAGCTGGCAGACCTGGTCAAGAAGGGCGTTGACCCTGGCCTGCTCTTCGGGAGCAGCATGGGCTAAGGCTTGTTGGACAGCCTGTGGGCAGAAGCGGTAGGTCAGAATGTTCAGTTCCGGTTCGCTGGTCAGCTCAAAATCGGGGTGGCGCCGGATCATCTCAGCAAAGGTGCGGGCACGCTCGATGCCCAGGTTGATCAGCAGTTCATACCCCTTGCGGCCGATGATCGAAAGCCCGGCATGTACCAACAACGCCTTACCAGGTCGGGATCCTTCCAGGGTATGGCTGCCCAGATCCTTTGAGCCGTGGCGCAGGATATAGGCGGCGTGGTGTTCAATGGCCGCCACGGCGGTCGGATCCTTAAAGATCACCATCCCTGCCCCCATCGGCACGTACAGCTGCTTATGGGCATCGATGGTAACCGAGTCGGCCCGCTCAATGCCGGACAAAAGGCCGCGGTGACGCTCGGAAAACAGGGTTGGCCCACCCCACGCGGCATCCACATGGAAGTGGCACCCCAGTTCAGCGGCGATGTCGGCCATCGCTTCCAGAGGATCAACATTGCCGGTTTCAGTGGTACCGGCGATCCCCACCAGGGCCAGAGGCCGGATATTCTGATCCTGCAGCCGCCGCACCTCCTGACGCAGCGCCGCCAGGTCGATCCGGTTGTGCAGATCGGTGGCCACCTTGACCAGCTGATCACGGCCGATGCCCAACAGATCGGCGGCCTTGCCCAGGGAGTAGTGGCCGCGCTCCGAGACCAGCACAGCAACTCCCTCAATGCCGTGATGCTTCAAGGAACGGGCTAAACCTTCTTGAGCAATGCCACGAAAATCTCCTGCTGGAGCAAACAGACGGTTGCGAGCTACCCAGAGGGCGGTGATATTGGCAATGGTGCCGCCGGAGCAGAAGGCCCCCAGGGCGGCCTGGCTGTTGTGAATCCAGGACGGGTAAAAATCCTCAGGGCAGCGATAGATCAGGTGGTGCAGCATGGCCAGCACCTGTCGTTCCATCGGGGTAAAGGCCTTGGAGGTCTCCACCTTGACCAGATTCTGGTTAAGGGCGGTCATCAGGCGCGACAGGGGCAGCATGAAGTACGGGAAGGCCGAGGTCATGTGCCCCACGAAGCCGGGGGCGGCGGTGTGCACCGACTGGGCCACCAGGTTGTTTTTGACGAACTCGGTGTAGTCGGAGACGTAGGTTGGTTCTTCGGGAATGGCGCACCCTGAAAAGCTGGCCTCAATCTCTTCCAGGGGCCGCTCGGTGGCAACGATATGATTCTGTAGGAAGCCGGCTACGTCGTCGGTAATCGCCTTGTCGATGGCGCCAAGGGTCGTATCAGGCTCCTCCGGCACGGTAAATATCCGGTAGAGGGTTTCCAGGGTGGCGCGGGCCTTGTTCGGCATCAGACATCTTCTCCGAGAACCGTATTATCAATCAGCCGGGTGCTGCCGATCCTGACCGCCAACGCAAACAAGGTGCCTGCGTCTGCCTGCACCACCGGCTGCAGGGTGCGGCCGTCACGTAACTCCAGGTAGTCGATCTCCGCTTCAGCACCTGCTTCGATCTCACCGCGAGCCTCGGCCAACAACCGCTCGACGGAGGTCTCTCCGCTGTTGAACAACTGTCTGACCCTCTGCACTGCCCGGTACAGGCACAACGCCTGCTGCCGTTCCGCAGGCGAAAGGTAGCTGTTGCGCGATGACATGGCCAGACCGTCCAATTCGCGCACGATCGGCATCCCCACGATCTCAACCGCCAGATTCAGGTCGGCGGTCATCTGACGGATCACGGCCAGTTGCTGAAAATCCTTAGTGCCAAACAGGGCCAGGTCCGGCTGCACAATGCCGAACAGCTTGGTCACCACCACCGCCACCCCGTTGAAATGGCCAGGACGGCTGGCGCCGCACATAGGCTCGGTCAAAGGGCCAAGCGCAACGGTGGTCTGGAAACCGGGCGGATACATGCCGCCGGCAGTGGGGGCAAAGACGATATCCACCCCGCAGGCCTCGGCCAGGGCACAGTCCCCCTCGAGATTACGGGGATAACGCTCCAGATCCTCGTTGGGTGCGAACTGGGTCGGATTGACGAAGATCGACAGCACCAGCAGATCACCCCGCTTGCGTCCTTCCCGCAACAGCGAGGCATGGCCCTCGTGCAAGAACCCCATGGTGGGCACAAAGGCGATCCGTCGGCCCTGCCGTTTTTGCTCCAGGGCAAACCGCTGCATCTGCTGCACGTCGCTGATCAGCTTCACGAGAACGAATGCTCCTCGGCAGGGAATAACCCTTCTTTCACTTCCGACACATACTGTCGCGCCGCCTCGGTGATAAGCGGACTGAGATCGGCGTACCGCTTGACGAATTTGGGGGAGTATTTCTCGCACAGTCCCAGGATGTCGTGAATCACCAGCACCTGACCATCGCAGGCCGGACCGGCGCCGATACCGATGGTCGGTATCGTCAGCTGTTCGGTGATGCGGGCCGCAAGACGGGCCGGGATACCTTCCAGCACCACCGCAAAGGCCCCGGCCTCCTGCACGGCACACGCATCCTCAATAATCCGCTCGGCCTGGTCCTTGCGACCCTGTACCCGATAGCCCCCCATACGGTGGACCGACTGGGGGGTCAGCCCCACGTGGCCCATGACCGGGATGTCCATCTCGGTCACCGCACGAATGATGGACGCCATGTTGACACCACCTTCAATCTTGACCGCCTCGGCGCCCCCTTCCTGCAGCATACGACCGCAGTTTTGGAGGGCCAGGGTCTCGCCGCACTGGCAGGCCATGAACGGCATGTCGGCCACCACCAGCGCCTTGGGTTTGGCGCGCGCCACTGCTTTTACGTGGTAGAGCATCTCATCCATGGTGACCGGCAAGGTGTTCTCGTGGCCGCTGAAGACCACCCCCGCCGAATCACCCACTAAAATGGCATCCACTCCGCCCTCATCCACCAGGCGGGCCGTCGGATAGTCATAGGCAGTCAGCACCGTCACCTTACGGCCCTCCTGCTTCATCTGTATAAGCTCAGGTATGGTGATCTTTTTGCGCATAGCATCTCCTGCCACCAACAAAAAAGGCGCACCGGGGGGACGGTGCACCGTATAGATGGCGATCGGTGGAACCGATGCGGGGCTTTCTTCCGTCCGTCCCGGTCCAGTCAGCTGCTCAAATCCAGGCGGTATGTCCTGCGTCTGTACTGCCGTGCGGATCGGCCCCCAGGCGGGTGACCGTCCCAAAACGTGGTTAGAGTATCATATGCAAACTTTTGAATACCAGTGTTTTCTGATCACAGACGGCGCAGATCATACGCCGATCAAACCAGCCGCGCAACTGCGATGCCGCCCCAGGTGGCCAACAGGCAGAGGGTCACGCTCAACAGCATGTTACCGAAGGCGACCAGCAGCTGCCCCCGCTCCAGCAGGGTAAAGGTCTCGATACTGAAGGTGGAAAAGGTGGTCAGACCGCCCAGAAAACCGATGGTTAGGGCCACTCGCAGGTTGTGGGAGAGCATGGTGCTGCGCAGCGAAAACTCGATCACCAGCCCGATCAGAAAGGCCCCCAACAGATTGACCGTCAGGGTGCCGAACGGAAAAGGGTGTTGGCCCAACAGACGGTTAACCCAGCTGGACAACCAGTAGCGGGCAAGACAGCCGGCGGCGCCGAACAAGGCGATGGAAAGGACCGTCGCCATGGCTTACAGGGTGCAGGTCAGACTTTTCATGTTCTCCAGCTCCTTGACCACCTCGGCCCCCTGGGCCCGGCGTGCGTCCATATTGTCGAACATCTGGCTGACCATGGCGCTGACCGATTGAACGGTGTGGCGTATCTGCCGGCCATCATCCACCTGGCAGGCAGTGGACTGCACCATCTCGTGGGCCATCTCCTTGATGGTCTCGATGGAGCGGGCGATACTGCGGGTGGCCTTGGCCTGATCCTTGGAGGCGTTGAAGATCTGGGAGGTCATGTCGCTGATATCCTCCATGGAGCGGGCCACGGTCTGCACGCTTTGCGACTGTTCCTCGGTGGCCTGCTTGATCTCCTGGGTCATCTCCATCGAACAGACCGAACGGTCATAGATCGCCTGCAGGGTCTGCCCCATGACGTGCCCCAGCTCGACCCCGCGCTGCACCAGCCCCTTGGAGGCGGTGATGTTGTCTGCGGCCTGTTGTGACTCGAACATGATCTCTTCGATGATGGCCGTGATCTCGCCGGTGGAATGGCCGGTCTGCAACGACAGGTTGCGGATCTCGTCGGCCACCACCCCAAAGCTGCGGCCATGTTCACCGGCCTGGGCAGCGATGATCGAGGCGTTCAAGGCCAGCAGGTTGGTCCGTTTGGTGATGTCATTGATCACACTGACGATGTTCTCGATCCGGTTGCTGTTGGCAGCCAGGCGGGTGATGCGGGCGTGGGACTCTTCAACCGAATACTGGATCTCATCCAGGGCGCCGATGGTCTCGCTGACCGCCGTACGACCTTCTGCGGTTTCGGCCTGCACTTGGCTGGAAACCTCGTGGGAGATGGCGGCGCTGCGCTCCACATTGGCGATGGTGCTGGAGATCTGTTCCATGGCCGAGGCCGACTGATGCACGATGCCGGCCAGGGTATCCAGATTGCGGGAGACCTCTTCAATGGCCACCGATATCTCGTTAACTGCGGTACTGGTCTCATCCACCGAGGCCATCAC
>DIKW01000032.1 GCA_002424705.1 Geobacter sp. UBA5608
GCTGTAAATAGTAGTAGAGAAAATCGATAAATATTGAAGAACACTTAATATATGCAGCGCTCTTTCCGAGGATTACGAGTTCCCCCCCGTATTTTGCCAAGCTACCGAGTGTTCCATTTATCGAGAGAAACAGCGTGTTCTCATCGAACTCGATGTAATATTTTTCGTATTCAGATTTTGGTACTCGCTTTGTTTCTGGAAAAATCTTAATAGAACCATCTCGCAGATTGTTTCCGTTTATAAACGGGTATGGTGATAGTTCAGCGTATTCTGGTGTTCCATGAATTCCGTCCCCGATTTTAGAGGTAAGCGATCTCAAGCTTAATTTTGGCCAGCTTGGGTTACTCATACCGCAGCCCCGCCAACTGCTTCCTGATCTCCTTTTCCAACGCCCCTGATTCCTTGAACAGCTTATCCAAATTATCAGTAAAACCATGCATCTTCGCCGCGAACTGCTTCGGAGTCAAATCAACGTACTCAATCTTTACCTCGAAATACTGCCCGGCGCTGAGGGAGTAATTCTTGGCCGCGATCTCGTCGTAGCTGACCACCACCGAGAAATCCTCCACCGCCTGCTTGCCGTTGAAGGTGGCGATGATCCGGTCTTCTTCCGCCTCGGAAAGCAAGGTCTTCTGGTTCTTGCCGTCCTTGACCTTGGTGCCCAGGCTGGAGGCGTCAATTAACACCACGCCGTTCTTGTTGGCGGCATCGATGAAGAGGATCGAGACGTTGGTGCCGGTGGTGGCAAAGATGTTGCTGGGCATGGAGACCACTCCGGCCAGCATCTTTTCGTCCACCAGATGTTCGCGGATTTTCCGGTCGATGCCGCTCTGCGCGGTGATGAAGCCAGTGGGCACCACGACCGCCGCCTTGCCGCCCGGTTTCAGCGAAAAGATGATGTGCTGCAAAAAGAGCTGATAGATGGCCATGCCTTCAATTTTTTTCTTCGGTATGCTGGGTACTCCGGCAAAGAAGCGGTCCTGATGCTCTTTCGTGTCCAACTCGTTGCGGAAATCGCTGAAATCCATTTTGAACGGGGGATTGGATACAATGTAGTCAAACTTCTTGAGCGCCTTTCCATCTCGGTGATACGGGTGCGTCAAGGTGTTGCCCTGAATGATGTTGGGAATGGAGTGGACCAGATTGTTCAGGATCAGGTTGAGGCGCAGAAGACTCGATGATTTTTGCGAAATGTCCTGCGAGTGGATGGCGCAACGCTGCTCGCCGATGGCGTGGGCCAGGTTCATCAGCAGCGTTCCCGAACCGGCGGAAGGGTCGTAGCAGCTGACATTGGTGACCTTGCCGCGCTGTTTCTCCGGCACCAGGATGGCGGCCATGATCTTGGCCACGGCGTGGGGGGTGTAGTATTCGGCGTACTTGCCGCCACTGTCCTTGTTGTAATCCTTGATCAGGTATTCAAACAGGGCCGCGTAAAAATCGTACTTCTGGGTGAAGATCCGCTCGAAACTGAACTCCACCAGCTTGTTAATGACGGCGCGGCAGAAGGCGTCGCGCTTGGAAACATCGGTGATGAATTCGCTGACCCGGTCAAACAGGGTAACCTTGGCGCCGCCGTCGGTCTTGACTGCGAAGATGTCGTTGTTGCTGATGGCGATGTCGCGCAAGGTGTCATCAAAGAGCTTAGCGAATTCCGGCGCATTCTGGCTGCTGAACAGATGGGCGATGAAGTGCTCCGGCTTCAGGCGGGCGGTGTCCGGTCCCATCTGCAGTTGCAGCATCTCCAGTTCGTCGGCGCTGAGTGCAGCGACGGCCTGCTCCCAGCTCTCGGCCTTTGCCAGTTTGGGATCGATGCGTTTTGCTTCAAATGCAAATTTGTCGTTCAGAAATTTATAGAGAAAGACCTGGGTGATGATCTTGAATTCGTTGCCGTCGTTGCCGAGGCCGTAGGCGGCACAGATCCCCTTGAGGCTGTCGATCAGTTGCCGGGTTCTTTTTTCGAAATCCTGGGTTACCACGCATGTACTCCTGATGTTCTACCTGAGGTAAATTCATTCATGTATTCAGTCACCACCAGCCGGTTGATGGCCCGCGAAGCGTCCGGGTTGAGCGTGATGTTGCGGCGGGTCTGGAACTCGCCGATCACCAGCGGCATCATCATCCGCTCAAAGAATGCTTCGTTGGTCAGTATCTGGCTGTTCTGCAATACCTGGTCGTCGGCCTGCTGTTTGACGCCGGTGAGCGCCTCGAAGATGCGGCGCTCGGATTCTGTGAGCAGGTGGTGTTCCAGCAGCCGCTTGTGGATGCGGGTGTATTTGGCGTCGCCCAGGTACTTAGCCCGCAGCTGGTTGTTCTGCCGGTTCAGCTCCTTGACCTGTTCGTGGATAGCATTGAGCGCGCCGATGTTATCGTTCATCTCTTCCTGGGTCACTTCATTGAGTTTCTTCTTCTTGAACAACCGCTCCAGCTCTTCCTTGAGGGTGATGAACTTCGGGTCCTGTTGGTCGAAGTTGTCGGCCAGGGCCTCACGGGTCTGGCGCAGGGTATTCTTCAACTTGTCGGCCAGCACCAGCTCTTCTTCCCTGATCTTGGTGAACAGGAACAGCACATCCTCCAAGGCAACATTGAGCAGGTTGGCGGTGTCGGCGCTGTTTTCGATGCTGTCCTTCAGGTTCAACAGGTCAAGGTGGTTGCTGGTTTCGCGGTAGAGCTGGTTAAGCTTCTGGAAATCGAGCTGTTGCAAAAATTCGTACTCGCCCTGCAGGCGGATCAGGTTGTAGAGGCTGCGGGCATCGGCCAAGGCCTTTTTAAGGGCCAGCACCGTGGCTCGATCCTGAATCTGGCTGATCTGCTGCGAAAAGACCTCGGCGTTTCCGGTGTCGAAACGGAACAGAATGTCCTTGATCTGCTCGATCTCTTGGGCAATCTCTTCGGCAGATTTGAACAGGTGGGAGTAATGCTCCAGCTCGTCGCCCAGCTCGGCCTGCAACTCGTCGAAATAGGCCTTGTTGGTAGCGTCGAACTCCTTGCGGATGTCGGCGAAATCGACCACGTAGCCATAGCTGAAATCTTTATAAGGGCGGTTGACACGGGTAAGCGCCTGGAGCAGGTTATGCTTGCGGATCACCCGGCCCAGGTAGAGTTTCTTCAGGCGTTTGGCGTCAAAGCCGGTGAGCAGCATGTTGTAAACGAACAGCAGGTCAATTGTGCCGGCCTTGAACGCCTCCACCCACTCTTTGCGTTCTTCCTTGCTGCCGATATCGTGCAGGATCAGCGCGGCGTTTCGTAGCTTGTTGGTCTGTGTGTGCTCTGACGCATAGGTTGGTGACGGATCGGCGGCCAACGGCAGATCGGTGCAATACTCATCGCTGGTCTGGGGGGCTAGCTTAACAACCTTTGCCGTATGACGGTTCTGGAAGAGTTCGAACATCTGCTTTGCCTGTTCGGAACTGTCGCAGATCACCATTCCGCCGATAGTGGAATCATTCAACGCCCCACGACTCTTTTCAAAGTCGTTGATGATGTACTCAAGCATCGGTTCGACAAAGCGCGGATGAGAGTAGATGAGTTTTCTGTCGATATCGCCCTGTTGGAGCTCTACAGCTGCCAGAGCCTCCTGCAGGGAGAGCTTGTAGTTAGTGGCGATCTCTTCACGGATCAGACGCAAGGTGTAGCCGTCGGCGATGGAGGCGTTGTAATAGTACTTGTGGATGTAATCGCCGAACAGGGCGCGGGAATTGTAGTCATCCCCCAACAGCGGCGTGCCGGTGAGGCCAATCTTGATGGCGTTCTGGTCCGACTGACTGAGGTTGGCGAGAAAGCTTCCCTTTGGGTTGTAGCTGCGGTGGACTTCATCGAGGAAGTAAACGCGCTGGATGCTGACGTCGTAATCCTCTGTTCGAACCACATCCGGATCATCCTGGAATTTCTGAATATTGACCACGGTGATCTCAGGCCTGCCGGAGTGATTGTGGAGTGCCTTGGTCGCCTTGATGTCGCGGGCAAAGGCCTCGCGGGTGTCGATGGTATACACCGTCAGACCACGGCTGGAGAATTCTCGCTGCGCCTGAATCAGCAGGTCGATCCGATCCACAATGAAATAGAATTTTGGGATGATGGCGCGTCGCTGAAAGTAATCGGTCAAAAAGCGCACGTTGTAGTAAGCCAGTGCGGTCTTGCCGCTTCCCTGGGTGTGCCAGATAATCCCTTTGCGAATACCTGCATCGAGTTTTCTTTCGATGGCCTTGGTGGCAAAAATCTGCGGGTAGCGCATGACATGCTTGTGCAGGCCGTCGGCTTCGTTGACATAGGCCAGGGCGTATTGCAGCAGAAACGCGAGACGGTCACGGCTGAACAGGGAGGTGCAGATCCGGTTGGTCGGCGTGTCCGGTGACTTGTTGCTGATAAACTCGGGGCTGTGCTTGATTATGTTCAGGTTGTTGTCGCGGAGCACTTCGTTTTCAACTGCGTCGCACTCGTCAGCCAGCAGGTCAGCCAGGTTCAGCTCTTCCTCTTCCCGGAAATAGTTGAAGGTGGGAGCGTCATAGGATGGACTGGCATAAAATGCACCCTCGATAGGCTGCGGCGAGCCGTCGCCATACTCCATGTTGTTGGAGAAGACCATCAACTGGGTGATGTTGATAAAGCGGCGGAAGCGAGGATTACGGCAGCGCGTGATGATGCGGTTGCGCTCGGCCAGAATACCTTCCTGGTTGTTGGGCTTTTTGACCTCGATGAAGACCAGCGGCATACCATTGATGAGCAGGGTGATATCCGGACGGAACTCATTATCCCCGTTTTTACAAGTCAGCTCAGTGACCACATGGAAGTTGTTGTTGGAAAAGTCGGTAAAATCGATCAGCTTGATGCCAGAACGTTCGGTCAGTCTTTCGTAAAACGCTTTGCCTAGATCCTCGTTATCCAATGAAAGCTTTACATCCTCCAGCAATCGCCCGATGTCCTCGCCGTCAATACCAGGGTTAATCCTGGCGATTGCTTTACGGAACAGCTCCGAAAAGATATTGGTCTCTTCGTCCCATATAGCATTTTTGAGCGAGAGATATTTGTAGCCGAGCCTGACTAGATGCAGGATACAGGGTATTTTGACGCGGGAATCTTCGCTAAAAATCATTCCGACAGCTCTCCCTGCCGTAGAGTGATATACAACCGGCAACCGGCTAATTTCTCCCACAAAAACAGCCGAATGTAAAGCCAGCAGCGCTTGAGCTCTGTGTTTGCCGCAGGTGTATGCAGAAGTGAGACACTTGAGCATGGCATCGCTAACGTTTTGAGCACTGAAAGAAAGGTGGCAAGCCGTGCACCTACCAACTAACTGTTATTATTACCTATAATAGCTGGCACGCTCTGTGCTTAAACAGCGATAAGCCTTTATCTACAGGAGGTTCTTCCGTGAAAGTCGCCTTTACCACCACCGACGGCACCATGATCGATCAGCACTTTGGGCAGTGTGAGAGCTTCCAGATTTGGAAAGTGGGGCCTGACCAGGCAGGGTTTGTGGAGTCGGTCACCACCGAGGCCCACGGCAGCGATGAAGAGGACCGGATTGCAGCCCGGGCCAAACTGCTTGCTGACTGCGCCATTGTCTACACCATGCAGATCGGCGGCCCGGCTGCCGCCAAACTGGTGGCCCAGAAGATCCACCCAATGAAGACCAATAGTCCGGTCAGCCTGCCGGACACCGTGGCCAAACTGCAGGAGGTCCTGCGGGGCAACCCGCCACCCTGGCTGCGTAAGGCGATGAACAAAGGGCAAGCCGTGTCGTTTGAAGAGGAGTAAACTGAACCATTTTTTTGCTAACACGAGCATTTTTCAACCACAACAGGCATGCGGATTTTTCGATAAGCTCTCGGCGCTTGAGGAATGACACGGTACGCAGCACAAGGCATTCCGATAAGCAACCACGAGATTGCGGAAAAGCCGCATCCCAAAACAGGAGGATACAGACATGGCATACATCACCGGATTAACTAAAGACAAGCAGGAGTGGACCCCGCAGTTTATTGTTTCCATCGATGAAGAGCTCTGTATCGGCTGCGGTCGTTGTTTCAAGGTCTGCAGCCACGATGTGCTGGCCTTTGAAGAACTGGATGAGGACGACTCAGCCAAGATGTTTATGAAGGTAGCCAATGCCGGCAACTGTATCGGCTGTGAGGCCTGCGGCAAGACCTGCTCGAAGAAATGTTTTTCATTTGCGCCGGTGACACTCTAGGGGAATGGCCATGCTGATCGCAGTGACAACATCCAACGGAATAGATGTGGACACCCATTTCGGCAAGGCCGAACGGTTTCTGATTTATGAAACAGGCAGCGAACAGCCGTACCTGCTGGGTGAGGTGCGGGCTCAGGCCTACTGCGACTGGACCACTTCACTGCAGACCCTGACAACTGAGCAGTTTGCCGCAACTATCGCGGGAATGCGGGAATGTGCCGATGCACCGCCAGCCCACCGTATGATGCCTGAAAAACTGAGCGCTGTCGCCCAAGCGCTGGGGGACTGCCGGGTGGTGGTAACCGCCATGATCGGCGAGGCTCCGCACCAGGAACTTGAACGGTTAGGCATCACAGTGCATACCATCACTGCTCCGGTTGCCGAGGTGCTGCGCGAGGTGGCCAAGCTGTACTGATCATACTGGGCAGGGTACGCATGACTATGCACCGATTTCAGATCAAGGATGATCTCAAGGCGGCGAGGAATCCGGCGACGCAGGCGTACACGTCAGTACGTCGAGGAGCCGGAGACGCGCCAACGAAGAGAGGGCCTTGATATGAAATCGGTCTTCAATCTGTGTAACCTGCCCCCCTGGGTGATCGCCTCCCGCCACTTCAACGAACATCCCCAGGCCCTGTTCATTCAGGGGGTACGGGAGGCTAATCGCTTCCTGTTCAACAAGCTGGACAGCATTGCCGAGCAGGAGCAGCGAGGGCAGGTATTCAGCGATTATCTGTCGGTCAAGTTCAGTCTGCACCATGATCAGGGACAGACCGTCACCGCTCGCAAGAGCCTGCGTAACAGTTACCTGCGTTTCTTGAAGGGCTGGATGATGGACAGTAATTCCGTGGAAGGTGCGGTCTTGAAAGGCTGGGTGGAAAGCCGGATCGGCATCGCCCCGACATTTCATAACGGCCGGATTACCGGCAGCGACTCCGAGGCCCACTATCGCTACGTAGTGGACCGGACCCGCGGCAGCAAACGGACCAACGCCATCAATGCCCAGCTGGACCTGGTATACGAGTACTGCCAGTATGAGTTGCGCAGGGAATCTGGTGAGCAGCCCTACGTCACCCTTTACCGCGGCACCTACGATGCCGCTGAACACGACCTGCTGGAGCAGGTCGGCAAACGGGAACAGATCGTGCGCCTCAACAACCTGGCCTCATTCACTGATCAGGAGGAACGGGCCTGGGAGTTCGGCTCCACAGTCTGGGAGGCTCGGGTACCGCTGGCAAAAATCTTCTTTTTTGACCAGTTGCTACCGGGCAGCATCCTCAAGGGCGAGGGGGAATATCTGGTGATCGGCGGCGAATACTGCGTACGGCGCATCATGTGCACTGTATAAAAAAAGCGAGCCCGGCACAGGGCCGGGCTCGCTGAATACCACAATCAGCAGGGGTGCAGATTTTTCGATAAGCTCTAGGCGCCTGAGGGATGGCGCGGAGGCGTACCGTTCAAGTACGCCGCACAAGACATCCCGAAAGGCAACGACGAGATTACGGAAAAGCTGCGCACCTCTTAGACGAGGCCGTGGGCGACCATCGCATCGGCCACCTTGATAAAACCACCAATGTTGGCGCCCAGCACGTAGTTGCCCGGATCGCCGTACTCGTCGGAGATGCGGTAACAATGCTTGTGGATGCCCTTCATGATGTTTTCGAGCTTCTTCTCGGTATCCTCGAAGGTCCAGGAGTCACGCTGGGCGTTCTGCTGCATCTCGAGGGCGCTGGTGGCCACGCCGCCGGCGTTGGCAGCCTTGCCGGGACCGTAGGCGATCTTGGCGTCCAGGAACACTTTGACCCCTTCGGGGGTGGTGGGCATGTTGGCCCCTTCACCCACGGCGATACAACCGTTCTTGACCAGGGTAGCGGCATCCTTGCCGTTGATCTCGTTCTGGGTTGCGGACGGCATGGCCACCTGGCAGGGGATATCCCAGATGTTGCCGTTGGGGATATACTTGGCATCCTTGTGGGCGGTGACATAATCGGAGATGCGGCGACGCTCAACCTCTTTAAGCTGCTTGATCAGATCCAGATCCAGGCCCTTCTCGTGGTAGATCACGCCGTTTGAGTCGGAGCAGGCCACGCACGTGCCGCCCAGCTGGTGGATCTTTTCGATGGTGTAGATGGCAACGTTGCCGGAACCGGACACCAGGCAGGTCTTGCCTTCAAAGGAGTCTTTACGCACCTTGAGGGCCTCGTTGATGAAGAAGGTGGCGCCGTAGCCGGTGGCCTCGGGACGCACCAGGGAGCCGCCCCACTTGAGGCCCTTGCCGGTCAGTACGCCGGCCTCCCAGCGGTTGGTGATCCGCTTGTACTGGCCGAACATGTAGCCGATCTCGCGACCGCCCACGCCGATGTCGCCGGCCGGCACGTCGGTGTGCTCACCGATATGACGGTACAGCTCGGTCATGAAGGACTGGCAGAAGCGCATGATCTCATCGTCGGACTTGCCCTTGGGGTCGAAGTCGGAGCCGCCCTTGCCGCCGCCGATCGGCATACCGGTCAGGGAGTTCTTGAAGATCTGCTCGAAACCGAGGAACTTGATGATTCCCAGGTAGACCGAGGGGTGAAAACGGAGGCCGCCCTTGTAGGGACCCAGTGCGCTGTTGAACTCGACCCGGAAGCCACGGTTGATATGAACATTGCCTTTATCGTCCTGCCAGGGTACCCGGAAGATGATCTGACGCTCCGGCTCGCAGATCCGCTCGATGATCTTGCGCTCCAGATACTCGGGGTTCTTGGCCACGACCGGCCCGAGGGACTCCAGCACCTCTTGGACCGCCTGGTGGAACTCCACTTCGCCGGGGTTGCGCTTCAGTACGTCCTGGTAGATGCTTTCAAGTTTTTCGTCCAGCTGTGCCATGTGCTGCCTCCTGATGGAATGGAAAGGATGGCTACCCCGACGGGCAGTGTTCATTCTTTCAGCAACTGCTGTGCCAAGTCATCACCATCAAGAGCAAAAAATATGCAGATGCCCGCATGGTGCCCAAAAGAAGTGCATCAACCAACGCGGCGCCTGCCCTGCACGCACATACAGAGGCTCCCAGCCAAACCAAAAAGAGTACACCAATAACTCTTTACCCCTAAATTGAGTTACACATTTTAACGGGACTAAAAAGCCGTAAGCGGCACAAACCATAACCAAATGAGCAGCTTGCATCTTTAACAGGCTTCACGTATAAAGTTTGTTTCGTAAACTTTCCAGCCCGAACCAACAAGATGCACAGAAAACGTGCAGAGAGGTCTTGCATGCTGATCGTCGCCTGCATCAAACAGGTCCCCGATACCACCCAGGTCAAGATCGACCCGGTCACCAACACCCTGGTGCGGGAAGGGATCCCGTTTATCATGAACCCCTACGACACCCACGCCCTGGAGACGGCCTTGCAGCTGAAAGACCGTTTCGGCTGCAGGGTGGCGGTGCTCTCCATGGGACCGCCCAACGCCGAGGCTACCCTGCGCAAGGCCCTGGCGGTGGGGGTCGACCGCGCCATCCTGCTGTCGGATCGCTGCTTCGGCGGCGCCGACACCCTGGCCACCAGCAAGGTGCTGGCAGCGGCCATCAAAAAGCTCAATGACGAACTGGAGCCGGTGGGGCTGGTGCTGTGCGGCAAGCAGACCATCGATGGCGACACCGCCCAGGTAGGCCCGGGCATCGCCGTACGGCTGGGCTACCAGCAACTGACCCTGGTGGACAAGGTGGAGCAGCTGGATATCGACAATCGGTCGCTGGTGGTCCGTCGCAAGCTGGAGGGACGCCATGAGCGGGTGCAGGCGCCGTTGCCGGCCCTGCTGACGGTGGTGCGGGAGATCAACCGCCCCCGCTACCCGACGGTGCCGATGCGCTTGGCGTCCGTTGGCGCCGCAGTGGAGACCTGGGACAACCAGGTGCTCAAGCTGGACACCCAGACGGTGGGCCTGAAAGGCTCTCCCACCTGGGTTTCCAAGATCTTCTCACCGGAACGGGCCAAGGGGGAACTGATCGGTGACGGCTACGCCGATCCAACAGGAGCTGTCGACCTGCTGCTGGAAAAATTACTTGCCAAGGACCTGCTACCACTATGAGTACACCCACGCCCAAACCGAAACGTCCACGCGGCCGCGCCCAATTGCTGGCCGGTAAGTGCATCGCCTGCGGCGCCCGCTGCGAGAGCTCCTGCCCGGTCAACTGCATTACGATGAATGATGCCGGCGAGCCGCTGGTGCAGGCGGACAAGTGCATCGGCTGCCTGAAGTGCGTCAAGGTCTGCCCTGCTCAGGCGCTGGAGATGGTCTTCACCCCGGAGGAGTTGGCGATCTTGGCCGAACTGGACAAGGCAGGCGCCGCAGCAACCGAAGAGGTTGATGACGAGGCAGCCGCCCTGGCCAAGCTGCAGGCCCAGTACCGCGGTGTCTGGGTCTTCGTCGAGCAGGCCGATGGCGAAGCAGCCAAGGTTTCCTGGGAGTTGTTGGGCAAGGGCAGGGAGCTGGCCGACAAGCTGGGGGTTGAACTATGCGCCCTGGTGATCGGCCACCAGGTGGAACCGCTCTGCCGTGAGGCCTTTACCTACGGCGCCAGCAAGGCCTATCTACTGGACCACCCGCTCTATCGTGACTACCGCACCCAGCCGTATCTTGAGGCCTGCTGCCACCTGATCGAGCAGTACAAGCCAGAGGTGATCCTGATGGGGGCCACCGGCATGGGCCGCGACCTGGCCGGCGCGGTGGCCACCCGGGTCGGCACCGGACTTACCGCCGACTGCACCGGGCTGGACATCGACGACAAACGCAACCTGATGCAGACCCGGCCCGCCTTTGGCGGAAATATCATGGCCACCATCATGTGCGACAAGTACCGCCCCCAGATGGCCACGGTACGGCCCCACGTGATGCAGATGCCGGAGCCGCAGGCCGGCTCCGTAGGCGAGATCATCCGCAGCGACTTCCTCATCCCGGAAGAGAGCGTACTGGTCAAGGTACTGGAGGTGCTGAGAGACAGCGATGCCAGTCACCATATCGACATCGGCGGGGCCGAATTCATCGTCTCCGGCGGTCGCGGCATGATGGGGCCCGAAAACTTCGGTATCCTGAAGGAGCTGGCCGACGAACTGCACGGTGTAGTGGGCGGCTCCCGCAGCGCGGTTGACGCCGGCTGGCTGCCCCACGATCGGCAGGTGGGCCAGACCGGCAAGACTGTACGGCCCAAGATCTACATCGCCTGCGGCATCTCCGGCGCCATTCAGCACCTGGTGGGGATGCAGGACTCGGACCTGATCATCGCCATCAACCGCGACAAGGATGCGCCGATCTTCGAGGTGGCCCACTACGGCATCGTCGGCGATCTGTTCCAGGTGGTGCCGGCCTTGACCCGAGCTATCCGGCAGTTGAAACTTACCAGAAACTAGGCCGTTACGCCTGTTCCATAAAGAGGTGTGTGCATGTCCCTGAATCCTGAATTATTCCACGTTACGCTCCTCGTCGCCGCAGTGGCCAGCCTGGTCACCATCTGCGTTCGGGTTGCTCTGGTGCGAGTCGGTCGCCCGGCAGGCATCCGGACCAGTGCGGGAGACCTGCTACGGGACCTCGTGCGTTACGTCCTTGGCCAGAAGCGAGTCATTGCAACGCGGTTCGGCTACAATCACCTGGTGTTCTTCTGGTCGTTTCTGCTCCTGCTGCTCCATCACCCCGTGGTCGCCGGCATTGAAACCGTTCTGGAGGGAACCCGGCCAGCAGGACTGCTGATTCCCTACCACCAGGAACTGTTGCTTCCGCTGCTGCTGCTGCTTGACCTGCTGGCCCTTGCCGGGTTGATCACCGCCCTGGCTGCGGTGGTGCGGCGAGTCGTCGTCCCTCCCTATCCCGAAGGCCGTGCCATCGGCACGCTCCTGCTGCCGCTGCTGCCGGCGCTGATAATCATCGGCTACTTTTTTGTGAATGCCTTCAAGATAACCGTCTTCCTTTCCGCTGATGCCCAAACACTGGCAAGCCACTGGCTGCCAGTCTCCAGCGCTGCGGCCGCCCTGTTTGGACCTGACGCAACCTGGCTCTACGATGCTGGCTGGTGGCTGCACGGTGCAGGGGTGCTGCTACTGGTGCTGGCGCTGCCCTACGGCAGGTTTCTGCACAGCATAAGCGCGCTCCCCACCATTTTGCTGCGTCGCCGTGAACAGCCGCTGCTGCCTGCGCGGGAGGAATTTGTGGCCGGCGCCCAGTTCGGCATCAGTCGGATTGACGGCTACAGCTGGAAGGAGCTGCTGGACGGCTTCAGCTGCACCGAGTGCGGCCGCTGCCAGAACAACTGTCCCGCATCCCAGACCGGCAAGCCGCTCAACCCCCGCACCCTGATCGCGACTATTCGTGGAAATCTGCTGCACAACGGGCCACTGCTGCTCCAGGGCCAGGGCGCGGCTGCTCCGCTGATCGGCGACGGCCCGGACTCCATCAGCGAAGAGACGATCTGGTCCTGCACCACCTGTGGCGCCTGCCTGCAGTCATGCCCGGTCTTCATCGAGCAGATGCCCAAGCTGATCCCGCTCAGGCGTCATCTGGTGGAGATGAAGGCCTCCTTCCCGGAAGAACTGCTCAACCTGTTCGAGAACATGGAAGGCCGCAGCAACCCCTGGGGCATCGCCCCCTCGGAGCGGGGCAAGTGGGCTGCCCTGCTGGGCGAGCGCAGTTTCGAAGCGGGCCAGACCGAATACCTGTTCTATGTCGGCTGCGCCGGCTCCTTTGACGCCCGGGCTAAACAGGTCACCCTGGCGCTGGCCCAGTTGCTGGACAAGGCCGGCGTCTCCTGGGGCATCCTGGGCAAGGACGAAAAGTGCTGCGGTGACTCCCTGCGGCGGTTGGGCAACGAGTTCGTCTTTGACAAACTGGCTCGCGAAAACGTAGCCCTGTTCAAGGAAAAGGGGATCACAAAAGTGATCGCGCAGTGTCCCCACTGCCTGACCACCCTCAAGAACGACTACCGCCAGTATGGCATCGAGCTGGAGGTGATCCACCACAGCCAGCTGCTGCTGCAGCTGGTACAGACTGGCCGCCTGAAGCTAAACCGCCAAGTGGCGGAACTAGGCACGCTGGTCTACCACGACTCCTGCTACCTGGGTCGACACAACGGCATCTACAACGAACCCA
>DIKW01000021.1:0-1683 GCA_002424705.1 Geobacter sp. UBA5608
CTGGATCGGTTGCGGCATCTGCCCTATGAGGATCTCGGCATCGCCCAGGTGGACCACCACCGCGGACTGCGGCAGGGCCAGCCGGAGATCATTTTTGGTCAGGGAAAGACGGCTGAGCAGATCGGTCGCATTATGCAGGCCATGGCGAACCGGGGCAGCAATGTATTGGTTACCAGGCTGGATGCCGACAAGGCACCTGCATTGCAGATAGTCTTTCCAGATGCTCGCTACCATGCCGAGGCCCGTTGTCTGACCCTGGAGTTGACGACAATCGAAGAGCGAGGGCGGGGTACGATCCTGGTGATCTCGGCCGGCACCTCTGATATCCCGGTGGCCAGCGAGGCGGTGCTGACAGCCCGCTTTCTGGGCAACCGGGTCGAACAGCTGTTTGACGTTGGTGTGGCTGGCATCCATCGTCTGCTGGCACGAGTCGAGCTGATCCGTTCTGCCACGGTTCTGATCGTGGTGGCCGGTATGGAGGGGGCCTTGCCCTCGGTGGTGGGGGGGCTGGTGGATCGGCCGGTGGTCGCCGTGCCGACCTCAGTTGGCTATGGGGCCTCCTTCGGCGGTATCGCTGCCCTGTTGGGAATGTTAAACTCCTGCGCCAGCGGAGTCACGGTAGTTAATATCGATAACGGCTTCGGCGCCGCCTGTGCTGCCAGCCTGATGAACAGGATGTAAGATGAAAGCTATCTATTTTGATGCAATCGCCGGCATCGCCGGCGACATGACCGTGGCGGCCCTGCTGGACTTAGGACTGCCGTTGGATTATCTGCAGCAGGAACTGGCGAAGTTGGGATTGCCGCAAGGCTCGTATGTCCTGGGTGAGCAACGGGTACGGCGGCAGGGGGCGGCAGCCGTCTATTTTTCTGTCCAACTGCCTGGCCTTGAGCATCCTCATCACCATGACCAGCAGCGGCATCATCACCATCGGCGTTATGCAGATATTCGCACCATGCTCGCGGGTAGTTCGCTTGCGGCACAGGTAACGGATCGGGCGCAACGTATTTTTCGGCGTCTGGCCGAGGCCGAGGCGTTGGCTCATCAGGTGACGGTTGATGAGGTGAGCTTTCATGAGGTAGGGGCGGTGGACAGCATCGTCGATATCGTGGGAGTGGCCATCGGTCTCGATTGGCTGGGGGTTGAACGGGTCTATGCCTCGGCAGTACCTTTGGGTGGCGGTTTCGTGGAGACTGCCCACGGTCGGCTACCGGTGCCGGCGCCGGCAACGGCTGAACTGCTGAAGGGGCTGGCAGTGCATGGTCGCTGCGGCGAGGGCGAGCGGGTGACCCCCACCGGTGCGGCTATTTTGGCTGCGTTGGCCGAACCGTGCGGGACGATGCCGGCGATGACGGTTTTAAAGGTCGGTCATGGCGCCGGTAGTAAGGATTTTAGTGACTGTCCGAATATCGTGCGCGTGTTTCTTGGAGAGGTCTCAGAACAGGCTGACCAGGAAACCGTGCTTGAGTTGAGTTGTAACCTGGATGACGTGAGTCCAGAACTGCTGGGCTATACCATGGAGCAACTGTTTGCAGCCGGGGCGCTGGATGTCTGGCATACGCCGATCCAGATGAAAAAGCAGCGGCCCGCGGTGACACTGTCAGTGCTCTGTTATCCTGGACAAAAGGATCAGCTGGCACAGCTGGTCATGAAGGAGACGGCTACCTTGGGGGTCCGGGTGCA
>DIKW01000021.1:1813-2669 GCA_002424705.1 Geobacter sp. UBA5608
TTGCTGGAGGAGTATGGTCATGGGCAGTGATCAGGAGCTGGCCGCTCTGTTGCTGGCCGCCGGGCAGACCCTGGCCCTGGCGGAATCCTGCACCGGCGGTCTGATTGCTGCCCGTATCACGGATCTGCCAGGCAGCTCCGCCTACTTTGTTGGTGGGGTGGTGGCCTACAGCAACCAGGTTAAAGCGGACATACTGAAGGTGTCGCATACATTGCTGCTTGAACATGGCGCCGTGAGTGAACCGGTGGCGCGGGCCATGGCGCACGGGGTACGGACACTGACGGGTAGTGATCTGGCGTTGTCGGTGACCGGCATTGCCGGCCCCGGTGGCGGCACGGTTGAAAAGCCGGTCGGTACGGTGTTTATGGCGCTGGTGGATCAGCGCGACTGCCAGGTGGAGCGGTTCAGTTTTGGTGGTGATCGTAGTCGAGTGCGTCAACAAGCAGTTGATCAAGCCATTATCATGCTAAAAATGCGACTTGAGGGCTCAATAAGAAGCTGATTTGTCCCAAATTAGCTTGCCGCTGCCCGATTCTATATGGTACCTTTCACAACTCTCTCTCATCCCTTTTCGTACCAAGGAGGTACACGCCGTGAGCGATAAAAACAAGGCCATCGAGCTCGCCCTTTCCCAGATCGAGAAACAGTTCGGCAAGGGTGCCATCATGCGGCTCGGCAATGACGAGGTGCTGCCCGGTGTGGAGGCCATCTCCACCGGCGCCATTTCGCTGGACCTGGCCCTGGGGGTAGGTGGTGTACCGCGTGGAAGGGTAATCGAGGTGTATGGTCCGGAATCCTCCGGCAAGACCACCCTGGCGCTGCATATCGTGGCCGAGGCCCAGAAAAGCGGTGGCAT
>DIKW01000021.1:2751-3268 GCA_002424705.1 Geobacter sp. UBA5608
AACAGGCCCTGGAGATCGCCGAAACCCTGGTGCGCAGTGGCGCCATCGACGTGTTAGTGGTGGACTCGGTGGCGGCTCTGGTGCCCAAGGCCGAGATCGAAGGCGAGATGGGTGACGCCCATGTGGGTCTGCAGGCCCGCCTGATGTCCCAGGCCCTGCGCAAGCTGACCGGCATCATCTCCAAATCCAACTGCTGCGTGATCTTCATCAACCAGATCCGGATGAAGATCGGCGTGATGTTCGGCAATCCCGAAACAACCACCGGTGGCAACGCGCTCAAGTTCTACGCCTCGGTACGTTTAGACATCCGTAAGATTGCCACCCTCAAGCAGGGCGACCAGGTCATCGGCTCCCGCACCCGGGTCAAGGTGGTCAAGAACAAGGTGGCACCGCCCTTCAAAGAGGCCGAATTCGACATCCTCTACGGCGAGGGTATCTCACGCACCGGTGACGTGCTGGACTTGGCGGTGGACCGCAATATCATCGACAAGAGCGGCGCCTGGTTCTCTTACAATAA
>DIKW01000021.1:3345-4695 GCA_002424705.1 Geobacter sp. UBA5608
GCAGCCAAGGCAGAGGACTAACAACCCGACAAGACGGGAGGTAGCTCCATGGATCTGAACGAAATCCTCACCATTGCGGTCAAGGCGCGCGGCTCCGACATCCATATCAAGACCGGTCTGCCGCCAATCGTCAGGATTGACGGCAAGCTGCATCCGATCCCCAATGCCCAACGACTCGGGGCGGACGTGGTCACCAGCATGGCCACCGCGATGATGAACGATCGTCAGCGGAGGATTTTCGAGGAAAACTCCGAGGTGGATCTGGCCTACGCTGTGCCCGGCCTGGGTCGTTTCCGGGTGGCGGCCTATAAACAGCGGGGTACCATCGCCCTGGTCTTCCGCTCGATCTCAGTCAAGATACCGACCATGGAGGAACTGAACCTGCCGCCAGTGCTAAAAAAGCTCTGCGCGGAGGAACGGGGACTAATCCTGGTGACCGGCACCACCGGTTCCGGCAAGTCTTCCACCCTGGCGGCCATGATCGACCAGATAAACAGCAACCGGACCTGCAACATCATCACCATTGAGGATCCGGTGGAATTCCTGCACCGTGATAACAAGAGCATTATCAGTCAACGCGAGGTGGGTACTGATACCCCCACCTTCGCCAGTGCCCTCAAGGGGGCCCTGCGGCAGGACCCGGACGTGATCCTGGTGGGGGAGATGCGCGACTACGAAACCGTGGAAACCGCCATGACCGCCGCCGAGACCGGTCACCTGGTGATGTCGACCTTGCATACCATGGATGCCCAGGAAACCATCAACCGGATCATCGGCGTCTTCCCTCCTTACCACCAGCGCCAGGTGCGGATTCAGTTGGCCGGCATCATCAAGGGGATCATCTCTCAGCGCCTGGTGCCGCGGGCCGACGGCAAGGGGCGGGTGCCGGCGGTGGAGGTGTTGTTGGGCACGGCCCGTGTCAAAGAGTGCATCGACGACAAGGATAAGACCAAGCAGCTGCACGACGCCATCTCGCAAGGCTTCGTCTCCTATGGCATGCAGACCTTTGACCAGTCGTTGATGAAGCTGTTCACCTCCAAGCTGATTACCTACGAGGAGGCGTTGCGCCAGAGCTCCAATCCAGATGACTTTGCCCTCAAGGTGTCTGGTATCTCCTCCACCTCCGATGCGACCTGGGACAACTTTGAGCATAAGGAAGAGCAGGTGGATGCGGTGCTGAAGGAAGACAAGCTTGAGGTCGATCGTTACTGACTCTGCAGTCCAGACGTATCAGGCGGCGTTGAGGCTACTGACTGGCCGTGATTACACGGTGGCCACCCTGAGACGCAGGCTTGAGCAGCGCGGCCACGCACCAGAGCAGGTGGCAGAGGCCGTGGCCCGGCTGGTTGC
>DIKW01000021.1:4846-5706 GCA_002424705.1 Geobacter sp. UBA5608
TTGCTCTGGCCCGTCACCTGATAAGCCGGCGTTATGCCGGCTTTGATCCTGGTGCCAGCGATGACCGCGACCGGCGTCGGGTGATCGGTTTTCTGCAACGGCGCGGTTTTGGCGTCGAGGTGATCCGGCAACTGCTGGACCGCCGTCGGCAGATTGATTGAAATGCTTAGCTCGATTTTTTTTAGAGGAGAGGGATGCAGCAGATGACCGGAACAGAGATTCGTGCACGTTTTTTGAAGTTTTTTGAGGAGCGGGGGCATGTGGTAGTGGCCAGTTCAGGCCTGATACCCCACAACGATCCGACCCTGATGTTCACCAACGCCGGCATGAACCAGTTTAAGGACTGCTTCCTGGGGATGGAGGACCGGGGCTACTACCGGGCCGCCTCGTCACAGAAATGCGTACGGGCCGGCGGCAAGCACAACGACCTGGAAAACGTGGGCCGCACTGCCCGTCACCATACCTTTTTTGAGATGTTGGGCAACTTTTCCTTTGATGATTACTTCAAAAATGAGGCCATCGCCTTTGCCTGGGAGTTCTTGACCAAGGACCTGCAGCTGGACAAGAGCCGATTGTACGTGACGGTATTTACTGACGACGACGAGGCGGCTGATATCTGGCATCAGCAGGAGGGGGTGCCACGGGAGCGGATCTACCGTTTCGGCGAGAAGGACAACTTCTGGTCCATGGGTGACACCGGTCCCTGCGGCCCTTGTACCGAGATATTTTGGGACAACGGCCCTGAGGTGGGCTGCGGTTCGCCGGACTGCGCCGTGGGCTGTGACTGCGACCGCTACATGGAGATCTGGAACAACGTCTTTATGCAGTTCAACCGCACCGCCGACGGCGTGTTGCATCCA
>DIKW01000021.1:5839-6768 GCA_002424705.1 Geobacter sp. UBA5608
ATGCGGGTCATCGCCGACCACTGCCGGGCAGTGACCTTCCTGATCTGCGACGGTGCTCTGCCCAGTAATGAAGGGCGGGGCTACGTGCTGCGCCGGATCATGCGCCGGGCCGCCCGCCATGCCAAGATGCTGGGGGTGGCTGAGCCGCTCCTGTGCCGGATGGTGGATGCGGTGCGGGAGATGATGGGGCAGGCCTACCCTGAATTGGCCGAGCGCGAGGCCTATATCCGTAAGGTGATTCTGGCCGAGGAGGAGCGTTTCAACGAGACCCTCGACCGTGGCTTGGCAATCCTGAACGACGAGGTGGCCAGCCTGCGGTCCAAAGACCAGTCGATAATCCCTGGTGAAACCCTGTTCAAGCTGTACGACACCTTCGGTTTCCCGGTGGATCTGACCGAGGATATCGTACGGGCCGAAGGGTTCGGCGTGGATGAGGCCGGTTTCGAGGCCTGCATGGCTCGCCAGCGGGAGCTGGGGCGTGAGAATTGGAAAGGCTCCGGCGTGGCAGGCATCGCGGATGTCTACAAGGAACTGCACAACCGCGGCCTGCGCAGCAACTTTGTCGGCTATGGCGCCCTGACCACCTTTGCGCCGGTCTCCGCCCTGCTGCGGGATGGTGTTGAGGTGCAATCAGCTGCCGCCGGTGACCGGATCGACCTGATCTGCGAGACTACCCCCTTCTACGGTGAGTCCGGCGGCCAGGCTGGTGATACCGGCAGTATCTCCTCCGGCAGTGCGCACCTGGAGGTGGTGGCAACATCGCGCCCTTTCACCGACTTGGTGGTGCACCACTGCCTGGTCAAGGAAGGGGCGGTCAAGACCGGTGATGCGGTCAACCTAACCGTGGCGGTGGATGAACGTCGCGCCACGGCCCGTAACCATACTGCTACCCATCTGCTGCAGGCTGCCCTGCGTCAGGTGCTGGGGGA
>DIKW01000021.1:6845-7238 GCA_002424705.1 Geobacter sp. UBA5608
CGGGTCGAGGATCTGGTCAATGGCTGGATCATGGAGAATGCCGAACTCTCGATCCGTGAGATGGCGATGCAGGAGGCGGTGGACAGCGGCGCAACCGCCCTGTTCGATGAGAAATACGGTGATACGGTGCGGGTGGTGCGGGTCGGTGAGGTAAGTAGCGAACTGTGTGGTGGCACCCACGTGCGGGCGGCCGGCGATATCGGCCTGTTCAAGATCCTCTCCGAGGGCGGCATCGCTGCCGGTGTGCGCCGGATTGAAGGGGCCACCGGTTTCAACGCCCTGCAGTTTGTACGTCGCCTGGAGGAGGAACGCCGCTCGGTGGCCGACCTGCTCAAGGCCGACAGCAGCAAACTGATCGAACGGGTGGAGAAGTTGGTGGAGCGCCAGCGTGAG
>DIKW01000051.1:0-1810 GCA_002424705.1 Geobacter sp. UBA5608
TGTTTTTGTTTGGAGCGGGAAACGGGATTCGAACCCGCGACCTTCAGCTTGGGAAGCTGACACTCTACCACTGAGTTATTCCCGCGTTTAGGAGCTCCTCTTATAGCGAAAGGGGCCCCGGCTTGTCAACCTCCGTTTAGGCACACTCGGAGTAGCCGCAGCAGTGGCAGACCATGCAGCCGCCTTCATGTTCCACCGCTCCGCCACACTCGGGGCAGGCGCCGCGCTCTTGCAGCGCGGTCTCGGCATTCAGGTCGTAGCCGTTGGCGATCATGTGGGCCTGGATCGCCTTGGCAACGGCGTCGGCGCAGGAGAGGATCCGGTTGTCGCCAAAGCCGGTGGGGCAGTGGCAGGAGATGCCCAAGAGTTGTTTGATTACCTGGCGGGCCTGTACGCCGCTGCGCCAGGCCAGGGAGACCATCCGGCCGATGGCCTCGGATTGGGAGGCGGCGCAACCGCCGGCCTTGCCCATGGTGGTGAACAGTTCAAACAGGCCGGACTTGTCTTCGTTGACGGTGACGTACAGCGGACCGCAGCCGGTCTGCATCTGGTAGGTCCAGCCTTTGAGCGCCTTGGGACGTTCACGTTTGACGGCATGTTTTTCGTCTTCCACCGGCACTGAGGCAACAGCCGCTTTCTCCTCTTTCTTGGCAGTGGAGAGTACCTGCTCGTCGCGGGAGCCGTCGCGGTAGATGGTGACACCCTTGCAGCCGGTCTTGTAGGCCAGCATGTAGACCTGCTCCACTTCCTCCACTGTGGCAGTGTTGGGGAAGTTGACGGTCTTGGAAACGGCGTTGTCGGTGTGGTGCTGGAAGGCGGCCTGCATCTGGATGTGGTCTTCAGGGCTGATGTCGTGGGCGGTGATGAAGGCCCGCTGCACATCGGCCGGGATTTCATCAATACCTTGGACTGAACCGTGATTTTCCGAGATGCTGCGCAGTACCTCTTCAGACCAGAAGCCGCGGTCTTTAGCGATCTTTTCGAACAGCGGGTTGGTCTCGTACATGATCGTATCCAGCTGTCGGCGTTGGAAGCAGACGGCAAACAGCGGCTCGACCCCGGAGGAGGCGCCGGCGATGATCGAGATGGTGCCGGTGGGGGCGATGGTGGTGACGGTGGCGTTACGCTGGGGCAAGGCGCCTTTTTTGTCGAAGATGGAACCCTTGAAGTTGGGGAAGGCACCCCGCTGTTGACCCAGTTCGCGTGATGCGGCGTGGCCTTCCTCGTTGATGAACTGCATCACCTTGGTCCCCAGTTTGACGGCCTCATCAGAGTTGTAGGGGATGCCCAGCATGATCAGCATGTCGGCCCAGCCCATCACCCCCAGGCCGATCTTGCGGTTGGCGTGGGTCATGTCGTGGATCTGCTGCAGCGGGTATTTGTTGGCCTCGATCACGTTGTCCAGGAAATGGACTGCGGTGTGGATTACCTCTTTCAGGCGCGCCCAGTCAATGGCGCCGTCCTTGATGAAGCGTCCCAGGTTGATGGAGCCCAGGTTGCAGGATTCATAGGGCAGCAGCGGCTGCTCGCCGCAGGGGTTGGTGGATTCGATCTCGCCCACATGGGGGGTGGGGTTGTCGCGGTTCAGACGATCAAGAAAGATGATGCCCGGCTCGCCGTTTTCCCAGGCCTGGTTGACGATCCGTTGATAGACCTTGCGGGCGTTCATGGTACCGCATTTTTTCTTGTCGCGGGGGTTGTACAGGTCGTATTCTTCATCGCGCTCCACGGCCTGCATGAATTTCTCGGTCAGGCCGACGGAGATGTTGAAGTTGTTGAACTGCTTCTGGTCGGCCTTGCACATGATGAA
>DIKW01000051.1:1852-4191 GCA_002424705.1 Geobacter sp. UBA5608
CCGCCCTGTTTGATGGTCTCGGTGGCGGTGTCAAAGACCCGCATGAAGGAGATCGGGCCGCTGGAGATGCCGGTGGTGGTCAGCACCAGGTCGTTGGCCGGACGCAGACGGGAGAAGGAGAAGCCGGTACCGCCACCGGACTTGTGGATCATGGCGGTGAACTTGACCGCATCGAAGATCTCCTCGATGGAATCACCCACCGGCAGGACGAAACAGGCCGAGAGCTGGCCCAGCTCGCGACCGGCGTTCATCAGGGTGGGGGAGTTGGGCATGAAGTCGAAACTGGCCATCATGGTATAAAAACGGTCCGCCAGTTTTTTGAGGTCGGCCTTTTTGTCAAAGGCGCGGTCGGGAGCGGCAATGGTATCGGCAACACGGCGCAGCATATCGACCGGTGTCTCAAGGGGCTTGCCGTTTACGTCCCGCTTCAGGTACCGTTTTTCAAGGACGGTTCTGGCATTTGGGGAAAGCGCGGGCTCAATGGTGGCAGGTGATGGTGATGACATGGTTCGCTCTCCTTCTGCTGGCGTGGTGAAGTATGTAATAGTTGAATCTAGTTTTTGTCAGTGATTGCGCGAGGAATGGAATAAACCACAACATTTAGTGTTCGGGCGGAATACAACCACAAGATGTATTGCTGTGTCAACGCTAAAAAGTAAACAGTTCTAACCATACGAAAGCATTGGCTAATGTTGGTTGTTTTTTTAGAAATTTACAGGGTGAAGATTCTATGCTAAATAATATCTTTATTCGTATATTCAATACTTTGTCGGCCGGGAGCGTCATGTCTTTTTCACTACACAGGTACCGTTTGCAGGCAGCTTTCTGGTACAGTTTGCTTGTGGTTGGTGTTCTGGTCGGCCCGCTCGGGTGCCAGAAATTCCTGTATGGCGAGGGAGGCCTACTGGCGGGGGAAAGCTCCGTCAACCTGGCCGTAACCGTGCCGGAGAAACCGCTCCCAGCCGTCAAGCCGCTGGCGGTTCATGCTGAATCTCCAGCCGCTGCTGCTGTCAAGCCGCCGCTTCCCCAGCGACTGTTGCCCCAAGAAGTGCCTGCGCTGCAGGGGGCGGCCCTGGCGGCAGCCGTGCCAGCTGGTACAGCGAACAGTACCCCCCAGCAGGCCCGCACTACGGTCGCCAGAGCCGATTCCGTGCTGAACGGGCGTACAATCGATGAGGATACGGTCCTGCGCGGAACGGTGTTGATCAAGGGGAGTCTGGTGGTGGCCCCCCAGGCCACCCTGCGGCTTGAGCCTGGTACTATCCTTCGTTTTCAGCGAACTGGTGGTTCTACACAAAATCCACGTCTGGTGGTGCAGGGCCGACTGGTCTGTGCCGGCACACCCCAGAAGCCGGTGCTGATCTCTTCTGCGTTTACTGAGCAGTTGGTTGCTGACTGGGGCGGGGTACTGCTGCTGTCCACTGAAAAGAAAAATATCCTCGATTATTGCCATATTGAAGGTGCGGAAGTGGGTGTGGAAGCACACCACGCACAGTTCAGCGGTCGTGGCCTGGAGGTGCATCGTACCCGCACCGGGGTGGCGTTGTATGATAGCGTAGCCAGTCTGCAAACAGTCAGGATCAGTCGCTCCGACATCGGTTTGACCGCCTTTGACAGTGAGCTTGAACTGCGTGACGCTACGCTGCGTGAAAACCGGCAAGGGGCTGTGGTGAACCGTTCTTCGTTGGTGGTGTCTTCCAGCAGGTTTCAGGCTAACAGCCAAGAGGGCCTGGTGGTAAAACAGTGCCGCTTTAAGCTGAGTGGCTGCAGTGCAACCGATAACCGGGTCGGCATCCTGATTGAGGGGGGGGAAGGTCAGGTGCAGCAGTGCCGCTTCAGCTTAAATCGTGAGGCCGGCCTAGCGGCGGTGGGTACCCGGATCAGGATTGAGTATGCCTCGTTTCAGGATAACCTGGGCCTGGGGCTGTTGCTTGATGGCGCCCGTGGCAGCGTGAGCCAGAGCGCCTTCAGCCAGAATAAGGGTGGCAACCTGCAGCATGCCGGGCCCGATCGTTTTGCCGCTGTGCTTAACTGGTGGGGTGAGACCAGCGAACTCCGGGTCGCCGAGGGGATCAAGGATACGCATCAGGACAGCGGTGCCGGACGGGTTTCGTATCTGCCGTTTCTTGCTGTGCGCCCTGCGTTGGCCCCGTAAATCTGGACAAGGTGTCTATGCCCATCTATCTTGACAATGCAGCCACCTCTTATCCCAAGCCGCCGGCAGTCTATGCTGCCGTGTTGGCAGCCATGCAGCAGATCGGCGCCTCTCCGGGGCGGGGCGGCTACGGCGCCGCTCTGCAGGCTTCCCGCCTGCTGTTCGAGACCCGTGAGGCATTGGC
>DIKW01000051.1:4243-4811 GCA_002424705.1 Geobacter sp. UBA5608
TGGCGGTGCGTGGCCTGTTGCAGCCCGGTGATCATGTCGTTACCAGCTCCATGGAACACAATTCGCTGTTGCGGCCCCTGTTTATGCTGGAAAAGACAGGGGTCGAGCTTTCCATCGTACCGGCCGATAGTGAGGGACTGGTAGACCCGGAGGCGATCCGCCGGGCGTTGCGTCCAACGACCCGTCTGGTAGCACTGGCCCATGTATCCAATGTGACCGGCGGTATCCAGCCGGTTAAGGAGATTGCGGCTGTGGCCCGGCAGGCAGGGGCCTTGGTGCTGCTGGATGCAGCGCAATCTGCCGGTTGCCTGCCGGTTGACATGCAGACCCTGGGGGTTGATCTGCTGGCTGCGCCCGGCCACAAGGGGCTCTTAGGCCCCCAAGGAACCGGACTGCTGGCCGTGGCGCCTCATGTGCGGTTGCATCCCCTGCTGGCGGGCGGCACCGGTAGCAGCTCCGATCAGGACCTTCAGCCGGAAGGTTTTCCCGAGGGGTTTGAGGCCGGCACCCATAATCTGCCCGGTATCGCTGGACTCAAGGCCGGTATTGCGTTTCTTGCCGCAACCGG
>DIKW01000051.1:4897-6398 GCA_002424705.1 Geobacter sp. UBA5608
CGGGTGGGCCTGCTCTCGCTGACTATAGACGGCTGGGATGCCTCGGCGCTGGCCTTTGAGCTTGACCGCGTGTATGGTGTTGCCGTCAGGGCCGGCCTGCATTGCGCGCCACGGGCCCACCGCACCATCGGCAGCTACCCTGGCGGAACCGTCCGGATCAGTCCCGGCTGGTTCACCACCACTGAAGAACTTGAGCACTGCTGCACTGCGCTTGCCACCATCATCCAGAAAGGAAACCCATGAAATTTTTCGTGCTGGACACCAACGTGCTGCTCCACGATCCCCAGTCTCTGTTCAGGTTTCAGGACAACACCATCGTTGTCCCGATCACCGTGATCGAGGAGGTGGACCGTTTTAAAAAGGATATGAACGAAACCGGTCGTAACGCTCGTGCTGTTTCCCGTATCCTCGATACGTTACGTGAGAAGGGTTCCCTGGCCAGTGGCGTCGGGATGCCGGGCGGCGGTATGCTGCGGGTTGAGCTGTGCGAGGAGCAGTGTCTTAATCGTCTGCCCAAGGACCTGCGGGACGACAAGGGGGATAATCGTATCCTGGCAGTGGCCCTGGCCACCAAGGAGCGTTTCAGCGACGAAACGGTGATCTTCGTCACCAAGGATACCAATCTGCGGATCAAGGCCGATGCCATCGGCATTGCGGCCGAGGATTACGAATCGGACAAGGTTGATATCCAGGAATTATATGCTGGCGCCCGCAACCTGGAGATCGATCCGGAGGAGATCGACCGTTTTTACGGCCAGGGCTGGCTGGAGGCGCCGCAAGGGCTACTGCCGAACGAGTTTGCCACCCTGGTGGATGCCGGCAATCCGTCCCATACCGCACTCTGCCGTTTTGATGCGGCCCAGGGCAAGATTGTGCCGGTGCGCAAGATTCCCAAAGAGGGGATCTGGAGCATCTATGCCCGCAACCGTGAACAACAGTTTGCCCTGGATGCCTTGATGGATGACAACGTCAAGCTGGTCAGCCTGGTGGGCAAGGCCGGCACCGGCAAGACCCTGCTGGCCATCGCGGCCGGTCTGCAGAAGGTGGCTGAGGAGAATGTCTACAACCGCCTGTTGGTCTCCCGCCCGGTCTTCCCGATGGGTAAGGACCTGGGCTTCCTGCCCGGCGATATTGAAGAGAAGCTGACCCCCTGGATGCAGCCGATCTTTGACAACGTGGAACTGCTGATCTCGGGCCATGAGTCGGAAAAACGCCACAGCAAGGGCTATAAAGAATTGATGGCCATGGGGCTGCTGGATATCGAGCCGCTGACCTACATCCGCGGCCGTTCGATCCCCAACCAGTATCTGATCGTGGATGAGGCCCAGAACCTGACCCCCCACGAGATCAAGACCATCGTGACCCGGGCCGGGGAGGGGACCAAGATCATCCTGACCGGCGACCCGTACCAGATCGACAACCCCTATGTGGATTCCTCCAGTAACGGTCTGTCCTATCTGGTGGAACGTTTTAAGCATGAGCGGATCTCGGCCCATGTTAC
>DIKW01000091.1:0-1011 GCA_002424705.1 Geobacter sp. UBA5608
GGCAACCGAGTTTGGCAAAATCGCCCATATTACGGGCAAGGTGGTGGAAGAGATCAGCCCCTTCCAGGTTGAAATCACCCGAGTGACCCGGATCGTCGCTGCCATTGCGGTTGCCAGCGGCGCCGTTTTCTTTCTGTTGGGCGGCCTGGTGGGCCGGAGCTTCTGGGCCAACTTCCTGTTTGCGGTCGGCATTATCATCGCCCTGGTGCCGGAAGGACTGCTCCCTACCGTAACCTTATCGCTGGCCATGGGCAGTCAGCGGATGGCGCGCCGCAACGCCCTGGTCAAAAGCCTGAATGCCGTTGAGGCGCTGGGATCGGTGGACCTGATCTGCACCGACAAGACCGGCACCCTGACCCAGAACCTGATGACCGTGAAGAAATTCCTGGGCCCGAATGACGGCAGCATGGCCTGCACCGTGGCGCTGCTCTGCTCCAGCGTCACCGAGACGGCAGACGGCATAACCGGAGACCCGACCGAAACGGCGCTCTATCGCTACGCCAAAGAACGGATTTCCGTTCAGGCCGAACGCCTGGCCGAGGCCCCCTTTGATGCCGAACGCAAGCGGATGGCCACCCTCCACCGGGTGGATGGACGACTCCTGCTGCTGGTTAAAGGGGCCGGTGAGAGCGTGCTGCCGCTTTGCACTGCGGTGCAGCAGGATGACCTTACTCAGCCTCTTGACCACACCACGACAGAGGCGCTGGCCGAGCAGAACCGCAGCATGGCCGCTGAAGGACTGCGGGTGATCGCCCTTGCCTACCGGGAACTGGATGCTGTTCCCCAGGGCGAACTGCCGGAAGAGGGGCTGACCTTTGCCGGTTTCTTGGGGCTGGAAGACCCGCCCCGCCCGGAAGTGGCCCTGGCCCTGTCCAACTGTCGCAGCGCAGGCATCCGGGTGATCATGATCACCGGCGACGCCGGGCTGACGGCAGCAGCCATTGCGCGGCAGATCGGACTCTTGATCGGCGATCCGCTGATCATTGAAGGCAGACAGATCGCCACCATGCC
>DIKW01000091.1:1107-1801 GCA_002424705.1 Geobacter sp. UBA5608
GGCGTCAACGACGCCCCGGCCCTCAAAAAGGCCCACGTCGGCATTGCCATGGGCCTGTCCGGTACCAGCGTGGCCCGCGAGGCGGCCGATATCGTGCTACTGGACGACAACTTCGCCTCCATCGTGCATGCCATCGAGGAGGGGCGCAGTGTCTTTGAAAACATCCGCAGCTTCAGCACCTATATCCTCTCCTCCAACATCCCGGAACTGGTTCCCTACCTCGGTTACATCATCTTCAATATCCCCCTGCCGCTGACCATCATGCAGATCTTGGCCATCGATCTCGGCACCGACCTGTTCCCGGCCCTGGCCCTCGGTTCGGAACGACCGACCCCCGCCATTATGCAGCGACCGCCCCGGCCCAAGGCCGAGCGGCTGCTCACCAGCGGCGTGTTGGTCAGGGCCTACCTCTTTTTGGGGATGTTCGAGGCGCTGGCCGGCATGGCCGCCTACTTCTACGTCATGCACAACGGCGGCTGGCACTGGCCTGAGCCGGTGGCACCCACGGCACCGTTTTATCTGCAGGCCACCACCGCCTGTCTGGCCGGCATCATCGTCACGCAACTGGCCAATGTGTTCACCTGCCGTTCTGCCAATCAGTCGATCTTCACGCTGGGATTCTTTTCCAACCGGCTGGTGCTGGCCGGCATCGCCATTGAGCTGACCCTGGCAGCACTGATCATCTATACGCCCC
>DIKW01000091.1:1947-5461 GCA_002424705.1 Geobacter sp. UBA5608
GAATCAGCTATGAAAGGAACCATGTATGGATATCAACAAACTCACCCAAAAATCCCAGGAGGCCCTGGGCGCGGCACAGGCCAAGGCCACTGCTTTCGGCCATGTGGAGGTGGATGGCGAGCACCTGCTCTGGGCACTGCTGACCCAGGAAGGCGGTCTGATTCCGCGCATACTGACCAAGATGGATATCGACCTGCCATTGTTGCAAAAGGCGGCAGAGGCAGAACTGGACCGCCGGCCACGGGTCTCAGGCCCCGGCGCCGAACCGGGCAAGATCTACGTCTCACAGCGTTTTTCCCGCCTGCTGGTGGCGGCTGAAGCCGAGGCCAAGCGGCTGAAAGACGAGTATGTCTCGGTGGAACATCTGCTGCTGGCCCTGATGGCCGAGGGTGAGGCCAGCCCGGCCGGCAGGCTGCTGAAACAGTACAACATCACCCAGGACAAGCTGCTGGCGGCCCTGTCCGAGGTGCGGGGCAACCAGCGGGTGACCTCTGCCAACCCTGAGGAAACCTACGAGGCCCTGGAAAAATACGGCCGCGACCTGGTCAAGATGGCCCGCACCGACAAGCTGGACCCGGTGATCGGCCGTGATGAGGAGATCCGCCGCGTCATTCGCATCCTCTCCCGCAAGACCAAGAACAACCCGGTCTTGATCGGTGAACCGGGGGTGGGCAAGACCGCCGTGGTGGAAGGGCTGGCCCAGCGGATCGTCAAGGGGGATGTGCCGGAGGGGTTGAAGGACAAGACCATCTTCGCCCTGGATATGGGTTCCCTAATCGCCGGGGCCAAGTACCGCGGCGAGTTTGAGGAACGCCTGAAGGCGGTCTTGAACGAGGTCAAGCAGGCCGAAGGCCGGATCATCCTGTTCATCGATGAGCTGCACACCATTGTGGGGGCCGGCAAGGCCGAGGGGGCCATGGATGCCGGCAACATGCTCAAACCGATGCTGGCCCGGGGTGAGTTGCACTGCATCGGTGCCACCACCTTGGACGAATACCGCCAGAACATCGAAAAGGATGCCGCCCTGGAGCGCCGCTTCCAGCCGGTGATGGTGGATCAGCCCACCGTGGAGGATTCAGTCTCGATCCTGCGGGGCTTAAAAGAGCGCTTCGAGGTGCACCACGGGGTCAAAATCCAGGACAACGCCCTGGTGGCGGCCGCCACCCTCTCCCACCGCTACATTACCGAGCGCTTTCTGCCGGACAAGGCCATCGACCTGGTGGACGAGGCCTGCGCCATGCTGCGCACCGAGATCGATTCACTGCCTTCGGAACTGGATACGATCAGCCGCCGGGTGATGCAGTTGGAGATCGAGGAACAGGCCCTCAAAAAAGAGAAGGATTCAGCCAGCAAAGAGCGTCTGGAGGCCCTGCGTAAGGAACTGGTTGAGGAGAAGGAAAAGGCTGCCGGCATGCGGGCCCAGTATGATGCCGAAAAATTGGCCATCCAACGGGTGCAGGGGTTGCGGGAGCAGATCGAGCGGACCCGCCGCGAGATCGAGCAGGCCGAGCGTTCCTACAACCTGGAGCAGGCCTCCAAGCTCAAATATTCCGAACTGCCCGGCCTGGAAACGGCCCTCAAAAACGAAGAGGAGACACTTAACACCAAACAGGGTGGCCAGAAGCTGCTGCGGGAAGAGGTGACCGAGGACGAGATCGCCGAGATCGTAGCCCGCTGGACCGGGATACCGGTCACGAGATTGGTGGAGACCGAGCGGGACAAACTGCTCAAGCTGGATGAGATCCTGCACCAGCGGGTGGTGGGTCAGGATGAGGCGGTGCAGCTGGTGGCCGATGCCGTGTTGCGCGCACGCTCCGGCATCAAGGACCCCAAACGGCCGATCGGATCCTTCATCTTCCTGGGACCTACCGGGGTGGGCAAGACCGAACTGGCCCGCACCCTGGCCGAGTCGCTGTTCGACTCGGAGGAGAACATGGTGCGGATCGACATGTCCGAATACATGGAGAAGTTCGCGGTATCGCGGTTGATCGGTGCGCCGCCCGGCTATGTGGGCTTTGAAGAAGGCGGGCAGCTGACCGAGGCGGTGCGGCGCAAACCCTACTGTGTGCTGTTATTCGACGAGATCGAAAAGGCCCACCCGGATGTCTTCAATATCCTGCTGCAGATCCTGGATGACGGCCGGGCCACCGACAGCCATGGTCGCACGGTCAGCTTCAAAAACACCGTGATCATCATGACCTCCAACATCGGTGCACCGCACCTGCTGGAAGGGATCACTCCGGACGGCGACATCAGGGAGAGCGCACGGATCGCGGTGATGAATGAGCTCAAACACGCCTTCCGGCCCGAGTTTTTGAACCGGGTGGACGACATCGTGCTGTTCAAACCGCTGCATCTCGACGAGGTGACCCGAATCGCCGGTCTGCTGGCCCAGCAGCTGGTGGAACGGTTGAAAGAACGAAGGATCACCCTGGAGATCAGTGATGATGCCCTGAAACATATCGCCAGGGCCGGTTACGACCCGGTTTACGGTGCCCGCCCCTTAAAGCGTTACCTGCAGCGTGAACTGGAGACCAAGGTGGCCCGGGCCATCATCGCCGGGCAGGTGGCAGACGGCGGCACCATCACGGTGGCACTGGAAAACGGTACGCTGAGTATCCGCTGATCGCTCTGCAGCAAATAGTGCCTCGACCCGACAGCGTCGCCTGATCCTGCAGGCGCGTTGTCGGGTTTTCCTGCTTTACCCCCATAAAATTTGCAAATTTGCAATTCAATACACCCACCCCAACCCAATTTGCATCTTTGCAAAACAAAATCCCGCACAGACCAAACAGCAAAAACACACAATTTCAAATGATTACAGCACAATCAGCATTTTTTTAGCTCTGGCACAGCAGTTGCTACGTAGATAGACATGCAGAATAGACCGATCTGTCCATACTACGGCTTGAACGATGATCTATGCGATGTGGGCTGTGGCTACATCTCCCCCCATGACGTGAACATGATCATCCGCTATTGCAACAAGCAGTACACCGAATGCGCCAAATACCTGGAACTGACTGACCGCGTACCGCTAACCACCCTGACGGCACTACCGGCCTAGGGTCCAAGGAAACAGACATGCTCTATCACCTGACCACCAGCCTGAACCCTGTACTTATTGTGGGCGCCTTCACGGCATCCGTCCTGTTTATCAGTATCATGAGCGCAAAGGAGAAGAAACATGACCCAGAGAGAGCTTGAATTGATGCAGCGGATCGAGGAGCTTGAGCGCCATACCTGGCGGAACAGCTCCATCCTGCGTGCCGTTGCCATGGTATCCTTCACGGCCATGGTGGGTATCATTGTCGCTGCCGGCGTGATCGGTGGCGGTCACGGCAGCCACTGGTCCGGACCGGCCTGGAACACCATGTGGCTCTATGGCCTGTTTGCCGCCAATGCGGTGTCGATGTTCTGGACCACCCATAAAAACTAGGAGATCCGCCATGCCGATGAAACTATCTCACGCCGCCCTACTGCTGGTGGTCTGCATCCTCTGCGCCGCCTTCAG
>DIKW01000034.1:0-936 GCA_002424705.1 Geobacter sp. UBA5608
ACGGGGCGGGCGAGGATTGAAACAGTGCCGGTTTACAACACCGGGGCAATCGCCCACGTAGCGCCCGTCCCACGGGGCGGGAGAGGATTGAAACCGATTCAACCCCGTCCATCAGTAGGGCCGCATCACGTAGCGCCCGTCCCACGGGGCGGGCGAGGATTGAAACAAGCCGAGCGGATCGCGGGCCGGGCCGATGGTATGTAGCGCCCGTCCCACGGGGCGGGCGAGGATTGAAACTTGCCCGGCTTTTTCACGGCCTTGGCCTGCTGTTGTAGCGCCCGTCCCACGGGGCGGGCGAGGATTGAAACAAGCAGGCCGAGCACAAGGCCCTGGGCCTGGTGGGGTAGCGCCCGTCCCACGGGGCGGGCGAGGATTGAAACTTGACGCTACGTGGTTTGGTTATGGTGCCGGTTTGGTAGCGCCCGTCCCACGGGGCGGGCGAGGATTGAAACAAGAACAGGGTCATAGTTGCGGCACTGACCGGAGGTAGCGCCCGTCCCACGGGGCGGGCGAGGATTGAAACAAACTAAACACTACCCCCTCACCAAGCCCCAGCGTAGCGCCCGTCCCACGGGGCGGGCGAGGATTGAAACATAACCTCAACCGGCTTGTTGGCCAGCGACTGCATGTAGCGCCCGTCCCACGGGGCGGGCGAGGATTGAAACACTGCGCAGCGTCACCGATGCCGCTGATCTGGAGGTAGCGCCCGTCCCACGGGGCGGGCGAGGATTGAAACTCGGTGTAGGTAGCCTCTTGACCGGGGCTGGTGGGTAGCGCCCGTCCCACGGGGCGGGCGAGGATTGAAACTAGTGATAGCGGTGCGCTGAATCCGGTCGATCGTGTAGCGCCCGTCCCACGGGGCGGGCGAGGATTGAAACAACCAATTCCACAGAGGAGCCGTACTGGTTAAACACGTAGCGCCCGTCCCACGGGGCG
>DIKW01000034.1:1041-9822 GCA_002424705.1 Geobacter sp. UBA5608
CGGGGCGGGCGAGGATTGAAACAAGTACGCCACGCCTGGCACCGGAGCAGGGAAATCGTAGCGCCCGTCCCACGGGGCGGGCGAGGATTGAAACTATCAGAATGACCAGCTCCGCCGCCTGCGGATCCGCGTAGCGCCCGTCCCACGGGGCGGGCGAGGATTGAAACCGTTTTTTAGGTCGCTTTTGTTTTTGGCGGTGCGTAGCGCCCGTCCCACGGGGCGGGCGAGGATTGAAACCACACCCGGGTGATCTGCCGGACTGATTCAGTCGTAGCGCCCGTCCCACGGGGCGGGCGAGGATTGAAACAGAGCTAGGGTGCCTACTGTCATCACGGCCCCTGCCGTAGCGCCCGTCCCACGGGGCGGGCGAGGATTGAAACTTGTAGCTCCATAGGTGTCGGCGTAACAATCGATCGTAGCGCCCGTCCCACGGGGCGGGCGAGGATTGAAACGAGCAGCTCACCAGCGAAAAGCCGATCGATCAGGTAGCGCCCGTCCCACGGGGCGGGCGAGGATTGAAACCAGCTTGGTATCATGCGCAGATCGCCGACGAATGTAGCGCCCGTCCCACGGGGCGGGCGAGGATTGAAACTTCTGGATCTCGAATACCTCCAGCAGAGCAGCACTGGTAGCGCCCGTCCCACGGGGCGGGCGAGGATTGAAACTTTATTAGTGCCCACAAGGGCGCTGTTGTGGTCGCGTAGCGCCCGTCCCACGGGGCGGGCGAGGATTGAAACTACATATTACCTCTGAACCGTCACCAGAAAATAACGTAGCGCCCGTCCCACGGGGCGGGCGAGGATTGAAACTTTCAGGAGGTGGCCGTACACCAATCGATACTTCGTAGCGCCCGTCCAACGGGGCGGGCGATGATTGAAACGATGTGGAACAGCTGGCCGCAGATTCCGTTGGTAGTAGCGTCCGCCCGCACGGGCGGGTGCAGCATCACAAATTTAACCTTCTCACTGTAAGTTAAACATCACCTTCCCTGCCAACTTTGACCTCCCTCAAACAAATGAAAATCATTTTCAGGACCGCCTTGACCAGCAGGGGCGTTTTCTGCTATTGATAATAAAAATCAGATGGGGGTCGCTATGATCCTGGAAAAAAAGCGGCTATTCGATGCCTATGCAGCCAAGCAGGGCTTAAGGTCGACGCGTCAGCGGGATGTGATTCTGGATATCTTTCTGTCGACCCATGAGCACTTAAGCGTGGAGGAGCTCTACCTCAAGGTGAAGGCTTCCCACCCCGGTATCGGCCAGGCAACGGTCTACCGCACCCTGAAGCTGTTTGTGGATGCGGGGCTTGCCCGCGAGATGACGCTGCCCGGAGGCCAGACCCGTTATGAGCATCAATTGGCGGGGGAGCATCATGATCATCTGATCTGTACCCGCTGTAATAGAATTGTTGAGTTTGAGGATGCAACCATTGAACGGTTGCAGCATGAGATCGCCCAGCGTCACGGCTTTAGGCTTACCGGCCATAAGATGCAGTTGTGCGGTATCTGTCCGGCCTGTTCAGCTGCTGAAATACAGTGATTTAAGGCTCGATTGTCAGCACCGAAGGAACCTCCGATGTCACCTGTCACCGTACACAAATCAGAAGCATCTTCACCTCGCACCGTCGTCCTGGTGGGCAACCCCAATGTGGGTAAGAGCGTCCTGTTCAATGCCCTGACCGGCAGTTACGTAACGGTTTCCAACTACCCCGGCACCTCGGTTGAGGTCGCGCGGGGCACCGCTGTCATTGACGGCCAGTCGTGGCAGGTGATCGATACCCCCGGCATGTATGCGATGCATACGATTACTGAAGAGGAGCGGGTAGCTCGCGAAATACTGCTCAAGGAACGGCCAGACGTGGTGCTGCATGTGCTGGATGCCCGTAACCTGGAGCGGATGCTGGCCATGACGATCCAGTTGATTGAAGCGGGCCTGCCGGTGGTGCTGGTGGTGAATATCATGGACGAGGCCGAGCGGATGGGCCTTTCCTTTGATTTGCCGGCACTTGAGCAGCGGTTGGGGATTCCGGTGATTGCTGCGGCCACGGCACGTAAGCGCGGCATTGAGGAGATTCGTCAGGCTATTTCCAGCTTGGGCAGCAGTTGCGGCCTGCCGATCGCCTACAGCCGTCTGTTGGAAGGGGATATCGCCGAGGTCGCCCGTTTGATGCAGGGCGATTATCTGCTTTCCAGGCGTGCACTCGCTTTGTTGCTGCTTCAGGGCGATGATGAGATTACGGCCCTGGTGGCAGGTGTGGAAGGGGATGGCTATCCGGTCCTGGAGCACAAGGTAAAAGAGATCGCCTTTGAGCGGCGCGAGTCGTTTCACCTGGATCTGTCGTTGGAGCGCAAGGAGACGGTCCGCCGTCTGATGAGCGGTGTGATGCATGTTGAGGGGCAGCGGCGTGAGACCTGGAGCAGTAGATTCTCAAGGTTGACGGTGCAGCCGTTGACCGGTATTCCGCTGTTGCTGGCGACGCTCTATTTTGGCCTGTACAAGTTCGTAGGCGGTTTCGGCGCCGGTACACTGGTGGATCTGCTGGAAGGGGAGCTGTTCGAGGGTTGGTTTGCACCTTGGATCATCACGCTGGTAAACGGCTGGATTCCCTGGTGGTGGCTGCAGGAACTGCTGGTGGGCGAGTATGGCATTTTCACGCTGGGGTTGCGCTACGCCGTGGGTATCATCCTGCCGATCGTGGCCACCTTTTTCATCTTCTTTTCCCTGCTTGAGGATGGTGGTTATCTGCCGCGGCTGGCGCTGATGGTGGATCGGGTCTTCAAGTGGTTCGGCCTGTCCGGTCGGGCGGTGATCCCGATGGTGCTGGGTTTCGGTTGCAGCACCATGGCCACCATGGTGACCCGCACCCTGGAAACGGTGCGGGAGCGGGTGATCGCCACCCTGCTCCTGGCACTGGCGATCCCCTGTTCCGCCCAGTTGGGGGTGATACTGGCGCTGCTGGCGCAGACGCCGGGGGCCTTGGCCGTCTGGGCCGGTTGTATGCTGGTGCTGTTGGTGGTGGTGGGTATCCTTGCCGGCCGTATGATGCCGGGCGAAGCGCCGATGTTTTATATGGAGCTGCCGCCGATGCGATTGCCGCAGTTGTCGAACGTGCTGACCAAGACCTACACCCGTATGCAGTGGTATTTTCTGGAGATCCTGCCACTGTTCGTGCTGGCCTCGGTGCTGCTTTGGCTGGGTAAGATAACCAACAGCCTTGAGCGTCTGATCGACGCCTTGTCACCGCTGATGCATGCTATCGGCCTGCCGCGCGATGCGGCGGTGGCCTTCATATTCGGCTTTTTCCGGCGCGATTATGGCGCTGCCGGCCTGTACGACCTGCAGAGTGCCGGTCTGCTCGACGGCCGCCAGTTGACGGTGGCCGCAGTGACCCTGACCTTGTTTATCCCCTGTGTGGCCCAGTTTTTAATGATGTTCAAGGAGCGGGGCTGGAAGGTCTCGCTGGGTATCTTTGTGTTGGTCAGTCTGCTGGCGTTTGGCAGCGGATATCTGCTCAACCAACTGCTTGTGACGACCGGGCTGTTGGGGTAACGGATGCGTTGCTCATTCTGCGGACATGAATTTGACGAATCGGAAGGGGTGCGCCCCGGTTGCGGCGCCTGCAGCGGCGGCTGTCACGGTATCCATTGTCCGCGCTGCGGTTATAAGAACATTCTTGAACCGGCGGCGTTACAACGTTTGAAATCGTTTTTTACCAAGGCAGCGAAGGAGTAGGGCATGAAACTCTCGGACCACGCGGAAGAGATTCTCGAGGCGATGTGGATTGCAATTGAGGAGCAGGATGCTGCTTTTTACGACCCAGCCTCGATGCAGTTGGCCGACGATGATGCCGGCTGTCGTGAGCTGGTTGGCAAGTCGCTGGTTGAGTTGCGTCACGGTATGCTGTATTTCAGGCCTGAGGGGCGTGAAGAAGGAAAGAAGACCATCCGGCGCCACCGCTTGGCCGAACGGCTGATGATGGACGTCTTTAACATCAAAGGGGAAGAGGGAGACGACAAGGCCTGCCTGTTTGAGCATCTGCTGCACGAGGGGGTGGATACCAAGCTCTGCACGATGTTGAACCATCCCGAGACCTGCCCCCACGGTAAGCCGATCCCTCCCGGCGACTGCTGTCTTGAGGCCCGTCGCAGCGGTGATCTGGGGGTAGTGCCGTTGACCGAATGCAAGTCCGGCCAGGAAGGTGAGATCGCCTACATTCAGACCGATGACAGCAAGAAGATGCAGAAGCTGATGGCGATGGGGGTGCTGCCGGGTAATCAGATTCTGCTGACCCAGGCATTTCCCTCCTATATCTTTAAGGTGGGCTTCTCCGAGTTTGCCATTGATACGGCCCTGGCCCGGGAAATTTTTGTCCGTAAACGGTAGTCTCCGACCGGATTGACAGCGCCGCTGCGACAGAGGTAGTATCAGTGTTTATTTGAGCATAGAGGAAAGGTTGGTATGAAGATCATAGTGCTTTTAGGCGACGGCATGTCTGACGAGCCGAACGCTGAATTGAGCGGCAAGACACCGCTGCAGGCAGCTCAAACTCCCAATATGGATCTGATGGCCCGTGCAGGGCAGGTAGGCTTGGCCAGGACCGTACCGGATGGCCTGCCGCCCGGCAGCGATGTGGCCAATCTGTCGGTCTTTGGTTACGATCCGCGCGACTGTTACACCGGACGTTCGCCGTTAGAGGCGATCAGCATGGGAGTGATGCTGGGGCCTGACGACGTAGCCTTCCGGATGAATCTGGTGACCCTGCGGCCTCATAATGGACGGGTCTATATGGAGGATTTTTCAGCCGGACATATCGGTAGCGAACAGTCCCATCAGCTGCTTGCCACCTTGCAGGCCGAGCTTGGCGACGAGCGTTTCGAGTTTCATCCCGGTGTCGGTTACCGCCATCTGCTGGTCTGGCGGGGTGGTAACGATGCCATGTCCGCCACACCACCCCATGACATTACCGGCAAGCAGATCAATGAGTACCTGCCCAAGGGGGAAGGGGCCGACGAGCTGATCCACCTGATGAACTCTGCCCAGATGGTCCTCAAAAACCATCCGGTCAATCGAAAGCGGTCAGAGCAGGATCAGCTGGAGGCCAACTCGATCTGGCTGTGGGGACACGGCAAGACCCCAAAGCTGATGCCCTATGCTGAAAAATTCGGGCTGACCGGCGCGGTGATTTCGGCCGTTGATCTGATCAAGGGTATCGGCCGTTGTGCCGGGCTGGATATCATCGATGTGCCAGGCGCCACCGGGTACATCGATACCAATTATCAGGGCAAGGCCGAGGCAGCTTTGGCAGCGCTGGAAACACACGACTTCGTGTATGTGCATGTCGAAGCGCCCGACGAGGCGTCCCACAGTGGCAATCTGCAGCATAAGATGCAGGCAATCGAGGATTTTGACCGTCTGGTGGTGGGTACGGTGTTGGCCGGGCTTGACCGTTTTGAGGATGTGCGTCTGCTCTGCTGCCCCGATCATCCTACGCCGGTCCGGCTTAAGACCCACACCAGTGATCCGGTGCCGTTCATCATCTATCAGCCAGGGAAATCACAGGCCAACGGGGCTGCCAGTTACGACGAGGCCGCTGCCAAGGGTACCGGCCTGCTGGTGGAGGGCACCCGTATGATGGAGCTGTTGACCGTGTAAGCCTCACGGAGGTCTCGGAGGCGCTAGCTGTTGGGTTGGTCTTTTTTTGCCTGTTTTTCTGCATACATCTGCTGGTCAGCCAGGTTCAGGGCCTCGTGCAGCTGGCCTGGGCCGTTCGCAAACGCCATGCCCAGCGAGAGCGAGACCGGCGGTACGTCTGGCAGTTCCGCGTGCAGTGCAATCCGCCGCCGCAGTCGTTCCAGTTTCAGATTGGCAACGCTCTCATCCATGCCGGGCAACAGCAGGGCAAACTCGTCGCCGCCGATGCGGGCTATAATGTCCTGTGCCCGGAACGGCGCTTTCAGTAATTCCGCCGTTGCTGCTATCATCCGGTCTCCTGCTTCATGGCCGAGATGATCGTTCACNNGTTTTAAGTCCATCCAGATCAGCCATAATAATGGCAACCGGAAACGGTCCCTCGGTATCCATCTGTTCCCGATAATGCTCGAAGCCGGCCCGGTTATGCAAACCGGTCAGGGCATCATGCAGACTCAAATATTTCAACTGCTGTTCGCTCATTTTACGTTCGGTGATATCGCGCGCCAGCAGCAGGGTGTGGTGTTCTCCTGCTATGCGAGCCGATGAGAGCGAAAGCTCCAGCATCATCGCCGTTCCGCCTGCAGTGCGTCCCAGCAGTTCCAGCCGCAGACCCTCACGGGCATCATCGCCTTCCTGTTCAATGGCTTCAAACAGTCCGGGAATGAAGCTCGTTAATGGCAGTGAAGATGCCGTTTCAGCGGGCATGTCAAACAGGCGTTCGGCAGATGGGTTCCAGAGGGTGATCCGTTGGTGCTGGTCCGCCATGATGATCGCATCATGGGCTGCCTTGGCGATCTGGCGGAAGCGTTGTTCACTCTCCTGCAAGGTCAGCAGGGCCTCTTTTTGTTCTGTGATGTCGTCGTTACTACCGCGCACGCCGATCAGGGCGCCATCGGCATCGAGGATAGGCGTGCAGCTGTGGCGCAGCCAGCGGACAGTCCCCTGCTTGGTGATGATACGGAATTCTATGCTTTCGGTGCTGTTTGCCATATCTGCCTGACAGAGATGGTCGTTCCAGATGCAGCGATCATCTGGATGCACCATGCTGGTGGTCAGCAACGGGTCAGCCAGCAGTTCATCCACTGAATAACCGCTAATCTTTTCTGCTGCCGGCGAAATATAGAGCATCTCGCCACTGGGCATCCGCCAGAAAATCCAATCGCCGGAAAAATCAGATATGAACTGGTACAGTTCACGACTGTTCTGCAGATCACGCTCCCTGGCGCTTAACTGTATCAGCAGGCTGTTGAAGCTGGAGCTTAATCTGCCGATCTCGTCGTTGGTTGTCACAGAGAGCAGGGTCATCTGCTCTGAGGACCTGATCTGGGTTATCCGGGCGGAAAGATACTGCAGAGGTGCCAGCAGGCGCGACGCAGACACGGTGATCAGCACGGCAAGAAAGATGAGGGCGAACAGGGCGATGCCCCAACCCACCTGTTCGGCCAGAACGACCGGGGCATAGGCTTCCTTGCTCGGCACCTGTGCCGCCAGTATCCAGCCGGTGCTGGCAAGTCGTTTGTAGGCGATCAACATCTTGACGCCCCGTGAGTTCACCGTTTCACCGGCCCCCTCGAAACCAGCAACGGCACGATCATAGAGTTTGTTAGTACCGGGTTGTGCCGTGAGCGTGAGGATCCGTTCCTGATCAGGGTGCATGATCATGGTGCGTTGCTGATCGGTCAGATAGAAATACCCGGTTTCACCGATCCTGGTGGTGGCCAGCTTGCCCAGCAGGTTGGGCCGGAGCAGGTCGATGCTGCCCCCCACAATGGCCACCGGTTTTCCCGTTGCGTCAAACACCGGCTCGGTAAACATGACCACCGGCGGCGCATGGGGCAGCGAACTGCGGAAGGGGGCCGAAATGGTTGGCTGCCAGGTTTTGCGGGTCTTGACGATGTAGTCGCGGTAGGAAAAATCATGACCGGTGCGGCTGGGGCGGTATGCGACTTCGGCCAGCAATGTTCCCTCAGGACTGAAGATGGCAACATTGTTGTCGAATAGCCCTTGGATTGCCTGGCGGTTGTCGAGAAATCGCTCTAATGCGGCAGGGTTGTCCAGATCGGTCAGGGGAACAGTCTTGGCAAAGGAGCTGATCGCCGTGCGGTAGCTGTCGAACTGGTCGTCCAGTTTCCCTGCCATCAATGTCACAAGACTGTATTGCTGTTTTTCGATGGTTTTTGTGGTAGATGCCCTGAAGTAAGCGGTTAACAGCAGGACCGTGATGATGGCCAGGATGGTTACTGCCGGCAGAACTGCCAGGAGTAGCTTTGCCTTTATGGTTGTATGGCGTTGAGCCATGGGCGTAATAGTTCCTCTGCACCTGGAGTGGTGATCTCGAACTATAAATCTAGTCGATACGCGTGTAAGAGTCTATCAGAAAGCGGGCGATGCTGCGCTGGGCGGGAAGGTTCGGCAGTGAGCCGATGGTGAACCAGCGGGCGTCTTCAACCTCGTTGCCGTCCACCTGGATGCTGCCGCCGGCATAATCGGCTACGAAGCCTGCCATCAGTTGCGAGGGAAACGGCCAGCACTGGCTGGTGACGTAGCGTACGTTCTTGATTTCTATGCCGGTTTCTTCCTGTGTCTCACGGATGGCGCATTCCTCCAGTGATTCGCCGACATCGAGAAAGCCTGCCACCAGCCCGTAGCGTCCTGGCGCCCACTCCGGCTTGCGGATCAATAGCAGTTGGTCGTCGCGCCTGATCAGGACGATGGCGCAGGGGTGAATATGGGGGAACTGCTCGCTGCCGCAGTCAGCGCATTTTTTGCCCCAACTGTTAGCAAGCTGGTGTGGCTGGCCGCCGCAGCGTGAGCAAAAACGGCTCATCTGCTGCCAGTGTAGCAACTGTTTGCCGATGCCGGCCATGGTCATCAGATCGGCAGGAATCCGCTCCTGGACAGCGTTAAAGGGCTCCGCCACCAGTCCTTCTGGAAGCTCGGTTTGAGTAGAAATCACGGTAGCCAGCAGTTGCCGTCCCTGCCAGCTGGCAAAAGCCAACGGGGGCACTTTCAGCTGTAGCTCAGTCGGTAGTTCTCCCTGAGGTAGGTGGAGTTCGTTGCCATGCTCATGGAGCAGCAGGTTTGGTCCCTG
>DIKW01000034.1:9996-13313 GCA_002424705.1 Geobacter sp. UBA5608
TCATACAGGGACTCGAGCAGAAACTTATGTTTTTTCTCTTCGCTCGCCATCAGGCGCAGGGCGTCTTTGACCTCAGGGGCCTCAGCCAGGGCCTCGGCCGCTGTGTAGAGTTTGTAGGCAGCCTCTTCGCTTTTCATGGCAAACACCAGCACATCCTGGAAGCTCATCCCCTCTTTTACTTCCACATCCAACAGGTAATCGCCGATTTTAAGATCCGGCACCTTTTGAAAATCATACTGGGCCAGCTTTTCCTGGGTCATGGACTCCATCATCCGTTTATGACCCAGCTCCTGAGCTGCCATTTCTTCAAGCATCTTGCGCGCTGCAGGCGATTGCACGCGTTGGGCGGTGGTACTGTACAACTGGTAGGCTGCCTCTTCCTTGCCAACCGCAAAGGTGATGACATCCTGTAAGGTCTTGAAACTTTCCATGGTCTTCCCTCGTGTGCAGTGGGTGAAATTGTATACAGTTCACGTATCTAACAGTCTCAGAACAGCCTGTCAAGATGATCACGTCCAAAAATGCAGCTAGTTACTTGACGTTCGATACAAAGTTCGTACAATCGTTGCCATGTCTACTACGCATTGGTCTTTTGTTCGCCTTCTTCGCCGCTTCTGGTATCTGCCGCTCTGTCTGCTGCTGGTGTTCGCTGTTGGTTGGTACCTGTATCTGGCTCGGCCAGCGGGTGATGGAAAACGGGTGTATGGTTTGACGGTACCCAAGGGGGCTGGTTTTGTTCAGGTCGCTTACGATTTAGAGCGTCAAGGCATTGTTCGCAGTGCCCTTCATTTGCGTCTCGTCGGCCGATTGAAAGGACTCGATCGGCGTATGCAGCCTGGTGATTACCGTCTCAGTAACGCCATGAGCCCTGTTGAAATACTTGAAAAGATGGCCAGCGGGGTGTCGGATGCCCGCAAATTCGTTGTGCCCGAGGGCTATTCTATCTATCAGCTGGCAGAGTTGCTGGAAAAGCAGGGACTCTTCGGGAGTAAGGAGTTTCTCGCGGTTTGCAAGGATAAACAGCTGTTACAGCACTTCGATATCGGGGCTAAAAGTGTGGAGGGGTATCTGTTTCCCGGCACCTATCTGATCGGCTTTCATCTGGATGTGCGGGGCTTGGTGATGGAGATGGTGCGTGAGTTCAGGCATCGTATCACCAGTCTGCAGGGGCAGCTTGACAAGGCTGGTCTGAGTCTGCACCAGGTGGTTACGCTGGCCTCGATGGTTGAAAAAGAGGCAGTGGTGCCGGAAGAAAAACCGTTGATCGCCTCGGTGTTTCGCAATCGCCTGAAGATCGGGATGCCTCTGCAGAGTGATCCGACGGCGATTTACGGTGTGCGGGCGTTTGGCGGGACAGTGACCAAGCAGGACCTGCGCAGAGAATCACCCTATAACACCTACCGTGTCAGGGGCTTGCCCCCTGGTCCGATCGGCAACCCCGGCATCGATGCGATCAAGGCGGTTTTGCAGCCGGCCCGCACCGATTATCTTTACTTTGTGGCCCGCAAGGACGGCACCCACCAGTTTTCACGCACCTTGCAGGAGCATAACCAGGGGGTGCGCCAGTTCTTGAGAAAAAAGCAGAAACAGTAGCCTGACGGCGCTGGTGCCGCACTAGGTCATGGTGATGCCGTCAGCATCCTCAATCACGATTTCCAGCTCAGCCAGGGCGATATCTTTCAGGCCGAGAAAATGGGCCTCTGGCGCGTTTGTAAGCGAGAGCGACGGATCTGCCGGACCGACAGCCCGTCCTCCCTTTTTGCAGGCCAGGTTGGCCAGCCGTACCGCCACCAGCAGGATGTTGGACTGGTCGAAATCGGTCTGATGATGACCGTTAGTGATGTCGCAGTAGAAGTCAGGGAAGTTCCAGCTCTTCATCAGCCTATAGCCCACCCCTTCATGCATCGCAGCCATGATCTCGCAGACCAGTTGATCAGAGTAGGTGGCCGTGGACTCATTATTCTTCCGGATGTCATCCAGCACTTTCAGCAGGGCCAACTTGCCGATGTCGTGCATCAGGCCCCCCATGAAGGCTTCAGAGGCCAAGCCTGGATAGCCGCTCTTGCGGGCGACCCATTTGGCGCCTACGGCACAGGCCAGGGCGTGACCCCACAGGCTTTGCATTGTTCGGTTCAGGGTTTCATCATCTGATTGATAGCATTCAAACTGTGAGGCCAACATGGCCATGTTGGCTATCTCCTGGGCGCCCAGGCGGATAATGGCATCTTTGATGGTGGCTATCTTGGTCAGGCCGGCGTAGTAGGATGAGTTGGCCACCTTCAAGACGCGGCCCGAAAGTGACTGATCTTCGCCAATCAGCTCAATTATGTCGTCGATCTCGAACGAGCGGGTGCTCAGCAGTTGTTGCAGCTTGACCGCCACGTTGTGGAAGACCGGCAGGTCATGCAGTTCACCGCTTAGATGTTCTTCCAGTAGTTGGATCAGCGATTTTTCCTGTGTCATCGATGGTACCCTCGGTATACGTAGTTGCTACGTAGAAGCCGCTTGTAGCAAGGTTTAGGGGAAAATGCAATCAGATGGAGCGTGGTTGACCAGCTCACGGACACCACCGAAACTGAGGCGGTGGATTGGGCAGGGGCCATGCTGACGCAGCGCTGCCAGATGATTCGCACTGCCATACCCCTTGTGTTGCTTAAAGCCATAATGAGGATAATGCTGATCGTACTCCTGCATCAGGCGGTCCCGGCTTACCTTGGCGATGATTGAGGCGGCTGCAATTGAGGCGCTGCGGCTGTCACCTTGTTTGATAGTCTGTTGGCGGAGGGGGGAGTCGATCATAGTGATGCCGTCGATCAGCAGGAGGTCAGGCGAGGGCGAGAGGTGCCGCACCGCTGCAAGCATGGCCTGGCGGGTGGCTTGCAGGATGTTGATCCGGTCGATCTCTGCCGGGGATGCGCTGCCGATGCCGATGGCAAGGGCTTCGGACATGATCTGGTCGAAGAGCCGTTCTCGCTGGCGTTCAGTCAGTTTCTTAGAGTCGTTGACACCACTGATCGGCTGGTCTGGTCGCAGAATGACTGCCGCCGCCACCACCGGCCCAGCCAAAGGCCCGCGCCCCGCTTCATCCACGCCGGCGACCAGTTGGTACCTCTCTGACCAGGCGTTACGTTCGAACTGGTAGAGATCGAGGTCTGGTGACTTAAAGAGTGATGGCTGCATGGTCTGACATGATTCACCATTCAGGGGAAGTACAACGCGAAAAGCCCCGCCGAATGACGGGGCTTTTCGAGAGTATCGTCACGCGGTGGTTGTTACCCCTTGGCGACGGGAACGTACTTGCGCTCGCGGATACGGGC
>DIKW01000034.1:13399-15372 GCA_002424705.1 Geobacter sp. UBA5608
ACACCGATGTTGTTGGAGATCTTGCGGACGGTGAACGACTCGCGGACGCCGCCGTTCTGGCGGGCGATCACCACGCCCTGATAGGCCTGGATCCGCTGCTTGTCACCTTCCACGATCTTAACGTGTACCTTGACGGTGTCCCCCACCTTGAAGGCCGGGGTGTTCTTTTTCATCTGGTCAAACTCAAGCATATCGATGGTGTTCATAGTACTGTTCCTCCTTGATGGAACCATGCTGCATGGTGTGTTTTATCTGGTTAACATCCGATTCTTGCACTTCAACGTTCGCTCAGTAACCGATCAAGCATGATGGCAGCTGCCGACCGGACTGATAAGTGATTGTAATCGCCTGCGCCCTGGATCGGCTCCAGGACCAGGTCTGCCTGCTCAAAGAGCTCGTCGGCCAGACCCCAGCCGGTACCGAGTGTCAACAGGTGCGGTGCCTCAGGTTGCTGTAACCGTTTCCGCAGGCTCTTAAAGCTGATGGCGTCAGTCCGTTGCCGGGCTCCGGTGGCTACGCTGATGACCGGCGTCGCAAAACCCTGCTGGTAGTCGGTCTGTGCCTCGTTCAGCGAGGCCACCACACGAATGATACTCAGCGCCTCACGGCGATCAGGGTTATAGCCGGCTCCCCAGCCATCCTGCCAATGGCCGACGATTCGCCTAATCATCGCCTGCTGGTCCGTCGAGGGAGTCACCAGGTAGTAGCGTGTCAGGCCAAAGGTGCGGGCCGCCCGGGCGATGTCATGAATATCAAGGTTCGTGACGGCAGTGGTTACCACCTCCCGGTGTTTGTTGTAGACCGGGTGATGTACCAGTGCCAGTGCCAGGTTGCGGACTGCCGTGCTTTCAGAGATCATTGCTGCAACTGCGCCAGAAAGGTGCGGTCGCATTCCGTAAGCGGCGCCGTTTGCAGCAGATCAGGTCGCTGTGCCGCAGTGCGCCTCAGTGCTTGCTGCCGCCGCCATTGGGCGATCAGGGCGTGGTTGCCGGACAAAAGCACCTCCGGGACCTGCAGGCCGTTAAATTCGGGTGGCCTGGTATACTGCGGGTACTCCAGCAGGCCGTCGCTAAATGAGTCGGTTGCGGCTGATTCGTCCGAGCCAAGCACTCCCGGCACCAGTCTGGTGACCGCATCAACCACTACCATTGCTGCCAGTTCGCCACCGGAGAGCACGTAATCACCGATTGAGACCTCCAGATCAACGAATAGTTGGTGAACCCGCTCGTCAATCCCTTCGTATCGGCCGCAGATGATGATCAGTCCCGGTTTCGCAGCCAGATCAACCGCCAGCCGGTGCGTCAGCGGGACTCCCTTGGGGGAGGTGAGCAGCACCAGTGCGTGGGGATTCTGCTGTCGGGCAGCCTCAATGCAGGCGGCCAGCGGCTCCGGTTTCATGACCATGCCGGCCCCGCCACCATAAGGGCTGTCATCCACCGTCTGATGCTTGTTGGTGGCAAAATCCCTGATCTGGTGCAGGCCGATCTTAATCAGCCCCTTATCCTGTCCCCTGCGGATGATGCTCTCATCAAAGGGGCCCCGGAACATCTCAGGAAAAAGGGTTAAAATATCAAACGTCATAGGTCCAGCAACCCCTCCAGCGGGGTAATCGTCATGGTTCTGGCTTGCAGGTCAATCGTGGTGATCACGCTGGCCACTGCCGGAATCAGATATTCACGCCCCTGGCCGGTCACCACGTAGATGTCGTTGGCGCCGGTTTCAAGGATGTCGCTGATCATGCCCAGCGTCTGGCCGCAGTCGGTGTTAACCGCAAGCCCCAACAGGTCGCGCCAGTAGTACTCACCTTCGCCTGGTTCCGGCAGCTGCCCAGGTTCCAGACAGAGTTCACTACCTACCAGATCCAGCACCTGGTTGATGTTGTCAAACCCGGCCAGGGTCAGCAGAAAAACACTGCCGTGGTCAGCAGCCCGTCGCAGGCCATACTCACGCAGGGTGCCATCTGGCTGGCGCAG
>DIKW01000034.1:15468-17312 GCA_002424705.1 Geobacter sp. UBA5608
TGTCGTGCTCGGCAGACATCACTCGATGATCTTGAGGATCGCCTTCTTGTTGTCCCTGGTGGCTACGGCGTTCAGCAGGGTACGGATCGCCTTGGCGGTACGTCCCTCCTTGCCGATGATCCGGCCCATGTCTTCCTTGGCCACGGATAGCTTGATAACCAGGGTGTCATCTTCCATCTCTTCAGTGGTCATCACCTGGGATGGATCGTCAACAAGAGCCTGTGCGATGGTTTGAACAAGTACCTTCATCTGGCGTACCTCTGTGGGTTAGGGTAACCGGCCAGGCCGGATTGGACGCCGTACAGAAGAAGCTTACAACTAGGCAGCCTTGGCAGCCTGCTCCAGGATGCCCTGGTTTTTCAAGATCTGGCGCACGGTGTCGGTGGGCTGGGCGCCCTTGCCGAGCCACGCTACGACCTTTTCCACGTTCAGCTTGCAGACAGCCGGGCTCTTGGTGGGGTCGTAATAGCCGAGGTTTTCAATAAAGCGACCGTCGCGGCGTGAACGCTCGTCGGCGATCACTACTTGGTAAAAGGGGCGCTTCTTGGCGCCGCCGCGCTGCAGTCTGATCTTGGTTGCCATGGTGTTTCCTCCTGCGTGTGAGTCTCGCGTAGTGTTAGAAAAACGGGTTATCCGAAAATGCCTTTAACGGCCGAAGGGAAACATTCCTTTGCCGATGCCGCCCAGCCCTGGCAGGCCACCCATCCCCTTCATCAGGTTCTTGGGTCCCAGTTTCTGGAGTTGCTTCATCATTTTTTGTGCTTCAGTGAAACGTTTCAACAGCTGGTTGATCTCCTGAACCGTGGTACCGCTGCCCTTTGCAATCCGCAGGCGACGGCTGCCGTTGATGATGGTGTGGTTGGCCCGTTCAGACGGTGTCATGGAGCGGATAATCGCTTCGATCCGCTTGATCTCCTTTTCGCCAAACTGGGCGCCTTGCACCTGCTTCATCATCTTGCCCATGCCGGGTATCATACCCATGATGGACTCCAGTGACCCCAGCTTTTTCAGCTGTTGCATCTGGCTCAGGAAGTCTTCCAGGTCAAACTGGTTCTTTTTGATCTTACGCTGGAGCTGCTCGGCATCCTTTTCATCAAAGGCAGCCTGGGCTTTCTCTACCAGGGTCAGTACGTCGCCCATCCCCAGGATGCGGGACACCAGACGATCGGGGTGAAACACCTCCAGGGCGTCCAGTTTTTCTCCCAGGCCGACGAATTTGACCGGAGTACCGGTAACGGCCTTGATCGAAAGGGCGGCGCCGCCTTTGGCGTCGCCGTCCAGCTTGGTCAGGATGGCGCCGGTCAGGCCGAGCCGCTCATTGAAGCCGCTGGCCACGTTGACCGCTTCCTGGCCGGTCATGGCGTCAGCCACAAACAGAATTTCGCGGGGCTGCACCGCGCTTTTGATCCGTTCCAGTTCGGACATCAGGAAGTCGTCGATCTGATGACGACCGGCGGTATCCAGGATGACCGTGTCGTAGCCGTTCAGCTCGGCATACCTGAGAGCCTCTGAACAGATGGCAACTGGATCTTGATCCGGCTTGCTGTCAAAGACCTCTAAGGATAGCTGGCGTCCTACGGTTTTCAACTGCTCAATGGCCGCCGGACGGTAGACATCAGCCGGTACCAGCAGGGGACGACGTTTTTGCTTGCGCAGCCAGTTGCCCAGTTTGCCGCAGGAGGTGGTCTTGCCGGCGCCTTGCAGGCCGACCATCATCAGGGCTACCGGCGGTTTGGCTGCCAGGTCCAGGTCGTTGCTGCCGTGTCCCCCCATCAGGGTGATCAGTTCGTCGTGGACGATCTTGACGACCTGCTGTCCAGGGGACAGGCTTTGCAGTACCTCGG
>DIKW01000006.1:0-16804 GCA_002424705.1 Geobacter sp. UBA5608
AGTAAGCCAGTCCCTCTTGATTGAGCTGTTAGGGCTTTTGTTTGGGAATCATTGAATAGAATTCTTTTAATTCACAGTGAATAACTGGAATTACGGAAAGCAATGCTGTCCCTGCAAGCCCGAATGCTAGTGGAATTCCTGAAATTCCTTGTTTTTGAATGAAAATAAAGTATGCATACCCTGCTAGCATAGCAAGAGCAGGGATAGTTGCTACACAAGCAATGGCAAATGGAATGCCTCTAAAGTTTTCTGGAATTAATATTGAACGTGACTTTATGAAAACAAGTATGCGGTATAAGACTAAAACAGGAACAATTGCCGCCAATATACCTAAAACTTTTTGAACTAAAAATAGCATAACATTGCTGGCACCAAATAAGTGAACAAGCGGGAAAGCAAGTGTGCCAACTAAAGCGCCACCCCCGAAATAAGCTGCTACCAAACAGGTTAAATAAATCAATGCACGCATACATTCACCTTTCTAGCCCTAACGTTCACGAGATAAGGGGCTGGCGACTCGAAGCCCCGGAAACACGGAAGTACGACAAGGACATTGCTAAAATTCAACGCACAGTAAGCCAGTCCCACTTGATTGAGCTGTTAGGGGTCTGGTTGCCTTCTTTTGTATGTTTTGTAACCCTCGTAAATCAAGAGAGTTAACGCAATTAAGGTTGTAAGAATGCCTATAACAAGTGCTTGTTGCCAAGTGAGCCACCCATGTCTACTTGTTGGAGGGACCAACGTATTGAGATTATAAGCTGTAATTGAATTGCTTATGTAAAGTGGACCGGCCACTAAGGCAATGGCCGAAAAAAATATCGTACTCCAGCTTGCACGATAATTTTTTTGTTGTTTTTGGGCACCCATGAAGAACTTACCCCTAACGTTCACGAGATAAGGGGCTGGCGACTCGAAGCCCCGGAAACAACGAAAGTACGATACGGACACTACAGAAATTCAGCACCCAGCTAGCCAGTCCCTCTTGATTGAGCCGTTAGGAGCAAGCAGCTACTGCCAACATGTTAGTTTTGACGCCACTATACTCATGTGGTTTTCAGGCGCAAAAATGTGCCATTTACCAGAATTGTGTATTAAGTTTATGGGAATAGCTTCAGTAGCTTGGAATGTTAGGTCAAAGCCTGTATTAGGCGGCTCATGCCATCCCTTGAATTTTAGGCTTGATTTTTTATTGTCTTGCTCAAGACAGTATAGTTCAACGCGGTGCCCATTTTTTGAAAGAGCTGTGAGTACGAAGCCAAACGGTGAATTCAATGAATTGTACAGCACTAACAACTGATTGTTCTTTGAGAAAAATACAGAATGATCTCCGATATGCGCATACAGTAGAGAACGATTTTGAGGGTTTATGAAATACATGCCAGGACTGTCGTGCATGTACTCTGCTTCAACCATCTGATAGCCACTAGCTGCCAGCGGGCCTGCGTATAAATACTCTGTGCTGTCTCCATCATGGTCTTTGCCTTCTGGTTTATACATATCCCTAAACCGGATAGGTGAACCTGATGATGTCTTGATTGAAAGTGTTTTACCTCTTCGCACAACAGCACTCTGGTGTTGTGCGATCAATAGATTCTCAGCATTCTTGTTAGGCAACCAACTTATCGCTTCTTCAGTTGGCTGTTTTTTCAGCAAAATAGAATCGGCGACATTATTTTCGAGATTCTCAAAGGTTATTGTCTTGCTCTGTGATGACCGCTTATTTTTAAGAAGTGAAGATAAATCGGTAGCCAATGAGTAGGGTTCTGGTTGTCTTGGAGCTATATAGAATATCAAGGCAAGGACCAAGACAATTAAGATTATTAGCAATATTGCTTTTTTTATAATGCGAAGCACGCAAGGCTCCTAACGTTTATTAGACACCCTAAATTTCCGGAAAAAACGACATTTTGTCGTTTTTTCCGGTTTGCTATTCTTTAACCTTCCGTTATTATTTGTTTAATACAAAATAAAAACACCCTAAATTTTTAGCTTAAAACGACATGAGTGTACTCCCGTTGCAGGGTGCTGGGATAGTAACACAATTTCCACACAAACGAGGGTGTTTTAAGGGGGTAAAGTGTCTCAAACCCACCCGCAAGCTCACTGCATGCATGTCACCCGAACCGATAGATCAACCGGCCATCCTGATACAGCTCGATCGGCCCATCCTGCGACACCTTGATCACCTTGCCGAAAAAGGATGCGGCGATGGCGGCGGTGGTGCGACCGCCGCCGATCACCAGCTCGCGGGCATGGGAGGTATCAATGATAAAGCCGGTCTCCAGCAGCTTGCCGTGGGGGTCAAGTACGGTCATGCCGTCGGAAGAGAGGATCCGCAACAGGGTGCCGGATTGTTTCAACTCGGCGATCCCCTGCCCTTTGACCCGGCTGATCAGCAGACGCACGATCGGGTCATCGCCACCTACCGAACCTTTTTTGAGCGGCGCCAGCTGACGGGCCGTGCCGGCATGGATCAGGATCACCGTGCCGTGGCGCAGTTTCGAGACGGCATAGACCGTCCAGAGCAGGTCATCCACCGTCTCCTGGTCCATCTCATCCCCCAGGAAGGAACGGAAGATATCCGGGTCAAAGATCGCCCAGACCCCCTTGCGCCTGATCAGCAGCTTGGCCGGACTGATCAGCACCTCGATCTCGGAGACCTCATTGACGGTGATGGCAAAGGCGCCGCTGCCGGCGCGCCTGACCAGGGAGAACATCTCCCGTTGGGTCAACCGTTCAATATCGGTCTGCACGGTATTGGGCGATGTACGCAGGACACCGATCACCTGCATCTGGATGCCGGCCACAAAGAACAGGTTGTTGCCGTCGATGAAACGATAGGTGAGCGGGTTGTCCAGAAAAGTGGGCGAGATGCCCTGATGGGGCTGCAACGGGATCAGGCTGTGGCCGCGGGCCCTGAAGGTCTTGCGCAGGGCCGGTTCGGTGGTGCGGTGCACCAGGAAACCGGTGGTGGCCGGTTTGCCTTCGTAACGCTGATAGGAGAGGTTTTTGAGCAGCTGGATCAGCTGCTGGATCGGCCAGAAGCCTTTGCTACTGTCCCCCCGCAGAAAGCGGGCCACGGTGATGTCCATGATCGAGGCCAGCAGGGCGGTGCGAAAATGGGCGGCAAACCCCTCCAGCTTGAAGCCGCTGTAGAGGCCGGAGAAGGCCGCCAACAGTTCATGACAAAAGCGGGTTTCGGTCTTGGTAAAGGGCAGACCGGGTCTGAACGCGGAGAAGCAGTAGCTGCGTCCCTCGATGTCGATGGTGTGCGACAGGCCACCTTCCACCCCGTGGCCGGCTGTCTGCGGCTCGTCGGTTACAACAAATTCCACAGCGGCATCGCCCAGCAGGCTGCTGATGGCAGGCTTGATGGCATCAAAGACGTTGATCGGCATGGTGTCGGGTTCCTGACTATCTGGGAAATCGGTGTACTGGAGGTAGCGTTTTTAATGGCGCCGTTAAAGAGTATACCAGCGCAGAATGGTCTGTCCAGTGGCGACGTTGCGGGTTTTCGGCTTTGCAGCGTGCTTGTTTTACAGTATAGATAGGCCATATTTGTCTGCTGGAGGCCACCATGTCACGCCCGATCTACATCGCTACGCTCTGCCTGTCACTGGCGCTGTTCACCCTCGCCTGCCCTGTATCTGCAAAGCCGCTCTGTGTGGAGAGCGAGGGTGAAGCGGTGATTGTGCGGGGCGATCTGCCTTCGGCCAGGATCGAGGCGATCAACCGGGCCAAATGGGCCGCGGTTGAGCAGGTGGCGGGGGTTGAGGTCAACAGTCGCACCATTGTTCAGGATTCGGCCCTGCTGGACGACATCATCACCACCCGGACACAAGGCGTGGTCACCAGCCATCGTCTGATTAAGGAGCAGCAGAACGTTGACAGCGTCACGGTGCGGGTTGCGGCCTGCGTCGAGCCTGCACAGGCCCGTGAGGCGGTCTCACCGCTGGCATTAAACAGCGCCGTGGCGGTCTTTGTCCCGGCACGACAGCTGACTGGCGGCAAACAGGTGCAGTACGACGACAGCACCAGCTTCAGCGAGGCGCTGAACCATGCCTTGATCCAGAAGGGGTTTACCGTGCGCGACCTGGCCGCCGGCCCCGCAATCAAGGCGGCCGACATGGACCGGGCCTTAAAGGACGGCAACCTCATCGCCCTGCGCTCCCTGGCCTACCGCTACCAGACCAACACCATCCTGATCGGCCGGATCGAACCGACTATCTCCACCAGCCGCGGCGAGGATGTGGGCTACGGCATCAGCATGCCGTTCACCACGGTGACGGTGCGCCTTAATTACCGCCTGTTGACCCGTGACGGAGGCGGCCAGCTGGCCATACTGGCCGCCGGCAGTGAAGAGGCAACCGGCCTGGCCCCGGCACCGGCCGATGCCCAGGCAGCGGCGCTCAAGAATCTGGCCGAGCGCGCTGTTCCGGTTATCATGGACAAGGTCGAGCAACGGATCAGGGAACTGGCCGCCAAGGTAAGGGTGACGGTCGAAGGGGTCAGCAGCCCGGATGAGAGCTTTGCCGTCCGCGACACCCTGCAGCGGATCACCTGGGTGGCCGGTGTGGAGGATCTGGGCCTGGGCCAGTTCCGGGTCAGTTTTCCGGAAAATCCGCTCTATCTGGCCAATAGCCTGACCCAACGCGGCTTCAGGATCGTCAACTACAGCAAGGATGCCATCAGGGTGCGCCGCCAATGAAGGTTCTGTTCATCCATCCCTACGGCAGCAACTTTCTGGCCGGCAAGCCGGATATCACCACCATCTTCAACGTGATGCCCCCCTTAGGGCTGCTCTCGATCATGGCCTGGCTGGAACGGCATGCGGTTGCCTCCGAGATCATCGACTGCTACGCCACGCCGATGCCGCAGGATCTGCTGGTGGACGAGATCATCCACCGCGCCCCCGACGTCGTGGCCTTTTCCTGCACCACCTCCTCGTTTCTGGAGGGCAATCGGATCGCTGAGGCGCTCAAGGCGCGTAACAGTGGGATCACGGTCATATTCGGCGGCGCCCACGCCTGCACCATGGGGCCGCCACTGCTGGACCGCTTTCCGGCCATCGACTACCTGGTGCTGGGCGAAGGGGAGCAGACCATGCTGGAGCTGGTGCAGGACGGCTGTCGCAACCCGGCCGCCATCCCCGGCCTGGCCTACCGCGACAGCCAGGGAATTGGTATCGCCTCGGCACCCCGCGACCTGATCCCTGATCTGGACCAGCTCCCCTTCCCGGCCTACCACCTGCTGCCCGGTTTTCCTGAAAAGTACAAGCTGCCGCTGTTCAGTTCTCCCAAGTTTCCCAATACCAGTATCATCTCCAGCCGCGGCTGCCCCTACCAATGCTCCTACTGCGACCGCTCGGTCTTTAGCAAGGGCTTCCGCTTCAATTCGCCGGATTACATCCTGGAGCATGTGGCCATGCTCAAACGGGACTACGGCATCCGCCACGTCTTCTTCTACGACGACCTGTTCACCTTCGACCGCAAGCGGGTGGCCGAATTCTGTGAACTGAAACGGAAAAAAGGGATCGATGTCGGTTACAACTGTATTGCACGGCTGGAACATGTGGATGCAGAACTGCTGAAATTACTCAAAGATTCAGGCTGTTGGCAGGTCAACTTCGGCATCGAGTCGGGTGACCCGGAGATTCTCAAACAACATCGCAAATTTTACGGACTGGACGAGGTGGGACGCAAGCTGCAGATGGTGAAGGATAGCGGCATGCGGGTCAAGGGGCTGTTTATGGTGGGCCTGCCGGGCGAGGACGAGGCCGCCATCCGGCGCACCATCGATTACGCCCTGTCGCTGCCGCTGGATGAGATCAACGTCACCAAGTTCACCCCCTTCCCCGGCGCGCCGGTCTACCGGACCCTTGAACAGTTCGGCCAGTTTACCGAGGATTGGGAGCTGATGAACTGCATGAACTTTGTCTTTATCCCCAACGGCATGAGCGCGGAGCAGCTTGAAAAACTCTACGACGAGTTCATCAGCCGTTTCTACCGCCGCACCCGCATCCACTGGGGCTATACCCGGATGCTCTGGAAATCGCCCCACAGCGTGCTGGATTTCCTGAAAAACCTGCCGGCCATTATCCGCTTTGAACGCCAGCAGAAATGGTGAGATCTGCAACACCAGCGGCATGCCAGTACAGCATGCCGCTGGTGTTAGCGGAATAATCCGTTAGCGGCCGATGGTGATCTGAATCCCACCACGATCGGGGCTGCGGTGTTTTTTCTTTTTGTGTTTCTTGCCGTTTTTCACCTTTACGGGCTGGCCTGAAAGCTTGACGCCAGGAGGCGGCGGCAACAACGGCAGCTTGTTCGGCGCCGGCAGCCCTGGCGGAGGCGGCGGCAACGGCAAGCCGGCGCTGGCAACCGAGGCCATGACGGTTACGGCAAGCATGATGCAAGCATACCGCAGTAGCTGTTTCATAGAGTGACTCCCTTTCCGATCAGTTGTCGTTAAAGACCGCGCGAATGTCGCGGCACGCCTTTTTAAACCCTTCCCACATCTCGATACCGGCCTGTTTGCCGTCTTTTTTTATGCTCTGCCCCAGTTGCTTGAAGCCCTGCTTGATCTCCTGGCCTGCCTGTTTGCTGCCCTCCCTGATCTCGCGTCCGCTCTCCTTGAAGGCCTGTTTGGTCTCCTGAGCGCTCCGTTTGGCATCTTGCTTCAAGGCAGGGCCGGCTTCCTTGAAGGCCTGTTTGGTTTCGCGGGCCGATTGCCTGATCTCTTCGGCAAACTGGTTGGCTTGAGCAAAGCCGGCAAGACAGCAGCTGATCACAAGACTTCCGACAATCAGTGTGAAACGCATGGGCTACCTCCGTGCATACACGCGATGCATCAGGGCCGACATCGGCAGCAGGGCTGCCAGGGCTGTAAAGAAGATGCCAAAGTTGGCGGCCCAGCCGATGGATGCCATGGCGCCATAATCGGTAAAGGCCAGCGAACCAAATCCGGCAATGGTGGTGAGCGCCGACAGCAGGATCGAGCGACCGGCCTGGACAAAGGCGGCGCTCCGCTGCGCTGCATCATGGGTGTTACAGCGGTGAAGGATATGCATGCCGTAATCGCAGCCGATGCCGACGATGGTCACCACCACCATAATGTTCATGAAATTGAACTTTAGCCCGACCAGGGTCATGCTGCCCAGCATAGCCACCGCGCCGAACAGCACAGGACCGAGGGAGGCAGCAACACCGGCCACGTTCCTGAAATGCAGCAGCAGCAACAGCAGCACCATACCGGTCCCCAGGCTGACTCCCTGCACCGCGCTCCTGCGCACCGCTTCCAGCAACTCCTTACTGACCAGATCGGTGCCGGTCACCCGCGCCTCAGGCGCCACCTGGGCCAGTTGCGCAACAAACTGATCAAGATTCAGCTGGCCAGGTCTGAAGTAGAGGTAGGTCAGGGCGTGCCAGCCAGCGGTATCCTGCGCCAGGTGACGCTCCACCACGCCACGCAACGGCGACACGGCCAGCCGGGAGATGATCGTCTCATCAGGCACCACTGCGGTCAGGCTGCCGGTACGCAATAATGCGAGGTATGCCCCAAAATCCTGCTGGTTGAATCCCTGGTGATCGAGCTGCTTGGCAAGTGTTGCAGCAGCTGAAGTCAGCCCTGACAGGTGGCCAACAATCTGCCGCTGGTCGGCCTGACGGTTCATGGTCTGGCCCAGGCTTGACCATGCCTGTACCCTTCCCTGGCTCGCAAGACCGGCGGCCAACTGCTCAACCGGCAGATTGCCCTGCAACACCGCGGCCTGGCTAGGGCCGTCGACCGCCACCAGCAGGCTTTTAGGGGCCAGATTCAGGTGCTGTTCCACCAGCTGCTGGGCGCGAAACGCCTCGGAGTGCTGCGGCTGCAGGTTCTTCAGCTCCACATCAAAGGCGGTGCGCTGGGCAAACAGGGCAAACAGCAGCCATGAGAGCGCGGTGATGGTCAGGATCGTGCGTGGCCAGCGCCCGGTGAAACGCCACAGGCGATCCATACCCACCGTCGGCAACGGACGATAGCTGCGCTCAGATCGGTCCAGCAGCCGCAGCGCCAGCGGCATCAGGATCAGGTTAGCGTACAGGGTGAACAAGACGCCCAACCCCACCAGCAGGCCCAGCTCAGACAGGGCCCGCACCTCGGCCCAGGCCAGCGCCAGAAACGGGAGGCAGGTGCTGGCCGCAGCCACAAACAGGCCCTGACCGGTATCGGTAATGGCTCGCGTGATGGCCTCGTCGCTGCTGACACCCTGACTCCGCTCGGTATGAAAGCGGTCATAGAGGTGAATCGAGTAGTCGGCACCCAGGCCGATGATCAGGGCGGTAAAGGCAAAGGAGATAATATGCACGCTGTCGAGGAACAGCCCAGCCAGCCCCAGCGAGGCCAGCACACCGCTGGCAACGAACAGCGGGATCATCAGGGTCGGCCAGAGGTGCCGGTATACGGCGTAAAAGATCCCCAGCACCACCAGCAGTGATGAGACGATACAGGCCAGGATGTTGAACTTCATGGCTGCCTCGTCGATCACGGCGCTGATATGGGCGCCGGCGCAGGAGACCTCCACCTGGCTCCCGGCACGGGCCTGATTGATGCCGGCCACCAGCTTGCGGGCAAAGGCCATCTGCTGCACCGGTTTGGCCGGTTCGGCGATCATGATCAGCACCCGGCCATCACGCGACATAAAATAAGGAGAGGCCGGGTCCATGTCCAGGGCCTGGCTGCCGGCTTTGAGGCGCGGCAGGAACAGATCGCGCAGACCCAGCGGATCGGCGACGGCGATACCGACACTGCTGGCCCCTAGAGATGTGGCCAACTGACTGGTCAACTGATCAAGCGCCTGCTTGATACCCCGCTCACTGAAGCGGGCCAGCAGGGCCTCACGTTGATCCGGCGGCACAAAGGCCGCCGGGTGGGCAGCGGCAAAGGCCACCAGGTCGGCGAAACGCTGGGCCTCGGCCTCCTCATAGATCCGGTAGACGACCCGCTTAAAGCCCGGAGCCCCATCCACCTGCAGGGCACGCAACCGTTCGGCCAGCCGCTCGGCCTCTCCGGGGAGCAGCGCCGGCTCGCCTTCCAGCAGAAAATAGGCCTCTCGGGCGCCGCCGGACCATTCCAGCGAATCCAGCAGCAGGCGCAAGGCAGGACGATCGGCCGGGAACAGTTGAAAGATGTCGGTCTCAAACCGTAGGCTGGCCAGGGAGGCAAGCGACAGGGTCAACAGGGTCACCAGCACCACCACTACCCGGCGCGGAAAACAGCGGGTCATCCGGTCGAGCCAGCTCAGATGCACCGGAACCAGTGTCGCTGCCTGACCAATCAGTTTTTTGAGTGTCTGTCGGGTCATAGTGGCAAGCTTAGGGAGTCTTGAGCTGCGAAAGGGGTAGCAGACGTAGACCGGCCAACGAGATGATGAAGGCCTGGTCTTCAAGCGACAGGTTTACTTCCGGCTCCTCCAGGGTCAGACGAATCCGGTCGCCTTCGGCACTTTCCATCAACAGTTCCTGGGCCAGCGGTACGCCGTTATGGCTGCAGTAGTTACGGTAACGCACCCGCTCGCCGCTTGAGAGGTTCTTTTCCACCACCAGCCCGTCCTGCAGACTGATCTGCTCGATAACGCCCTTGACTGCCGGACGGCTAACGATGCCGGTGGCTGCCGCTCCGGGCGGCGTATCGGTAGCCAATACCCAGCGCAGCATGGCAAATCCACGTTGTCCGGTGGCTGGCGGCAATTCGTTGATCTGCCCCTGATAGGCCACGCCGTTGGCCGGATAGGCAAGGGTCAGCTGTTCGCCATCCAACTGGGCCTCCATCAGCGTGGTGCCGAAAGGAGAGAGCAGAACCAGACGCAACTGGTCTGGGCGACGGTAGAGCATTACGCCCCGGGCAGCTAGGTTGCGATCGGCGGTACGCAATGAAACCGTCACCGTGGAGCTTACGGTCTCCACCACGGCGCCGGGCAACAGCGATTGACTGAGCGGCAGCTGCGGGCTGGTTGTTGAGCAGGCAGTCAACAGGCCGACAAAAAGGATCAACAGCAGACGATACATGCTTACTCCATCCGAAAATCAGAATCGCTCAGCCCGACGTTCTTGCGGGTCTTGCGAAAGGTCATCACGGTCCGGTCGCCGGCGCGCTCTAGAAGTTCCAGCCTGCGCACCGTGCCATCCTGCTGCAGCACAATGGTCAACTCTTTTACCTGACCGCCTTTGGCCGGGCGGATCAGCACATTGGTCAGGCTCCCCACCTGCTCGGCCTGCACCTCCGTCCCTTCCGGCACACTGGTGACCGGTTTTGCCACTGCATCAATCCAGCGGCCAAGGCCCTGTTCGGGCGGCAGCACAATCCGCTGCCGTTCGCCGCTGTTGCCCAGGCGCTGCTCCAGCACCGTGTCCTTGAGCAGCACAACACCGCTGTAGGGCGGATCGAGCACCATCATGAACCGATCCGGCTTCTTAAACTTGATCGTGCCCTGCATGACCAGCTTCTTCTTCATGATTGAAAGCTGCTTTTCCTGGGTCAGCTCGGCGGTAAAGTCCTGCAGGCCGGCAAAGGAGCGGCGCAGCGCCTCAAGCCCCTCCAGCGGTGTCAGGCTGCGGGCCTGGGCCGGTTGAAAAACCATCACGAATACCACGATCAGCCAAAGCTGCAGCAACGACTTCATAACGGTCCTATTCCAAGGGTCAAGGTTACCTGCAGCAACTCCTCACCATCTACCGTCACCTGCCCCTCCATCAGACAGAGGCGCCCAAAGATCTTGATCACCCGGGCCTCAACCTCCAAGGTCTCGCCCAAAAGCGGCGGACGGCCAAAACTGGCCCGATCGATGGTGGCCAGAAAGCCGCCCTCCCCTTGCCGTTCCACAGCCGCAATCCCCGACAGCTGGGCCACCGCCTCCACCAGCAGTGTTTGCGGAAGGGATCGCAGCGCAGCACTGGTGCGGTAGCGGGCACGGGCAAAACTGCCCGGCTGCTGTTCCAGCACCCGATCCAGCATCAGAAAGGGATAACGGTGCGGCAGATATGCGCTGGGGTCGGTGTTACGCAAAGGTGCCACCGTGCAGGCTGAAGGCAAAATAGGGGCCCTCGGGTGAGGCGGCCAGGTGCAGGCCAGACTGACCAGGCTGCAGCAGATGGCTGAACGTGCCCAGAGCGACGCCCCCCATGGCCAGCGACTGACCAACCACCCGACCTGTGCGCTGAAAGCGTTCGGCTGTAACCCTTTCTTCCAGCAGATCGATGCCGGAACCGGCGCCAGAAAGGCTGACCTGGTCAAAGGAACGCTGCGCCGGCAGCAGACGATCGATACCGGCCTGCTCGGCCGTGGGCAGCAGCAGACCAAGGGTGGCAATCCGTCCGATGCGGGCCTTGATGGTGGCCCCGCGTGCTGCGGCATGCTCTTCCCGCTCCAACACCAGTATGCCGCAGCCCTCACCAAAACCGGAGGCGTAGCTATGAACTTGGCCCAATGATGCAAAGCCCTGCATCATCAGCGGGGTCAGTTCATCGACGCCACCGGCCAGCATCACGTCGGCCCGGTCTTCTTCAATAAAGCGGCAGGCAGCCAGGATGGCCGACTCGGCCGAACAAAAGCGTTGAACAAAGGTGATGTTGGGGCCCTTAAAGCCAAATTCGATTGAGGCATTGCTGGCCGGGGCATTGGCCACGGTATTGGGGAACAAAAGCGGCGACAGGCCCGCCACCCCCTGCCTGAAATAGCCGGTCAGGAACTCGGCTGAGTTGGCAATGCCGCCAAAACCACAACCCAGGGCGATGCCGATCCGCTCTGCCGGGATAGCGCCCTTGTCGATACCGGCCTCACGCAGGGCCAGGCCGGTCGTGGCCACCGCGAACTGACTGCAACGGTCCAGCTTGCGCGCCTTGAGCGGCGGCATGAAGTCGGCGGCCTTAAACTGTTCGGCCCGGCCCCACAGCAGCCCATGACCGCCAGCAAGGACCTCTTCCGGCACCGGCCGCAGGCAACTGCGCCCTTCCTTGAGCGCCAACAGAATCGGATCAAGCCCGGTGCCGGCCACCGTAACGGCGCTGGCGCCGGTGATTGCAATTGAACAGGAGAAGGTATCCATCACACCCCCCCCTGCTGAAGATCAGCCGCTGCCAGGGCCAAACTGGTGACGTTGCCGCCAAAGGCAAAGGAATTGGACAATGCGATGCGACAGTCGCTTGGTTTGCTGGCATCATGGCAGTAGTCCAGATCACACTCAGGGTCCCTGCCCCGGAAATGCAGGGTGCGAGGGATCGTTTTGGCATTAAGCGCCAGCACGGTTGCCACCGCCTCAATCGAACCGGCCGCCCCCAGGCAGTGACCGGTGATCGGCTTGGTGGAAATCAGCGGCACCTGCTGCACCCGTTCGCCGAAAACCTGTTTCATAGCGTTGGATTCAGCCACATCGTTGGCCGGTGTGCCGGTTCCGTGGGCATTGACCCACCCTACCAGATCAGGGGCCAGTCCGGCTGCAGACAGCGCTGCAGTCATCACCCGGGCAGCCGAATCGCCGCTGGGTTCCGGCGCGGTCATATGATGGGCCTCACCCACCAGGGCGTAGCCTAACAGAAAGCCAAAAATGTCGGCCCCACGGGCCAGTGCGGCCTGTTCCTCTTCCAACACCACAAAGGCGGCCCCTTCGCCCAGGGTGATCCCCTGGCGGCCAAGACTGAACGGCGCACACGGTTCGGGATCCATCACCTTGAGCGAGTTAAAACCGGCAAAGGTCAGCAGCGCCAGCGAGTCGGCTCCACCGCAGAGCATGGCCTTTTGACGGCCGGTGCGGATCAGGTCGGCGCCCCAGCCGATGGCGGTGGCCGAGGATGAGCAGGCCGTGGTGATGCTGCCCTGATAGCCGGCCAGGCACAAGGCCTGGGCCAGCTCGGTACAGGTCTTGTCCGGCAGTACTGCCCGCAGTAGCGCAGGACGTGCCGTTTCGCCGCGCAGTTCTGCAGCCAGCCACTGCTCAGCCTGAAACATGCCGGCAGCGCCGCCGCCCACACAAACGCCAATATCGTAGGGATCATAACTGCCGGACAGGCCACTCATGGCGAGCGCCTCTTGGGCGGCCAGCAAGGCAAACTGATCGGTGCGGGAAAGGCGGGCCGCCTGCCGTCGCGTGAACCAGGCCCCAGGATCATACTCCTTGACCTGCACCGCGATCTTTGACGGAAAATCGGCCACGTCGAACAGATCCACCGGCCCGACGCCACTGACGCCGTTCAGGATGGCATCTCGAAAGGCAGGCACCGACTGGGCAGCTCCACAGAAGACGCCCATGCCGGTTATGGCGATGCGGCGAGCAGTCACAGCACCCCTCCATCCACCACCAAACATTGACCGGTGATGTATGAGGCCTGCGGAGAGGACAGAAAGGCCACTGCGGCTGCCACCTCGTCAGGCTGTCCGATGCGGCCCAGGGCGGCTGAACCAAGAATCTGATCCACCCGATCCTGTTTCAGACCGGCGGTCATGTCGGTGGCGATCAGACCCGCCGCCACGGCATTGACCCGAATACCCATCGGCCCCAGCTCCCGGGCCAGGGATTTGGTAAAGCTGATGGCAGCCCCTTTTGAGGCGGCGTAGTTGGTCTGGCCGCCAGCGCCGGACAGGCCGGAGATGGATGCGATGTTCACAATGGCGCCGCTACGGCGGGCCAGCATCTTGCGCACCCCCCACTTGCAGCAGTGAAACAGGGGATACAGATTGGTACGGATCACGCTATCCCAGTCGTCGTCGGACATCATGGCCAGATAGCCATCACGGATGATGCCGGCATTGTTGACCAGCACATCCAGATGGCCGCTTTCAGCGCTGGCAGCATCAATCAGGGTGACGGCGCCGGACGACGTGCTGACATCGGCCCTGACCACACTGACGCGGCCAGCCAACCCTTCAGCCTCGTGCTGCAAGGCGACTGCGGCGGCTTCATTTGCGAGATAGGCGGCATAGACCCGGGCGCCGGCTGCGGCAAAACGCAGTGTTATGGCCCGGCCGATACCCCGTGTGCCGCCGGTCACGGCCACCACGGCATCCTTGAAATCCATAGCTACTCCTGCTGAGTTAAAATCAAGCTGTTACTATAACCGATCTGCCGACTGCTTGTCCAGAAACGGGCCACAACCATGATCAACGAGATTGACAAACAGACTCGGCATCAGCTACTGACAGACCAGATACATCATGCGCTGACGTTCTAAACGGGAGGGCAGCATGCGAACAAATCAACATGAGGCAGTAGGATTGCGGATGCTCTGGGGAGGATTCTGGAGCTCCCGCATCATCATCAGCGCCAACAATCTGGGGGTCTTCGATCAGCTGACCGAGCCACGTGATGCCCACGCTGTTGCTCAGGCGATCACGGCCGACCCGCGGGCCACCGAAGTGCTGCTGGACGCCCTGACCGCGCTGGGACTGGTAAAAAAACAGAATGGGCGCTACAGCAACAGCCCGCTGAGCGCCAAATTCCTGGTCAGCGGCACGCCCCACTACCAGGGCGACATCCTCAGGCATGCCGACAACCTCTGGCAGAGCTGGTCCCAGCTGGATAGCGTGGTCAAGACCGGCAGGCCGGCCGGCAAAGTGCCCTTTGATCATCACGCCTTCATCATGGGTATGCACAACATCGCCGGTCTGATCGCACCGTCGGTTGTTAAAGCGATCAACGTACAGGGGGTGGAAAAAGCACTGGATCTGGGGGGCGGCCCCGGCACCTACACCATGGAGATGCGACGTCAGGGGGCAGCCCAGGTCACCCACTTTGACCTGCCGGACACCACAACAATCGCCAAAAAGATGGTTAAACAGGCCGGTCTGGACGGCATCGCCTTCAGATCGGGGGATATACTGCGAGACCAGCTCGGTGCAGGGTATGACCTGGTCCTGCTCAGTCAGCTGATTCACGCCTTTTCAGCTGAACAGACCCTGGCGGTTTTTCAGAAGGTCTGCAGCGCCGTGGAGCCGGGTGGCCGGATCGTGGTACAGGAGTTTCCGCTGAGCCCTTCCCGTACCTCGCCGACCCAGGGGGCCCTGTTCAGCGTCAACATGCTGGTCAACACCCCGGGCGGCCGCTGCTATGCGCCCCAGGAGATCCGCAGTCTGCTGAGGCAGGCCGGTTTTGTGCGGGCCACCAGCAGCATGGTGGCCGGCAACAGCCTGACCATTGCCCATCGGCCGCGTAGACGGCGTTAACGCACAGTACACCAAAAAAGTAAAGGCCCCCAGGAGTATCCGTGGGGGCCTTTATGGTTGTTCGACAGTTGCAGCTACTTGATGGCGGCGTTCAGATCGGCCAGCAACTGCTCCGGGTCGAGACCGTGGTTAATGGCACCCAGCTCGATCGGCTCGCTTTGGGCCCCCATGCAGCTGGCGCAGGCCAGGTTGTATTTCTTGAGCACCTTGGCGGTCTCAGGATGGTTCTTCAGCATCTCCAGGAAGATGGTATCTTTTGTGATTTTAGCTGTTTTTTTAGCCATAGCTCATCCCCTGCCTTAATACTTGATCTCGATAATCTCGTATTCCTTGGTACCTGACGGCACCGTTACCTTGACCGAATCATCCAGCTTATGACCGATCAGCGCCTTGCCCACCGGCGAGGTGCAGGAGATCTTGCCCTGTTTGATGTCGGCCTCGTCTTCGCCCACAATCTTGTAGGTGATCTCTTCCTCGGTGGCGGTGTCATAGAGGGTGATGGTGGCGCCAAACACCACCTTGTCCGGCTTCAAGCCGGTCAGATCCACCACATGGGCCCGTGCCAGCTTGCCCTGCAGCTCGAGAATCCGCCCCTCAATAAACCCCTGACGATTCTTGGCCGCGTCGTACTCGGCGTTTTCCGAGAGATCACCATGACTGCGCGCCTCGGCAATATCCTGGATAACCTTGGGGCGCTCCTCGCGAATCAGACGCTTAAGCTCTTCCTGCAACGCCTCGTAGCTCTCTTTGGTGAGCGGAATGGTATTCGACATCGTTTGCAGCAACTCCTAATTTAAATAATCCTGCAGTGGCCTGACCTGCAGTTCCTGCTCCTTGAGTGCCCTGATCGCATCCACCGCAGCATTGGCGCCGGCGGTGGTGGTGTAATAGGCGATCCCTTGCATCAACGATTCACGCCGGATTGAAAAGGAATCGGCCACGGCCTGGGCGCCCTGGGTGGTGTTGATCACCAGTTGCACCTCGCCGTTCTTGATGGCGTCAACGATATGCGGCCGTCCTTCCTTGACCTTGTTGACCCGCTTGACCGGTATCCCTTTTTCTTCCAGAAAAACAGCAGTGCCTGCCGTTGCCAGCAGGCCAAAGCCAGCCTTATACAGCTTTTCAGCCGCGTTTACAACATGTTTCTTGTCACTGTCCCGGATACTGATGAAGGCATTGCCGGTCATCGGCAGTTTGACCCCTGCCCCCATCTGGGATTTGGCAAAGGCCTCGGCAAAACTGTCGCCGATTCCCATCACCTCGCCGGTGGACTTCATCTCCGGCCCCAGCAGGGTATCGACACCGGGGAACTTGACGAACGGGAAGACCGCCTCCTTGACCGAAAAGTAGTCCGGCACGATGTCGCCGGACACTCCCAGTTCGGCCAGGCTCTTGCCGGCCATGACCCGGGCGGCGATCTTGGCCAGGGGGCGGCCGGTGGCCTTGGAGACGAACGGCGCGGTGCGGGAGGCGCGCGGGTTGACCTCCAGTACGTAGATGGTACCGTCTTTCACCGCATATTGGACGTTCATCAGCCCTTTGACGTTCAGTTCCAGGGCCATCACCTCGGTCTGACGGCGAATCTCTGCGATCAACTGCGGCTCCAGCGAAT
>DIKW01000006.1:16863-17569 GCA_002424705.1 Geobacter sp. UBA5608
CACAGAGGGCATCCACGTCCACCTCAATGGCGGCATCCAGAAACTTGTCCACCAGGATCGGATGCTCCGGCGAGGCCTGCACCGCTGTGGTCATGTAGCGATTGAGGTTCTCATCGTCGTAGACGATCTCCATGGNNCCGGATACTGATGAAGGCATTGCCGATCATCGGCAGTTTGACCCCTGCCCCCATCTGGGATTTGGCAAAGGCCTCGGCAAAACTGTCGCCGATCCCCATCACCTCACCGGTGGACTTCATCTCCGGCCCCAGCAGGGTATCGACACCAGGGAACTTGACGAACGGGAAGACCGCCTCCTTGACCGAAAAGTAGTCCGGCACGATGTCGCCGGACACTCCCAGTTCGGCCAGGCTCTTGCCGGCCATGACCCGGGCGGCGATCTTGGCCAGGGGGCGGCCGGTGGCCTTGGAGACGAACGGCACGGTGCGGGAGGCGCGCGGGTTGACCTCCAGTACGTAGATGGTACCGTCTTTCACCGCATATTGGACGTTCATCAGCCCTTTGACGTTCAGTTCCAGGGCCATCACCTCGGTCTGACGGCGAATCTCGGCGATCAACTGCGGCTCCAGCGAATACGGCGGCAGCGAGCAGGCCGAGTCGCCGGAGTGGATACCGGCCTCTTCGATATGTTCCATGATACCGCCGATCACCACCTGCGTCCCATCACAGAGGGCATCCACGTCCACCT
>DIKW01000006.1:17633-19801 GCA_002424705.1 Geobacter sp. UBA5608
TCATCGTCGTAGACGATCTCCATGGCCCGGCCGCCCAGCACGTAGGAGGGGCGCACCACCACCGGATAGCCGATCCGGTTGGCAATCACCAGGGCCTCTTCAGTTGATCGGGCCGTGCCGTTGGCAGGCTGCAGCAGCTTGAGCTTGTGCAGCATCTCCTGGAACCGCTCCCGATCCTCGGCCCGGTCAATGGCATCCGGGGTGGTGCCGATGATCGGCACCCCGGCCTGTTCCAGGGCCACGGCCAACTTAAGCGGGGTCTGACCACCGAACTGGACGATAACGCCATAGGGCTTTTCTTTAGCCACGATCTCCAGCACATCCTCCAGAGTCAGCGGCTCGAAGTAGAGCCGGTCGGAGGTATCGTAATCGGTGGAGACGGTCTCCGGGTTGCAGTTGACCATGATGGTCTCATAGCCGTCCTCAGCCAGGGCGAAGACGCCATGTACACAGCAGTAATCGAACTCGATCCCCTGGCCGATCCGGTTGGGACCGCCGCCCAGGATAATAACCTTCTTGCGATCACTGACCTCGGCCTCGCACTCCTGCTCGTAGGTGGAATAGAGGTAGGGGGTATGGGCCACAAATTCGGCGGCGCAGGTATCAACCCGCTTGTAAACCGGGCGGATAGCGAGTTTCCAGCGCAGTTCCCGCACCGCATCTTCGCTGGTCTTCCACAGCTTGGCCAACATCTTGTCGGAGAAGCCGTACTGCTTGGCCTCAAAAAGAATGGACTTCAGCTTTTCCTCAGTCTCAAGCTTGACCTCAACCTGCTTAAGCTCTTCTTCTTTTGCAATGATCTGGCTGAGATTATGCACAAACCAGGGGTCAAAGGCGGTATGCCGAAAGACCTCTTCCACGCTCATGCCGCTGCGCAGGGCATCGGCCAGGTACCAGACCCGCTCGGCATTGGGGGTCTTCAGTTTTTCCAGCAGCAGCCCCTGTTCCTTCTCGGTTAAGGAACGGCGGGTTTCTTCAGCCAGATCGAACAGCTTGGAATCCAGGCCACAGACGCCGATCTCCAGCGAACGCAAGGCCTTCTGGAACGACTCCTTGAAGGTACGGCCAATGGCCATCACCTCACCCACCGATTTCATCTGGGTGGTCAGGGTGGCGTCGGCAGCCGGGAACTTCTCGAAGGTGAAGCGGGGGATCTTGGTCACCACGTAGTCGATGGTCGGCTCGAAGCAGGCCGGGGTCTCGCGGGTGATGTCGTTGGTGATCTCGTCCAGGGTGTAACCCACCGCCAGCTTGGCCGCGATCTTGGCGATCGGAAAACCGGTGGCCTTGGAGGCGAGCGCAGAACTCCGCGAGACCCGTGGGTTCATCTCGATCACCACCAGGCGGCCATCGCGGGGGTTGATGCCGAACTGGATATTGGACCCGCCGGTATCGACACCGATCTCACGGATGATCTTCAGGGAGGCGTCCCGCAGCAGCTGGTATTCCTTGTCGGTCAGGGTCTGGGCCGGGGCCACGGTGATCGAATCGCCGGTGTGGACCCCCATCGGGTCGAAGTTCTCAATGGAGCAGATGATCACCACATTGTCGGCGGTGTCGCGCATCACCTCCAGCTCGTACTCCTTCCAGCCGATGATCGACTCATCCACCAGGATTTCGTCGGTGGGCGAGGCATCGATGCCGGCCAGGGCCATCCGCTCGTACTCCTCAAGGTTGTAGGCGATACCACCGCCGGTGCCACCGAGGGTAAACGAAGGTCGAATAATGGCCGGAAAACCGACCTGTTTGATGATCTCCAGCGCCTCTTCCCGGTTATGGGCCAGGCCGGAGCGGGGCATCTCAAGACCGATCTTTTCCATGGCCTGCTTGAACAGGGTGCGATCCTCGGCCTTCTTGATGGCCGGCAGCTTGGCGCCGATCAGCTCCACACCGAATCGGTCCAGCACCCCCATCTCGGCCACTGCCACCGCCGTATTGAGGGCGGTCTGGCCGCCCAGGGTCGGCAGCACTGCATCGGGCCGTTCTTTTTCAATGATCTTGGCCAGTATCTCCGGCGTGACCGGTTCGATGTAGGTGCGGTCGGCAAAGTCAGGGTCGGTCATGATGGTGGCCGGGTTGCTGTTTAAGAGCACCACCTCAAACCCCTCCTCCTTCAGGGCCTTGCAGGCCTGGGTACCGGAGTAGTCGAACTCGCAGGCCTGGCCGAT
>DIKW01000006.1:19837-23397 GCA_002424705.1 Geobacter sp. UBA5608
GCATGTACAACTCCTTACATAATTAGGAAACACAATGATGAACGAAGGCATTTTTCAACGAAAGATAAAATAGACCGCGCCGGCCAGACAACAGCCGGCCCAGAGATAATCCAGCTTCAGCGGCACCCCCATGTAGAACACCGCAAAGGGGATGAACACGGCCAGGGTGATCACCTCCTGGGTGATCTTAAGCTGGGCCAGTGAAAAAGAGCCGTTGTAGCCGATCCGGTTGGCCGGCACCTGCACCAGATACTCGAAAAAGGCGATTCCCCAGGATACCAACACCGCCACCAGCCAGTGCCGGTTGCTCAGGTTCTTTAAGTGGGCATACCAGGCAAAGGTCATGAAGATGTTGGAGATGATCAACAGGACAACGGTTCTCATCCTGCCATTTCAGCCTTGTTCAAGGTGGTTATGGCCAGATAGCGACGCAGTGTTTCAACATGTTCCTGATCAAAACCGATCATGGCTTTAAACATATTTTGAGTTTCTGCATCAGCAAAATTGACAACGGTACTGGCATGGAGGTCGGCAAGTTTCTCTTCCATCTCAACCGCCCGGCTCAAGGCAGTCACAAGGTCAGGAGGATTTTTTATGACGGCGGATACCAGTTTTGATAGCTTGTCCTTGGTGTCAGCAATCATATCAAGGTCCACGTTGGCAGAACAGATAATATCGCCCGCAATTCTCTGCGCCAAGGCAAATTGAAGATGGTGATTTTCTTCCTCCATGGCGGTCTTTTTCCACATACGCGAAATTTCGACATTGTCTTTAAAATAATCGCTGTAAAAGTGGTACAGTTGCGCAACCAATCCTTCAATATCCTTGCAAAGATCAAAAAGCAGGCTACACCTGTTTTGAAGCACGTATGATTCGGCCATGCCAATCCCCCCTGTGATGTCCTGTCTGTCTCGGTTCATAAATCCTGAACCCAGCCAAGTTCCAGCCCATTGATTTCCAGCGCCGTAATCACCGTTTCATATTCATCAGCCGAGATCTTGCGATTCATCCCTGTCATTGATGTTGCCCTATATGCCGGAAAGTACTGGCTCATCAGGGCGATGTGGGTTTCGGTGCCTAGGTGCTGGGCGATCCAGGCCAGGGTCTCGGCCGAGCCTGCCCTGCCCCCCGGCAACACCAGATGACGGACAATCAACCCCTGGGTGGCAATCCCGTCGTCATCCAGTTGCAACTGCCCTACCTGACGCAGCATCTCCTGCAGCGCCTGACGATTGGTTTCCGTGTAGCCCGGCGCCCCGGACAACTCTTCGGCCTGGACATCATTGCTATACTTCATGTCAGGCAGATACACACTGACCACGCCATCCAACAACTGCAGGGCGTCCACCGTCTCATAGCCACTGGAATTCCAGACCACCGGCAGATTGAAACCCTGCGGTATAGCCAACCACAGCGCCGCCAAAAACTGGGGCAGCCAGTGGCTGGGGGTCACCAGGTTCAGGTTGTGGGCGCCACGCTGCTGCAACTGCAGCATTCGCCTGGCCAGTTCCCGAGTACTGATCGTCTCGCCGGTGTTCTGCTGGCTGATCGGAAAATTCTGGCAAAATACGCAGGTTAGTGTGCAACCTGAGAAGAAGATCGTGCCGGAGCCCTTGCTGCCACTGATCGGCGGTTCCTCGCCGCGATGCAGATTGGCCGAGGCGATGCGGGGCTTGAGACCGCTGCGGCAGCGGCCCTGCTCACCCCTGATCCGGTTGACCCCGCAACGGTGGGGACAGAGGTCGCAGGCCGCCAGCCGGCGGTAGCCTTCACGAACCTTCGCCAGCAGTTCTCCTGATTGGTAAAGAGCAAGGTATCGCATAAACTAAACCAAGGGCGTCAATGTTGTGCAAGGTCAAGGCGTGTCAGCAACCGCAACGGAGGCGTACCTTGCAGTACGTCGAGCATGCAGTTGTGCAGCACAACGCAGAGATTGCGCAAAAGTGGCGGCCTAACGATGCTGCTCCATCATCTCGACAAAGCGCGAGAACAGGTAGTGCGAATCATGGGGGCCGGGCGAAGCCTCGGGGTGATGCTGCACCGAGAAGATCGGCAGGTCGCAGTGGCGAATCCCCTCCACGGTCTGGTCGTTCAGGTTTTCATGCCCCAGACAGGCGGCCTCCCCCAGCGAATCAAGGTCCACCGCAAAGCCGTGGTTCTGGGAGGTGATCTCCACCTTGCGGGTGGCCATGTCCATCACCGGCAGGTTGGAACCGTGGTTACCGAACGGCAGCTTGACGGTCCTGCCGCCCAGGGCCAGGCCCAACAGTTGATGACCCAGGCAAATGCCGAAGATCGGCTTCTTGCCCACAAATTTTTTAATAATATCGATAGACTCGGTCAACGGCTCCGGATCGCCCGGGCCGTTTGAGAGGAAGATCCCGTCCGGATTCATGGCCAGCGCCTCTTCGGCCGGGAAGGTGGCCGGCACCACGGTCACGTCGCAGCCGGCATCCACCAGACAGCGCAGGATGTTGTACTTGATGCCGAAGTCGTAGGCCACCACCTTGTATTTCAGGCTGGCCGGATCGATCTGGGGATAGCCCTGCCCCAACTGCCAGAGTCCTTCGGTCCAGTGATACGGCTTATCCACCGACACGCCGGAAGCCAGATCCAGGCCGGCCATGCTGGGCACCGCCCTGGCCTTGGCTACCAGCGAGGCATGGTCGAAATCCACGGTGGAGATGATCCCGTTCTGGGCGCCATGATCCCGCAAGTGCCGGGTCAGGGCCCGGGTATCGATACCGTGAATCCCCACCACGCCGTTCTCCTTCAGGTAGGCATCCAGGGTCATGGTGCTGCGGAAGTTGGAGGGGAAATCCAGGTACTCCCGCACGATGAAACCGGACAGAAACAGGCCGCGGCTCTCGATATCCTCAGGGTTGATGCCGGTGTTACCGATCTGGGTATAGGTCATGGTGACCATCTGTCCCTTGTAGGAAGGGTCGGTCAACACCTCCTGGTAACCGGTCATGGCGGTGTTGAAGACCACCTCTCCCGTAGCCTCTCCCCCTGCACCAAATGATCTGCCTTCAAAGATGCGCCCGTCTGCCAGCGCAAGGATCGCTTTTGTACTCATTGCTTCTCCTAACTAAAAGAGTCTATCTGCCGCTGAAAACAAGCTTGCCGGCCACCACGGTTGCAGCGGCGGCGCCGGTCATGGCCTCACCAAGCCAGGGGGAGTTCTTGGACTTGCTGGCCAACTGCTCGGCCGTCACGGTCCAGGCCTTATCCGGATCGATCAGCGTGATGTCGGCCACGCTCCCCGCCTTCAGGGAACCCCGGTCAACACCCAGTATCTTTGCCGGGTTGCAACTCATCTTTTCAACCAATTGCCGAAGTGTCAGCACCCCTTCCCGCACCAGACCCAGGGAGAGCGGCAACGAGGTCTCCAGACCGATGATACCGTTTAGGGCCTCGTTGAACTCCAGATCCTTCTCATCCAGGTGGTGCGGTGCATGATCGGTGGCGATGCAGTCGATGGTGCCGTCTTTAAGACCTTGTTTGATGGCCGCCACGTCGGCCGCCTCCCGCAGGGGTGGATTCATCTTGGCGTTGGT
>DIKW01000013.1:0-2725 GCA_002424705.1 Geobacter sp. UBA5608
TAAAAAAACTGTATAGCCGTCTGCGCCAGCAGGATCAATCAATTGGACTGGTACTGGACTGTTGTGGCAAGATATCCCATGACCTGGGGCTGCGGGAGCAGTTTGAAACCGTCTTCAACAAACTACACAACCGCCTGCAACGCTACGGAGTCACCCGTATCCTGACCGCCTGCCCCGGCTGCAGCAAGATCCTGCGCAACAACAGCAACGGCCTTGAGGTGATCAGCGTCTATGAGCATCTGCTGCTTTCGCTCCCTCCGGAGGCGTTACTGCAGGACAGACAGCACACAGTGGTCATCCACGACCCCTGTCCGTCACGCTTTGACGCAGCTCAGCAGCAGGCGGTGCGAAAACTGTTGTTAGGCAGCGGCTGGCAGGTTGAGGAACTGCCGTTCAACGGCAGCAGCACCCGCTGCTGCGGCCAGGGGGGGATGGTTGAGGGCTGTGTACCCGGAACCGTAACCAAGGAGGCAGGCATCATTGCGGCGGCAGCAGCCGGTCGCTCGCTGGTTTCATCCTGTGGCGCCTGCTGTGAAACACTGTCTGCAACCACCCCTACTGCCCATATTGCCGATCTGGTGACCGGCACCGGAGGTTTTGCCACACATCAGGTTTCATCTCTGAAACGCTGGCTCAATCGCCTGAAATTACGTTTTTCGAGGTTATCATGAGGCTGCAGTTCCTCTCAGTTGCCCTGTTGCTCGGTGTTTCACTGCCACTCGGCAGTATGGTAGCCGGCGCCAATGAGATTGCGGTTTCCCGTTTTGCCGTAGAGGGGCTGAAAGGCTGGGAAGCCAAGAGCTTCAAGGGGAACACCGACTACCGGATTGTGCAGGAAGATGGCCGTGTCGCCCTCAAGGCTCATGCCAAGGGGGCCGCCTCCGGCATCAGCAAAACACTGAGCTTTGATCCCCGCACCCACCGCTACCTACGCTGGAGCTGGAAGGTGGCTGACACCATCGCTGCCGGCAATGAACGTACCAAACAGGGGGACGACTATGCCGCGCGGGTCTATGTGGTCTTTCCCGGACGCTTCTTCTGGCAGATGCGGGCCATCAACTACATCTGGGCCAACAAGCTGCCCAAGGGCGAGTATGTCCCCAATGCCTTTACTGCCAATGCCATGCTGCTGGCGGTACAGTCGGGCCCTGCCCTGGCCGGACAGTGGGTCAGCGAACAGCGGGACATCCTGGCCGACTACCGCCGTATGTTTGGCGAAGACCCGCCTGTGGCCGGCGCCGTAGCGATCATGACCGACACCGACAACACCGGCGCCGAGGCCACTGCCTGGTACGGCGAGATCACCCTCTCAACAACACGCTGATGGCTGCTTGACAAGGGCTGTGCAGTCTATAGACTCCTTCTCAAAGGAGCGTCTCATGGCACTGATCGCGCCAGAAACACCGGAAAACGAGCGACTGCTGCAACAGGTGCATCCCCCTGACTGGCAGAATCCGGCGCCTGCACCCTGCTACAACCTGGTGGTGATCGGTGCCGGCACGGCCGGGCTGATCTGCGCGGCCGGCGCGGCCGGACTAGGCGCAAAGGTGGCGCTGATCGAACGGCACCTGATGGGTGGCGACTGCCTGAACTATGGCTGTGTTCCTTCAAAGGGGTTGATCCGTGCCGCCCGCGCCCTGTACGATGCCCGCAGCGGCGCTGCATTCGGCGTACTGGGCGGGGATTCGGTCCGGGGCGATTTTGGCTGCGCCATGGAACGGATGCGCCGTATTCGGGCCGACATTAGCCACCACGACTCGGCGCGACGCTTTCGGGATCAGCTCGGGGTCGACGTGTTTATCGGCGATGCCCGCTTTGTGGGTCCCGAGTGCGTAGCGGTGGCCGGTGCACAACTGCGGTTCAAAAAGGCCGCCATCTGCAGCGGGGCGCGCGCTGCGACCCCGAACATCCCCGGCTTGACCGAAGCTGGCTATCTGACCAACGAGACGGTCTTTTCGTTGACCGAACTGCCGCCACGGCTGGCAGTGATCGGCGGCGGACCAATCGGCTGCGAGCTGGCCCAGGCCTTTCAACGTTTCGGCAGTCAGGTCACGCTGGTGGAATCAGGAGACCATATCCTCGGGCGTGAAGATGCCGACGCTGCCGGGATTCTGCACCAGACCTTTGTCAGGGAAGGTATGAGCCTGCAGCTTGGGGTCAAGATCATTGCGGTTGAGCAGCAGGGCAGCGACAAGCTGCTGATCCTGGAGCAGGACGGCCAACGCAGATCGGTGGCCGTCGACCAGATTCTGGTGGGGGTGGGACGGGCGCCCAACGTCGAAGGGCTGGGGCTGGAGGCTGCCGGCGTCAGGCACGACCGCAGCGGCGTTTCGGTCAATGACCGGCTGCAGACCAGCAATCCCCGTATCTATGCTGCCGGAGACTGCTGCTCTGCCTACAAGTTTACCCACACGGCCGATGCCATGGCCCGCATCCTGCTGGCCAATGCCCTGTTCAAGGGACGTCAGACGGTTGCCGGCCTGGTGATCCCTTGGTGCACCTATACCGATCCGGAGATCGCCCACGTGGGGATGTATGAACGGGATGCCGCAGCACAGGGGATCGCGGTCACGACCCTGACGGTGCCCCTTTCAGACGTGGACCGGGCCATACTGGATGGAGAAACAGAAGGGTTTGCCCGGGTACATCTGCGTAAGGGCACTGACCGGATCCTGGGGGCCACCATCGTGGCCCGCCATGCCGGCGAGATGATAGGCGAGTTCAC
>DIKW01000013.1:2798-6475 GCA_002424705.1 Geobacter sp. UBA5608
CCTACAACCGCAGCCGCCTGACACCGCTGGTTAAAAAATTGCTGTCCGGCTGGCTGAAATGGCAGAGACAATAAAGCCAATCGAACGGAGACATCAATGCTGAACACACTGAAAGCAGGGCTTGAACATAGCTTCACCTATCAAGTGCCGGTTGAAAAAACAGTCCCCTATGTATTTCAGGAATCAGACCTGTTTCAGGCAATGCCATCAGTCTTTGCAACCGCCTTTATGGTTGGATTCATGGAGTGGGCCTGCATGGAAGCGTTGCGTCCCTATCTGGAAGCGGATGAATGCACCCTAGGCACCATGATCAATGTCAGCCATCAGGCTGCCACCCCTCCCGGTATGCAGGTCACAGCCAAGGTGCGTCTGCTTGAGCTGGATGGTAAACGCACCCTGTGGGAAATTGAAGCGAGGGATGAGGCAGAGCTTATTGGAAAAGGTACCCACGAGCGCTTTACGGTAAACAAGGACAAGTTTTCAGCACGAGTGGCTTCAAAGTTATCCAGATAATGGTACCGCCTGCTCACCCTGAAATAATACGTTTGACTGCGTTCCTGTCGGTATTTGCCGTGCTTGCTCTGGCCGAGGTAATCCGGCCCAGACGTCTGCTCACAAGCTCAAAGACCAAACGCTGGCAGGTAAATGTCGGGATCATCATCGCTGATTCATTGGTGGTGCGGCTGTTGGCACCGATTGCGCCGGTTACGCTGGCAGCCACAGCCCAAGTCCATGGTTGGGGGTTGTTCAATCTGTTTGGTATAACAGGTTGGATCGAAGTGATCTCGGGCCTGCTAATTCTTGATCTGATCATCTACCTGCAGCATCGTCTGTTCCACCGTGTGCCGCTGTTGTGGCGCCTGCACCGGATGCACCACACCGATCTGGATATCGACGTATCAACCGGCACCCGTTTCCACCCGGTCGAGATTGCCCTGTCGCTGGCGATCAAGATGACTGTGGTGCTGCTGTTCGGTATTAGCCCGCTGACCGTGCTGCTGTTTGAGATCATCCTCAACGCCACCTCAATGTTCAACCATGCCAATCTGGCCCTGCCGACCAGCATTGACCGCTGGCTGAGGCTGATGCTGGTCACGCCGGACATGCACCGGGTTCACCATTCAATCTATCCCAGTGAGACCGACTCCAACTTCGGCTTCTGCCAGCCCTGGTGGGATCGCCTGCTGGGTACCTATACGGCCCAACCCCGTGACGGCCATCTCCAGATGCGGATCGGACTGAAAGAATTCAGGGATATCAATCTTCTGGGGCTCTGGTCGCTCTTGAAGATTCCCTTTGCGCCCTACCGGGTCAGGAGCAACCGATGAACCTGAAAAAAATCATGCTGCTGCTGATCGGCCTGACTGCCGTCGGCCTATTCTTCTACCTTGATCTGGACCGGTTCCTGACCCTGGAGAGCCTTAAAGACAAACGCCAGCTGCTGCAGCGGTACTATGCCGAGCACGCCCTGCTGGTGGTGGCGGCCTTCATGGCGATCTACATCATCCAGACCGGTCTGGCCCTACCGGGCGCCACCATTCTTTCCTTGGCCGCCGGCGCGGTTTTCGGTCCCTGGCTGGGCACGCTGTATGCCGTAACCGCCGCCTCCATCGGGGCCACCGTCGCCTTTCTGATGACCCGTTACCTGCTGCGTGATGCTGTCATCAACAGGTTTGGCGACAAGCTGGAGACCATCAACACTGAGCTGGAACATCGAGGCCTCAACTACCTGCTGTTCCTGCGCCTGATTCCTGCATTTCCGTTCTTCCTGATCAACCTGGCCGCCGGGCTGACCCGACTGCCGTTACGGACCTTTGTGCTGGGCACCTTTTTGGGTATCATCCCGGGCGGCTTTGTCTATGTCAATGCCGGGGCCGGTCTGGCCAGCATCACCAGCCGGTCGGACATCGCCTCCCCCCGGGTGCTGGGTTCCTTTGCCCTGCTGGGGCTGTTTGCTCTGCTACCGGCCCTGTATGCCAAATTCAACCTTAAAAGGAGTAGTCGTGCAGCTGAATGATCTGATCACCAAGGGGCTCAACGACGAGCGCTTGTCTACTGATGAAATCGTGTACCTGCTCTCCCTGCCGGCAACGTCGTCGGAATGCTATCAACTGCTGGCCGCCTCACGGGAACTTTCCGGCCGCCTCTGCGACAATCGGGCCGAGGTGCATGCCCAGTTTGCGATCAACTTGGCCCCCTGCCCAAAAAACTGCATGTTCTGCTCGTTTGCCGCCAAAAACGGCATCTTTAAGGGGGCTTCGCAAATCAGCCCGGACGATGCGGCTGAGACCGCCCTGGCCTTTGAACAGAACGGCGTCAACGCCATTTACCTGATGGCAACCGCCTCCTTTGATCTGGCCGAATTCTGCGAGTATGGACAAGAGATCAGGCGCAGGCTGCGCCCTGAAACGATGCTGATCGCCAACGTGGCGGATCAGCAGGAGTCTGGAGCGCGCCTGCTGAAAGATGCCGGCTTTAACGGTGTCTACCATGCCCTGCGTCTGAGGGAAGGTGCTGACAGCGACATCAATCCGGATGACCGGCTCACCTCAATCCGGGCCTTCAAAGAGGCCGGCCTGATAGTAGGAACCTGTGTTGAGCCGGTGGGTCCTGAGCACACCAACGAGGAACTGGCCGAACTGATCCTGTTCACCGCCGCCCACCAGCCGGCCTTTAGCGGTGCGGCTCGCCGCATCAGCATTCCAGGCACCGCACTGGCTGAGCGTGGCATGATCAGCGAGCTGCGCATGGCCCAGATTGTTGCCGCTACCCGGCTGGCTGTCCCCCACGCAGTCATCGGCAACTGCACCCATGAGCCCTGCGGCATCGGCGCCCTGGCCGGTGCCAACCTGTTTTGGGCCGAGAGCGGGGCAAATCCCCGCGACATACAGGCAAAGACTGAAGAAGGGCGCGGACATACCGTAGCCAGCTGCCGCACCATCTTCAGCGAAGCCGACTGGCAGCTGCTCGAAGGCCCTTCCGCCTTTTTCTGCTAACCATGCAGTCTATCTCCGTCATCATCCCGGTGCTCAACGAACAGCAGCGGATCAATCAGGCCGTTGCCACGGTGCGCCGCCAGGCTCCCACGGTGGAGATCATCGTGGTTGATGGTGATGCCGGGGGTGCAACCATCGCAGCAGTTACCGATTTGTCGGTTATTAAAATGACAGCTCCCAAGGGGCGCGGCAGTCAGCTGGCTGCCGGGGCTGCAGTGGCCAGCGGTACGATCATCCTGATGCTGCACGCCGATACCCGGTTACCGGACAGGTGGCTCCAGATGGTTGCCGATGCCCATACCGCAGGCGCCGCATGGGGCGCCTTCCGCCTCGGCATTGACGCATCGGGGCTTGCCTACCGCCTGATCGAACGCGGGGTCGATCTGCGCTGCAACCTGTTTACCCTGCCCTATGGCGACCAGGCCATCTTCGTTACGCGCACCGTTTTGCAGCTGTACGGTGGCATACCTGCCATCCCACTGATGGAAGATGTTGCGCTCTGCGATCAGCTCAACCGGTCCGGGCAGCGCTTCATGCTGCTGCCGGCACGCGTGCAGACCTCAGCCCGTCGCTGGCAACACGACGGCATCATCCGACGCACCCTGCGCAACTGGTGGCTGCTGCTGCGTTATCAGACCGGAACCGACCCACACACCTTGGCGAAGGACTATCGGTGATACC
>DIKW01000013.1:6656-6890 GCA_002424705.1 Geobacter sp. UBA5608
CGTTGCCTGCCACAACAGGGCGCCGATCTCGGCCAGCGGATGGCGGCCGCCTTCAGTACACTGTTTACGGAAGGGGCGCAACAGGTGGTATTGATCGGCAGCGACATCCCCGGCATCGACCGCAGCTACCTGCAGCAGGCCTTCCAACTGCTCGTAAACCACGACCTGGTGATCGGTCCAGCGTTTGACGGCGGCTACTGTCTGATCGGATTCAATCGTCAAGGTTTCACGCCG
>DIKW01000026.1:0-130 GCA_002424705.1 Geobacter sp. UBA5608
CCGCCTCAAGCAGCGAGTTGCTGGCTAGGCGGTTAGCTCCATGCAGGCCGGTGAAGGCCACCTCGCCGATGGCGTACAGGCCCGGTATATCGGTTTCGCCATTGTTGTTGACCTTGACCCCGCCGCACAG
>DIKW01000026.1:350-6239 GCA_002424705.1 Geobacter sp. UBA5608
GCAGGATCGCCCCTTCTCCCCGCACCGCCTCCGAGATAAGAAATGATTTGGCGTGGGGATGAAACAGGGTGGTGGGGTGGAACTGCATGAACTCCATGTTGGCCACGGTGGCCCCGGCCCGGTAAGCCATAGCCACGCCGTCGCCTGAGGCCACGTCGGGGTTGCAGGTGTAGAGGTAGACCTTCCCGGCGCCGCCGCTGGCCAGCAGGGTGGTGCGGGCGGCAAAGGTCAGCACCTTGTTGCCTTTTATGTCGAGGACATGGGCACCCTTGCAGCAGTTGTCGCTGACCGGTTGCCGGGCGATCTTGGCGCAGGTGATCAGATCGATAGCGATGTGATACTCGTAAATCTCGATGTTGGGATGCTGCCGCGCTGCCACCACCAGGGCCCGCTCGATCTCGCGTCCGGTGATATCTTCGGCATGCAGGATCCGGCGGGCGCTGTGGCCCCCCTCACGGGTCAGGTCGTATTCATCGCCTTTGGTGGTGGTGGTGAATTTAACCCCCCATTCAATCAGATTGCGTATGGTGTCGGGCCCTTCCTCCACCACCATTCGCACCACTTCTTCGTGACAGATACCGGCCCCGGCCACCATGGTGTCCTGAACATGGGCGTCAAAGGAGTCTTCGGTGGAGAAGACTGAGGCGATCCCGCCCTGGGCATAGCGGGTTGCCGACTCGGCAATTTCCCGTTTGGTGATAATGGCGACCCGTCCATGATTGGCTGCCTGAAGCGCAAAGGAAAGGCCGGCAATACCGCTGCCGATCACCAGAAAATCACTCTCAACCTTCATGGCAGACTCCAGCATAAAAAGTGTATACGCGAGGGGGTGATTATTGAACCCCCCGTCGCCGTTTGTCAAGGGAACAAGGGTTGTCTGTACCGCTAAAGTATGCCATAAGTTACGCCTATGCGTACCATAACCACTGCCGATTTCAGTCGTCCTCTCGCCGAACGGTCCGTTGTGACCATCGGCAATTTTGACGGGGTCCATCGCGGGCATCGCGAGATATTTCGTCGTGTCTCAATGTATGCCGCTGATCAACAGTCTCTTGCAGTCGTCGTAACCTTTGATCCTCATCCGCTGCAGGTGCTCAACCCCGACTGTGCTCCTCCCATGATTACCACCCCTGCCCAAAAGCGTGCACTGATTGCAGAAAGCGATCTGGATCTGTTGGTGGTGATCCCCTTTGACCAGCAGTTTGCGGCACTGCCTGCCGAACGGTTCGTACGGGATATCCTGGTGACCGGACTTGGCATGCGACGGCTAGTGGTTGGTCATGATTATGCCTTTGGCCGTGGTCGCGAGGGCAATCAGGCGTTATTGAAGTGTCTGTCTGGTGAGCTGGGTTTTCAGCTGGAGGTGCTTGACCCGGTGGGCGAGGGAGAACTGATCTTCAGCAGCAGTACGGTGCGTCGACTCGTGCGCAACGGTGAGCTGGCAGCGGTACCGCCCATTCTTGGGCGTTACCACAGCATCAATGGCCAGGTGGTTGCAGGTCGTGAGATTGGTCGTTCGCTTGGTTTTCCTACGGCCAATATTGTTACTGATAATCAGTTGTTGCCCGCCGATGGCGTCTATGCCGTCTGGGTCGAGGTGGCGGGTGAGCTGCATATGGGTGCCTGCAGCATCGGCAACAATCCGACGTTTGGTGGTGATCAGCGGACGATTGAGGTGTTTATCTTCGATTTTGAGGGTGAACTGTACGGTCATGAGCTGATGGTTCAGTTTGCCGCCCGTCTGCGAGAACTGGCCCGTTTTCCCGATGCTGCTACGCTCAAACAACAAATTGGTCGAGATGTGGCCGCAGCCAGGTTACTCCTGTCAGCCAGCCTGCCGGCAACAAGACAGAGACCATGAAACGCAGCACGCTCCTGTTGTGGATCGGTTTTGGTGTCAGCCTGCTGTTGTTGGCAGCGTTGTTGCGCAAGATTGATGGTCGGCAGCTGCTGCATGCCCTGGCAGATCTGGATTGGCGCTGCCTGTTGGCAGCAGTTGGGCTGACCTTTGTCAGCTACTGGTTTCGGGCGGTACGCTGGCGTCTGCTGTTGCTGCATGAACGCCCGATTGCGCTCGGTTCTCTCTATTCGGCCATCGTTATTGGCTACATGGCCAACAACCTTTTCCCAGCCAGGCTGGGTGAGATCGTACGGGTCTGGCTGTTGGCACGACGTGAACAGCTTAAGGTCGCCCCAGTATTTGCCTCGCTGGTGATCGACCGGATGGTGGACGGATGTGCCATGATGATAATGCTGGCAGTGGTGCTGCTGACGTTGCAGTTGCCGCCTGGCATGGAGCGGGTTTCGGCCCTGTTACGAGCGGGTGGTATCACCACCCTGGTGCTGTATCTCAGCGCAGTCTGTTTTGTGCTGTTTTTAAAGTTTCGGCCGGTGCAGGCGCTGAAGCTGTTGGCTCTGTTGACGCAACCTTTTTCGCAACGTTTCAGAGATTGGCTGATACCGCTGGCAGGCTCGTTTCTGGATGGGTTGCGTCTGGCGCCAGGCCGCAGCAACCTTCTGCTGATCAGTATCTGCTCTGCCTTGATCTGGATCTCGGCCACCCTGCCGATCCATCTTGTGCTGCGTGGTTTTGGTATTCAGCTTCCGTTGATAGCCTCCTTTTTTATCATGGTGCTGCTGGTGTTCGCCGTGATGATCCCATCGGCGCCGGGCTATATCGGCACCTATCATGTGGCCTGCTACACCGCTTTGTCCGCCTTTCGGCTGTCGGACAGCCAAGCGGTCAGCATCGCCCTGGTGATTCATGGCGTCGGCTTTTTCCCTGTTATCATGGCCGGATTTTATCACCTTTGGTCCGATGGTTTGTCGTTACGCACATTACGCACCCAGGCTGTCGAGCAAGGCGCTGAGCTTTGAGAAACCGTGCTTTCAGCAATTGTGATCACTGGCTGCTAGCGGCATTTTTGCTGCCGCTCGCACTGCACCTCGCAACCCTGGCCCCGTCGGTAACCTTTTATGACAGTGGTGAATTCATCACCGCCATCCAACTGCTGGGCTCGGCCCACTCGCCCGGTTACCCCCTGTTCCTGCTGTTTGCCAAACCGTTCACCTGGCTGCCGTTCGGTTCGATCGCCTTTCGAGTCAATCTGGCCACCGCCTGCGGTGCGGCGCTGGCCTGTAGCGCGCTGTTTCTCCTGGTGAGACAGTTGCTGCGCAATCATCCCTGTTCTCACGACCAACGGTTCAGCTCATTTGTCCGCAACGCGTCTGCGCTGGCCGGTTCGCTCTTGTTTGCCACCTCGCCGCGGCTTTGGTTGCAGACCAATCATGATAAGCCATACCCGCTACTGGCCGGCATGGTGGCGCTCTGTTTTTTGTTTCTGCTGCGCTGGCGAGAAGAGCTGTTGGCTGGTAGCGAACGGCCGGCCTGGTGGTACGCTGTGGGTTTTTTTACCGGCCTGGCCAGCGGGGCTCACCAGACGATCATCCTGCTGGTGCCGGCCTGGCTGTTGTTTGTAGCCGTTACTGAGCCTCGCTTGTTGCTGCGGGGACGAGACCTCTTGCTGACAACGGCTTTTTCCCTGGCTGGCGGGGCGGTGCAATTGTACCTCCCGTTGCGTGCCGCTACTCAGCCGTTGCAAAACTGGGGTGACCCCGACAGTCTGTCCCGTTTCCTGTGGCATGTCTTGCGCCGGGGCTATCCAGAAGAACCCCATCTGCGTGACCTGCCGCTGTTGCTGAAACAGTTGGCAGGTTTTTCCATCCCCCATGAATTCGGTTGGATCGGTCTGTTATTTCTTATGGCCGGTCTGCTGGCCTGCTGGCAGCTTCAGCGGCCGTTTGTGGTGGCCTGTGGTGCCGCCTTGCTCGGTTTTTGGGGGGTGATTGTCGGTTTTTTCAATCCGCGGGCCGAATCAATTTTTCTGACCGAAGAGTTTTATACTCCTCTCTACCTGTTGGCTGCGGCGCTGATCGCCGTTGGGTTGCATACCGCGGTCAGACGCAGCATTCCCCAGGCTGATGCCTCTGAGCGTTATGGGTGGCAGCGCCGGCTGCTGGTACTTGTTTTTTTGCTGTTGCTGCCTTGTTTTCAACTGGCAACCAATTTTCGCGACAACGATCAACGGCGTAACTATAGTGCCCAGGATTATGCCGTCAACACGTTGCGCTCGTTGCCGGAGCAGGCGGTATTGTTTACCTGGGGTGATAGCGGCGCCTTTCCGCTCTGGTATCTGCAGACCGTGGAGCGGTTGCGTGAGGACGTGGACCTGCCGCACATCCCGCACCTGGTTTTCGATTGGTACCGCGGCGAATTGCCGAGGCTGCAGAATTCGTTCAGCGCTATCCTGCAGCAGGGGCAGACAGCACCGCAACTCTTTAGATTGCTGGCTGGGCGGCTACAGGCGGACCGCCCGGTGCTGATGGACTACTCAACCCGGCATTCGGTGGACTGGGGCAGACAGGAGCCGTTGCCGCAGGGGATCGTCTTCTGGCTGCCCACTGACAGCATTCCTGCAGCGCCGGTTGATGTAGCCGAGTTCTGGCGTCTGCAAACTCTGCACCGCACTACCATGGAGCAAGGCTGGCTGATTGATCAGGATACTGAAAAGGCGGTGTTGATCACGGCCCATTCGCTCTTGCAGGCAGCGGAGCAGGTCGCGCGCACGGGCAGGGCAGGGCAGGCCGGCCCCATGTTGGATACGGTCCAGCGGATGGTACCGGCCTGGGGTGAAGCGGTAACCGAGCTGCGCAGACGTTACGGCCTGCCGTTGCAGGGGGAGGGACGATTGTAATGCAGATAACGATTCAGGGGACCACTAGGGTCTATGGCATCATCGGCTGGCCGGTGGGCCATTCCCGTTCACCGCAGATGCAGAATGCCGCTTTTCAGGCGCTGGGCATGGATTGTGTCTATGTGCCGTTTGCCGTTCCGCCGCATCAATTGGCCGAGGCGGTGCAGGGCTTGCGGAGCCTCGGCGTTGCTGGCTGGAATGTGACCATTCCCCACAAGAGCGCCATCATGCCGTTTTTAGACCAGCTGTCACCTGAGGCGGTGCGGGCCGGCGCGGTTAACACGGTATGCAATCAGGATGGTCGCCTGATTGGTTACAATACCGACGGCGCCGGTCTGTTGATCTCATTGGAGCGGGATCTGGACTGCCCGGTTGTCGGAAAACGGATCATGGTGCTGGGGGCGGGCGGGGCTGCCCGCGGCGCCGTGGCAGCCTTGGCCGAAGCCGGCGCGACCACCATAACGGTCGTTAACCGCACCTTGTCTGCGGCCAGCCAGTTGGCAGTGGAACTGCATGGCCACGTGGCCACAAAAAACAGCATTGCAGTTGCTGGTTTCAGCGAGCTGCCAACATTGCTGCCTGAGGCAGACCTTTTGATCAACGCCACCTCGCTTGGCCTGCATGGTGAAGAAATTGCCGGCCTTGACCTTGCGCTCCTGCCGGCTACTGCTAAAGTGTATGACATGGTCTATGGGGTGTCGTCTACCCCCCTGGTCAGGTCAGCCCATCACCAGGGACTGCTGTCCTGCGACGGACTGGGGATGCTGGCGGCGCAGGGTGAGCTGGCCTTTTACCGCTGGACCGGTGTCACCCCACCGATTGGCCTGATGGCAAAGTCGTTGCAGCAGGAACGCTGACCAGCTTGTTCTTGACAGTGGGGTAATCGGGCCGCTACTATGATGGGCCGCATGCCAGAGTAACACTATTTAACTGCAGGGTTGAACGGGAGTGTTATGCAGACAAGTCGTCTGGGTGAAATTCTGGTCAAAAACAGTCTGATCACGCGGGAACAACTGAGCAACGCCCTGCAGGAACAGAAGATGTCCGGCGGCCAGAGCAAGTTGGGTACGATCCTGATCAAGCAGGGACTGATCAGTGAACATGATCTGGTCTCCTTCCTTTCCCGGCAGTACGG
>DIKW01000026.1:6284-7459 GCA_002424705.1 Geobacter sp. UBA5608
TCCCCCCTGAAGTGGTCCAGAAATATAGCCTGGTGCCGGTCAACCGGGCCGGTTCCACCCTGATCGTAGCGGTCAGCGACCCCTCCAACCTGTTTGCCATCGAAGATATCAAGTTTATGACCAGCTACAATGTTGAGATGGTTGTGGCGTCTGAATCCGATATCAGGGGGGCCATCGATAAGTATTACGATCAGTCCGCCTCCCTGGCCGATGTGATGGACAATCTGGACATGGAGGACCTGGAGTTGGTGGATACCGAGGAGACCGTCGATGTCTCCTCATTGGAAAAGGCCACCGAGGATGCGCCGGTCGTCAAGCTGGTCAACCTGATCCTGATGGACGCCATCCGTAAAAAGGCCAGTGATATCCATGTCGAACCCTATGAGAAGACCTTCCGGGTCCGCTACCGGATCGACGGTGTGTTGTATGAGGTGATGAAGCCGCCCATGAAGTTGAAAAACGCCATCACCTCGCGGATCAAGATCATGGCGGAGCTGGATATTGCCGAGCGGCGACTGCCCCAGGATGGACGGATCAAGATCAAGCTGGGCGGCGGCAAGGATATGGACTATCGTGTTTCATGCCTGCCGACGTTGTTTGGCGAAAAGATCGTCTTGCGTCTGCTGGACAAGAGCAACCTGCAGACCGATCTGACCAAACTGGGTTATGAGCCTGATGCGCTGGCTCACTTCAAGCGGGAGATTCATAAACCGTTCGGCATGGTGCTGGTGACCGGGCCCACCGGTTCCGGGAAAACGGTTTCGCTGTATTCCGCCCTGACTGAACTGAACAAGGTGACCGAGAATATCTCCACCGCCGAAGATCCGGTGGAATTCAACTTTGCCGGTATCAACCAGGTGCAGATGCACGAAGATATCGGCCTCAACTTTGCCGCTGCACTGCGTTCCTTTTTGCGGCAGGATCCCGATATCATCATGATCGGTGAGATCCGGGACTTCGAGACCGCCGAGATCGCGGTCAAGGCGGCCCTGACCGGCCACTTGGTGCTGTCAACCCTGCATACCAATGACGCCCCTGCCACCATCAACCGTCTGCTCAACATGGGTATTGAGCCGTTTCTGGTGGCCTCGGCCGTTAACCTGATCACTGCCCAGCGTCTGGCCCGCCGGGTGTGCAGTGACTGTAAAGAGCAGGAAGATATCCCGGTCCAGGCG
>DIKW01000026.1:7574-8125 GCA_002424705.1 Geobacter sp. UBA5608
TGGAGCCGATCCGTGAACTGATCCTGAACGGGGCCAATACGGCCGAGATCAAGCGCGAGTCGATGCGACTCGGTATCAAGACCATGCGCCAGTCGGGCCTCACCAAGTTGAAGGAGGGGGTCACCTCTCTGGAAGAGGTACTGCGGGTCACGGTGGCAGACGACTAAGGAGAACGAACCATGGCTAACCTGCACGACCTGCTCAAGATCTTGGTGGAAGCTGGCGGCTCCGACCTGCACATCACCACCAATACACCGCCACAGATCCGGGTGGACGGTAAACTGAAGCCGCTGGAGGACATCCCTCCCTTAAATGCGGTGGAGACCAAGCAGCTTTGCTACTCGGTGCTGACCGACTCCCAAAAACACAAGTNNGCAGGAAGATATCCCGGTCCAGGCGCTGATTGATGCCGGGGTGACACCGGAGGAGGCCCCCGAGTTTGTCTGCTATCGAGGCAAGGGGTGCCCGGTTTGCAGTAATACCGGTTACAAGGGGCGGGTCGGTTTTTATCAGGTCATGCCGATGTTGGAGCCGATCCGTGAACTGATCCT
>DIKW01000026.1:8301-10211 GCA_002424705.1 Geobacter sp. UBA5608
ACTAAGGAGAACGAACCATGGCTAATCTGCACGACCTGCTCAAGATATTGGTGGAAGCTGGCGGCTCCGACCTGCACATCACCACCAATACACCGCCACAGATCCGGGTGGACGGTAAACTGAAGCCGCTGGAGGACATCCCTCCCTTAAATGCGGTGGAGACCAAGCAGCTTTGCTACTCGGTACTGACCGACTCCCAAAAACACAAGTTTGAAGAGGACAATGAACTGGACCTCTCCTTCGGGGTCAAGGGGCTGTCACGTTTCCGGGGCAATATCTTTGTCCAGCGCGGCGCCGTGGCCGGTGTGTTCCGGGTGATCCCCTACAAAATCCTCACCTTCGAAGATCTCGGTCTGCCGCCGGTGGTCAGGGAGCTGGCCGAAAAACCGCGCGGCCTGATCCTGGTGACCGGACCGACCGGTTCCGGCAAGTCCACCACGTTGGCCTCGATCATTGACTTTATCAATATCAACCGTCGTGAACATATCGTCACCATTGAGGACCCGATCGAGTACCTGCATCCCCACAAGGGCTGCCTGGTCAACCAGCGTGAGGTGGGGGCCGACACCAAGGGCTTCAAAAACGCCCTCAAGTATGTCCTGCGCCAGGACCCGGACATCGTGCTGGTGGGCGAGTTGCGTGACCTGGAGACCATCGAGGCGGCCTTGACCCTGTCCGAGACCGGTCACCTCTGTCTGGCCACCCTGCACACCAACTCCTGCGCCCAGACCATCAACCGGATCGTGGATGTGTTTCCACCCTACCAGCAGCCTCAGATCCGTGCCCAGCTGTCCTTCGTGCTGGAGGGGGTCATGTCCCAAACCCTGATCCCCAAGATCGGTGGCGGACGCTGCCTGTCACTGGAGATCATGGTGCCCAACCCGGCCATCCGTAACCTGATTCGCGAAGACAAGATACACCAGATCTATTCCCAGATGCAGGTGGGACAGGACAAGTACGGCATGCAGACCATGAACCAATCGCTGTATGCTCTCTATGCGCGGCGTCTGATCACCCTGGACGATGCCATGGGCCGCTCCACTGATCCGGAAGAGCTGAAGCAGATGATCAACAATCCGACCATGGGGATGCGTCCAGCGCAACGGCGCTAGTTACCCGATTCTGAAGGAGGAGTTCCATGCCAAAGTTTGCCTGGGAAGCTAAGACCCGCACCGGTGCCGTTCAGAAAGGGGTGACCGAGGCGCAGGATGCCGCCTCGGTGGAGACCCAGCTGAAGAGAGCCGGTATGCTCGGTATCACGGTCAAGGAGCAGAAGGAAGGCTTTAAGATGCCCTCGTTTGGTGGCGGCAGTATCGACACCAAGGACCTGGTGATCTTTACCCGGCAGTTTGCCACCATGATCGACTCCGGCCTGCCATTGGTACAGTGCCTGGATATCCTTTCCTCGCAACAGGAAAAGCCGGCCTTCAAACAGATCCTGTTCAAGGTCAAGGAGAGTGTGGAAAGCGGTTCCACCTTTGCTGATGCCTTGGCCAAACATCCCAAGGCATTTGACGAGCTGTTCGTCAACCTGGTGGCAGCCGGCGAGATCGGCGGTATCCTGGATACCATTCTCAACCGTCTGGCGGCCTACATCGAAAAGGCGATGAAGCTCAAAAAACAGATCAAGGGGGCCATGGTGTACCCGGTCACCATCATGTCGATCGCCGTGATCGTGGTGGGCGTGATCCTGGTCTTCGTTATCCCGACCTTTGCCAAGATGTTTGCCGACTTCGGCGGGGAGCTGCCTGGTCCCACCAAGGTCGTGATCGCCCTGTCGGATTTTCTGCTGAAGTACATCATCGTGATCATTGCGGCCTTCTTCGCTACCATCTGGGGGGTTAAAAAGTTCTACGCCACTCCGGTGGGGCGTAAGAAGATCGACGCCTTTGCCCTCAAGGCGCCGATTG
>DIKW01000026.1:10268-11331 GCA_002424705.1 Geobacter sp. UBA5608
CGATCATGGACGGCCTGGAGATCGTTGCCAAGACCGCCGGCAACAAGGTCATCGAAGAGGCGATCTTCGGCGTGCGCCAGGCCATCTCGGAAGGCAAGACCATGGCTGAGCCGTTGCAGGCCTGCGGCATCTTCCCGCCGATGGTGGTGCAGATGATCGCTGTGGGTGAGGCCACCGGCGCCATGGATGCCATGCTGACCAAGATTGCCGATTTTTACGATGACGAGGTGGATGACGCCGTGTCTGCCATGACCGCCATGATGGAACCGATGCTGATGGTCTTCCTGGGCACTACCGTCGGCGGACTGGTGGTGGCCATGTATCTGCCGATCTTTAAGCTGGCGGGAGCGGTTGGCGGCTAATTGATGAAAACCGAGCGTCGTCTGCGGCTCTTTATCGTTGCCAGGATCGCCGTAACGGTGCTGCTGCTGGCATCGATCATAATTCTGAAACTGCAGGACCCCGAGGCCATCGACACCACCGCCTATCGTGGCGTTGTGTTGTTGATGGTCTCGTCTTGTCTCTTTTCGGCGGCCTCCCTGGCTGCGTTGCGGCGTCAACAGTGGCAGCTGCCACTGACCTACCTGCAGATTGTCTGGGATCTGCTGTTTGTGACGCTCTTGCTGGTGTTTACCGACGGCATCGCCAGCCCCTATTCCTTTCTTTATCTGTTGGCAGTCATGAATGCCGCACTGTTGCTGTCCCGGCGTGAAGCTCTGTACACGGCTGCCTTGAGCGGTATATTGTTCGGCGCCCTGGTTGATCTGCAGTATTACGGCATGCTGACGACTATCGGCCTTTCTCCACTGGCAGCCCTGCAGCGTGGCGGCGTCGTCTTATTCTACACCATCTTCCTGCATCTGACCGGTTTCGTACTGACCGCCTTTATCACCGGCTACCTTGCGGAACGGGCACGCAGCACCGAAGATGCGCTGCGGACCAGCGAGGTCAACTATGAGGAGCTGCAACGTCTGCACAGCAGTATTGTGCAGCATCTTGAAAACGGTCTGATGACCGTGACCCGTGAAGGGCTGATCAGGGTCTTCAATCCCTATCTCGAGCG
>DIKW01000085.1:0-297 GCA_002424705.1 Geobacter sp. UBA5608
CCGCCTGTCCCCCCTACCATATCGCCTTTATCATCGGCGGCACCTCAGCCGACGCCTGCATGAAGACCGTCAAACTGGCCACCGCCCGCGACCTGGACGGCCTGCCCACCGTTGGCAACGAACACGGTCAGGCCTTCCGCGATGTCGAACTGGAAGACAAGCTGCTGGCAGCAGCCCAAAAGCTGGGCATCGGCGCCCAGTTCGGCGGTAAGTACTTTGCCCATGACGTGCGCGTCATCCGCCTGCCCCGCCACGGTGCTTCCTGTCCGGTAGGCATGGCGGTCTCCTGCTCCGCCG
>DIKW01000085.1:421-6786 GCA_002424705.1 Geobacter sp. UBA5608
CCGAGACCTTGAAGGAGCTGTCAGGCCTCAAAGTGGGCGATGCCCTGCTGCTCTCCGGCACCATCGTGGTGGGCCGCGATATCGCCCACGCCAAGTTCAAGGAGATCCTGGACAGTGGCAAGCCGCTGCCTGAGTACCTCAAAAACTACCCGATCTACTATGCTGGCCCGGCAAAGACTCCGGCCGGTAAGCCCTCTGGCTCCTTCGGCCCGACCACTGCCGGACGGATGGACTCCTATGTTGATCTGCTGCAGGAAAACGGCGGTTCAATGATCATGATCGCCAAGGGCAACCGTTCCCAGCAAGTAACCGATGCCTGCAAGAAGCACGGTGGCTTCTACCTGGGCTCCATCGGCGGTCCGGCCGCCATCTTGGCCGAGGAGAACATCAAGAAGGTCGAGTGCATCGACTTCCCTGAACTTGGTATGGAAGCGGTCTGGAAGATCGAGGTCGAAAACTTCCCGGCCTTTATCCTGGTGGATGACAAGGGTAACGACTTCTTCAAACAACTGGGCCTGTAAACCGGTTTACAGCACACGGTAACGCCCTCGACGGTCCCCGTCGGGGGCGTTTTCTTTTTGACCATACCGACTATCGAACACAAGCGAAATTTTGTGGTAATGTAGTTTTACACTCCTCATGCCATATCGAAGACTCTAATCATATTGAACCGACACCCACGCAACGCTGGAGAGGGGTATGAACCCGTTTAGTGCCGAAAAAAAACACAACGAAGCACACTCCAAAGTACTATCTCCTCCACGCCTTATCGTTAGCCTGATGGTGATACTGTTTCTGGCCGAGACACTGGTCATGTTCACCCTGCCACGTTTTTTCCATACCTCGATCGACTTTGTCGACAACTTTGCCGACTCCGTACTGCTGGTGCTGATCAGTGCACCGTTTCTTTGGTTTTTAGTTGCCCGTCCGCTCCATAGTTATGCCAGAGAGGTCGAACGGCTGAACGTGGCCTTGGCGGAACGGGCTTTAGAACTACAACACCAGAATACCCAGCTGCAACTGACCTACCGTGAGCTGCAAGCTGAGACAACAGCACGTCAACAGACCATGGAGGAATTACGAGAGAAACAGCAGCTGCTGCTTCAACAAAGCCGCATGGCCGCCATGGGGGAGATGCTCGGCAACATTGCTCATCAATGGCGTCAGCCCCTCAATCTGGTCGGCATTAAAATTCAAGAAATCGGGTTTGCTCAGCGCCACGGTCAACTGGACAATGAGTTACTCAACGCCAATATCGTCTCTGCCATGGGCATCCTGCAACATCTGTCCCAGACCATTACCGTCTTCCAGAACTACAACTCGTCGGACAAAGAACGGGGACTATTCAGCGTAACGCAGGTAATTGCCGACACGGTGCAGATTCTGGATGAAAGCATGAAAACCAGTGGTATTGCCCTGCTGGTCCAAGCCACCGGCGAACCTCAGCTCAATGGTTATCGCCACGAATTCGGTCAAGTGCTCATGAATCTGATCTTGAATGCCAAGGATGCTCTGCTGGAACACGGGACCAACAGCCCAGCGATTATTGTACGCGCCTGGACCGCCGAGGCAGAACGGGTGATTGTTACCGTCAGCGACAACGGTGGTGGTATCAGGTCTGAAATCATATCCAAAATTTTCGACCCTTTCTTTACCACGAAGCCGCTCGGTAAAGGGACCGGGGTCGGTCTGTTTCTCTCCAAGAGCATCATTGAGAAAAACATGGGTGGCTGCCTCACCGTACGCAACACCGGCGATGGCGCTGAATTCAGAATCGAGATTTAAATATGAAACAAACACGTGCTTCAGCCTGCTTCAAGCTCCTGTTAGTGGAGGACGACATCGTGGTCTGCCAGGCCATCGCCAAGATGCTGGCAGTGGAGTTCCCTGCAGCTGAGATCTACACTGCCGAAAACGGCCAACAAGGCCTAGAACTGTTCCGAAAGCATCGTCCGGAGATCGTCATCACAGACATCAATATGCCAATCATGAACGGTTTTGAAATGGCAAAACAACTTAAAGCTCTATTGCCTGACATCAGCTTTATCGTTATTACCGGGTACAGCGATAAGCGCCACCTAAACGACTTCAACTCCATCGGATTTTACACCTATATCATCAAGCCGGTTGATCTGGACAAACTGTTCAACCTGGTAGAACAGTGCTATACAGAGAGAATACGTGCCTCGAACCTCCCCCCAAACGACTAACGAATCTAATCAAATCCGGGGAGACCACCTTGCTTGAGGATCGCCTTATAAATACCCATCAACGTTGCACCCTCTGCCTAGTCAGACAGCAAGCAGCATGCTCCATCCTCATCTTGTCATAACGCTGAACAGTGCTATACTTATTAAGAATTTCTTCCCCTGGAGGTACTTAAGCATGAAACGTCTCGTGACCACGTTTGTCTGCGCATTGCTGTTATGCCCTGCCACCGCTGTCTGGGCCAGCCTGGACGGCTTCATGGCCAACCTGAACGTGCAGGCCCGGGCCGACCTGCCCGGCTTCAAGGCCGGTATCGCAGCCCAGTTCGGCGTGCCGCTGCCGCAGGTTGATGCGGTCTTTGCCCAGGTGGCCGCACCGGCCGATGTCTTTATGACCTTCCAACTGGGACAGATGACCAACAAGCCCGCACCGGTGGTACTGCAAACCTACCGCGCCAGCAAGAGCAAAGGGTGGGGCGCCATGGCCAAGGAACTGGGCATCAAGCCGGGATCGGCCGAGTTCCACGCCCTGAAGGACGGTAATCTGCGCTACATCGGCCAGCAAGGCGGTGGTGGCGACGAGCGACCCGGCAAGGGCAAGGGCAGAGGCAAGGGCCACAACAAATAACCAACCCATGCATCGAAAACGATCAACGCCCCGTCAGATGACTTCTGACGGGGCGTTGGCATACATGCGTTACGGTTCAGCGGTTTTTCAGACGTTGGCAAGCTCTTCAGTACCGCTGTAGGCGATCTCCTTGGAACGCTTCATGGTTGAGCGCCCGTCGAACTGGGCCCCATCGGCGATGGTCAGTCGTGCCGCGCTGATGTCGCCGCACACGTCGCCGGTACGCTGGATATCTACCCCCTCAGCAGCCCTGATCTGACCGATGATCCGTCCGCCGATGATCATCTGTCGTACCACCGCATCACCGGTGATCAGTCCTTTATCGCCAATGATCACGCAGTCGGCGGTCACGTTGCCTTCAATAGCGCCATCAACACGAATCGTACCCTTTGAGGTCAGGTCACCGCGTATCGCCGATTCAGGTCCGATGATCACTTCCAGCTTCTGTTGTTTAGCAGAAAACATCCAGCTGCCTCCTTATCGTAGCGCCACTCGCTCGTTTGACTCTTTGATGAAGTCAGACGGATCCACCGGCCGTCCCTGACGCCAAACCTCGTAGTGAACATGCACGCCGGTGGCGGTGCCGGTGGCCCCAGCCAAAGCGATCTGTTCGCCCCGCTTGACGGTCTGCCCCACCCGGGCGGTGTTGCGATCGTTGTGGGCATAGACGGTGCTGAAGCCGTGGCCGTGTTCGATCACCACCACGTTGCCGTTGCCGGCGCCGTAACCGGATACGCTGACAATGCCGTCAGCCGTGGCATGTACCGGGGTCCCACGCTGTGCGGAAAGGTCAATGCCGCTGTGAAAGCGCTGCTTACCGTATTTGGGATGCACCCGCATACCGAAGCCCGAACTGAAACGACCGGCTACCGGCAAGCCCTGAGGAGTCGAGCGGTAGAGGTCACGTTGTTGCGCCAGATAAGTGCGGATGCCGACCACCGACTTCAACGATTCGTCGATCTGCAGCTTCAGCTCTTCAATATCAATCGAACCGTCGCTCGGCTCCGTTACTGCGGCATCCAACACCTTTTTGCGCGAACCGTGGGACAGCAACCGCTTGAACTCAGCCTCAGCCTGCTTCAACGAATGGATGCTGCCCTGCACGGACTGTAGCTGCCCGGCCATGTCGTTATACTTGCGCTTCATAACGAAATAATCAACGGCGTGATAGGTGAGCGAAAGGGTATAGACCCCCCCCACCCCGGCAAAGACCACCATCATCCCCAAGACCACCAGCGGTAGCTTGAGGTTAAAAGTGCCCACCCGGGTGTGGGGAATCAGCATGATGGTAATCGGCGTGAACAGTTTCTTCAGCCATGGTTGCAGTCTGTGCATCTGACGACCCCCGTACAGACGGAAAACCTCTCCGAAGGACAGTGTGCGCGGTGGGAGGGAGCGACAAAATAGCACAGATATGTGCGAAATAACAAAGATTTTTTGCGCACCGCGCTGACCCAGAATCCATGCGGGGTCGCGGGCTAGCGACCTGTTCTTGCGTGGCTTGAGGCCCCTGTCGGCCGGGGTCCACGTTTTTTGGTACCCGCCGGATGCCCGGTTTTTGCAGGTTCGGCCACTGGTTTACGGCGCGGGTTCGGCTGTCGAGGTGGCCGGGCAAACTCTTCATCCTTGCGCGGGGCCGGCACACTATAGTCAAAGCCCTCAATGGTGCGGCGTTCGATGGTGGTACCCAGCGTCTTCTCTATGGCTCGCACCATGGCGCCATCCTCGTCGGTGACCAAGGTAAAGGCATCGCCACTTTTGGCAGCCCGGCCGGTGCGGCCGATACGGTGGATATAGGCCTCAGTGGTGTCGGGAATGTCGTAGTTGATCACGTGTGAGACCTGGGAGACATCGATACCCCGGGCAGCGATGTCGGTGGCCACCAGGATCTGGAACGTGCCGCTACGAAAGCCCTCCATGGCAGCCTGACGACGGTTCTGGGACAGGTTACCCTGCAATGAGGCCGCGGTGTAGCCGGCCTTTTCCAGTTGCTCACCCAGCCGTTTGGCACGGTGCTTGGTGCGGGTAAAGATCAGCACCGATTCGGTGTCGGTATGTTTGAGCAGTTGCATCATCAGCGGTGTCTTCAGATGCTGGGCAACCGGATAGAGGGCATGGCTGACCGTGGCGGCCGGGGCCACCGTATCAACCTGCACCGTCACCGGATCACGCAATATCTCGCGGGCCAGGCCGCGGATCTCAGCCGGCATGGTGGCAGAGAACAACATGGTCTGACGCTGGCTCGGCAGGTGTTTGAGGATGCGGCGGATATCGGGCAGGAAGCCCATGTCGAACATCTGGTCGGCCTCGTCCAGCACCAGCAGCTCCAGGTAGCTCAGATCAATGGTGCCCTGACTGATATGATCCAGCAACCTGCCGGGGCAGGCCACCACGATCTCCACACCGTTTTTCAGCTTCTCAATCTGCGGATTGACACCAACACCGCCATAGACGGTGATACTCTTCAAACGGGTCTGCTGCCCCAGCTCAAGCAGAGAGTCATTGATCTGTTCAGCCAGTTCACGGGTGGGGGCAATCACCAGCGCCCGCACCTGCTTGCGGGGGCCCTGCATCAGGCGGTGCAGGATCGGCAGGGCAAAGGCCGCAGTCTTGCCGGTGCCGGTCTGGGCCAGGCCCATGATATCGTGTCCGGCCATGATCTTGGGAATGGCCTGTGACTGGATCGGGGTGGGGGTTTCATAGCCAGCGCTTTTTACGCCGCCCAGCACCTTGGGGTGCAGGCTGAATGATTGAAACGGCATGGGTGTTCCTTCTTTCGTGCTGCACAAGAAAAAAGCCCCGAAGATTTCCGGGGCTGACGAATGCGGTTGTACTCGTGATCTTCCTGGAACAGCTTGTAATAGTTGATGTACAGTACCAGTTCAGGGGCTCGAGGTCAATTGAAGAAATGGTGATCAGAGCGAGCCCAGCACCTTCAGCAGGTGCGGCACCATCTGTTTCTTACGGGACATGACCCCTTTCAGCTCGTACAGATGCGGCTCCAGCTGGGGATAGCCCATCAGATGGGCCAGTTCGTTCTTGCCCTCGGCCAGAAAGAGGGTGGTTTCACTGTAGATGTCGGTCACCATCAGGCCGGCCAGGTGCAGTCTGTCGGCCTGCTTGACCTGGCGCAAGGTCTCGCGCAGCCGTTCCTTCAGCCCGTAGAACTCGTCAAACCCGATCACCTCGACCTGGCCGATCCCGAACTGGGTCTCGCCCACATTGAACTGCTTGAAGTCGGCCCGCACCGCCTGCTCGATCGAGCCGTGGGCCGAGAAGCCACCACATGAGGCAAAGATATCCTTGCCAAAGGCGGCGTGCTCCAGTCCGGCCAGCGGCTCCAGCCAGGCCACCAGCTCACGGTCACGCTCCGTTGTGGTGGGTGATTTGAGGATGATCGTATCGGACATGATACCGGCCAGTAACAGACCAGCAATCGCTTGCTCGGGATCCAACCCCCGTTCGCGGTAGAGTGAGGCCACGATGGAGCAGGTGCTGCCCACCGGCGCCGCCATGAAGGTAATCGGCTG
>DIKW01000085.1:6893-8879 GCA_002424705.1 Geobacter sp. UBA5608
GACGATTTGGTGGCAATGCCGGCAATGGAGCCGTCCTCCTCCACCGCCACCACCGCCGGCTCACCGGAGTACAACAGCTTCAGCCGAAGATGTTCCAGTGGCTCTGCAACGCCGATCTTCTCAAACTTCTGATCCATGAAACAGGCCAGCGGCGTCGAGAGCCGCACCAACCAGGTGGCCGATGCCGTATCGTGCGGGGTGGAGATGACAACCACCCCCTTGTCCCGCGCGGCAGCCAAGAGGAGATCGTCAACCGGCAGCCCACCGGTTACCACCAGCAGCCGGACCCCGATCTCAATGGCGGCCTGCTGGATCGAAGGACGGTCGCCGGTCAGCACCAGCAGGCTCGATGGATCATAGCCGGCGATCCGCGTACTGAATGACTGTTCGGTCATTGCGCCGATGAACAGATGCAGGTGTTCCAGCTCGTCGGAAAGCTCGCCGGTAAGCATGGTAGCCTCAAGACAATGGCACAGGTTGCGCAATGAACTATCCACCCCGCGCCGGCGGTCGCTGCCGGCCACCAGGTATTTCTCTGACAACTTGAGCAACGAAACCACACCCTGCGGCGTCCCGGCCTGGTCCACCACCGGCAACACCCTGATGGCATGGTGATGAAACAGCTCCAAGGCCTCCTTGAGCGGCATACCGGCAGCGGCTGTAATTGGGCTACGTCCAAGCACATCACGCACCTTGGGATGCACGTCGGCCAGATACAGCGGCGGTTCCACCCCCAGGCGATTGAGGATGTAGCTGGTCTGCGGATTGGGTGCGCCGGCCATGGCGGCGGTTACCCTATGATACCCCAGCCGACGCTTGAAGGCAGCATAGGCGATAGCCGAGGCGATGGAGTCGGTATCGGGATTGCGGTGTCCAACAACATAAACCTGTTTCTGCATACATGTCCCTCGTGGTGCTTTTATAGAACCAACTGCTGTGCATCCTCGGTACAGGTCAGCCCCTCCAGGATATCCAACAGGCGTTTGTCAAAGGCATCCTTCATCTCCTGACGCATCACCTGGATCGTCAGGTACGACGGCAGGGCCGTACGGCCGTTGCGATCGATGGTCAGGGTGCAGAAAACGTCACACAATCCTCCTACTTGCGCACTACGCGAGATGGACTCTCTTTTCAGGCCCTGCGGATAGCCGTTACCGTTGATCCGCTCATGGTGGTCCCGCACGATCGCCAGACAGATGTCGTTCAGGCTGGTATGTTCCTTGAGGTAGGTGTAGCCGTCCATCGGATGTCGCCTCACGGCGGCCTGTTCCTCATCGGTCAGCTTGCCGGTCTTGTTGAGAATATCCTGGGGAATAAATATCTTGCCGAAGTCGTGCAGCAGGGTGCCGATGCCTACGTCCACCATCTCATCGTGGGCCAGCATGTAGGCCTCGGCATGCACCAACAGCGAGAGAGCCGTCACCTGTAGCGAGTGCACAAAAGTGTAGTAGTTTTTGGTCATGACCGTTTCCAGCGAGGTCAGGGCATCACGGTCGCTGGAGAGATAGGTCATCAGGTTTTCAATCAGACGTTTGCTGCGGTTAAGATCGCCGGCCTTGCCGGGGTTCTGGAAGATATCCCCCACAAAGTTGATTGAAGTCTGGTAGATGATCTTGCCTTTGGTGCGGCCGTCGAAGGTTTCGCTGGCCAGGAACCGTTCGGCATTGGACTCCATGTACTGGTTAATCACCTCCATGTCGGCCGGGCTGACATACAGGAAATCGATGTTGTTGGTCATCAACCGCTGGGCATCTTGCTTGGAGAACATGCGGCCGTTATTCTTATAGAGCACATAATTACCGCCGCTCCGCAGATACAGCGCCACATCCGGAAACATGTCCGGTTCGATGCTCTCAATGCCGACCGGAATAAAATAGCCTTGTTGCATTGTACACTCCTCACTGTACCAGTCAGTCCGCATCTTTGTGAAACGGATGTTACCGCGAGATTGCACCTGCTGCCCGTACTGTCGTATGATCGCTCCAG
>DIKW01000085.1:8934-14429 GCA_002424705.1 Geobacter sp. UBA5608
GGGCATGGTTAGGCGAATACCGACAGCAGGGCGGCAGCATCCATTGCGGCAAAGGCTGCAGTGGCTGTTGCCGCCTGGTTGTCAACTGCACTGCCGACGAGGCATACGCCATCGCTCGCATAGTGACGCCGGAGCAAACAGACCGCCTGCAGGCAGCCATTCCCGTAATTCAGAAATGCGCTCAGCAGGCCGGTTCGCTGAAGGACTGGCTTACGAGCTACCGCGACCAGGCAGGCCCCTGCCCGTTTCTGGAGCAGGACGGCAGCTGCGGAGTGTATCAGCTGCGCCCCCTCTCCTGCCGGTCACTGCTTTCCACCAGGGAACCACACTGGTGCAGCACCGATTTTACAACCCTTGCCAGCGATGAGAAGCAGCGCTACATGGAGTGCCTGGACCGATCCGTGGTTGCCTTCCCGACCCACTACGCCGCCACTCCGCAGCAGCTGGCCCAGGAGCTGGAGCTGGCACATCTGCGCGAGATGGAGCAGGACTGCGGCTGCTCACTGCTGGGCAACCTGCCCTGGCTGGTCTGGCTGGTACTGGAACATCGACTCTATGACCTGCTGACGTCGGGACCCGCTGCTGTACGTTCTCATCTGGCAGAATGCGGACTTGCCTCACCCTATCTGCTGGTTGTCAGCGATTGANNACAAAAAAAGCCCCGGCCAAGGCCGGGGCTTTCGAATGCTGACACTAAAACCTGCTTAAATGCGGGTCACGTTGGCAGCCTGCAGCCCTTTGGGGCCCTTGACCACCTCGAACTGGACCGCATCCCCTTCAGCAAGGGATTTGAAACCGTTGGCGTTGATAGCGGAGAAATGCACGAACACGTCCTCGCCATTCTCCTGCTCCAGAAAACCGAACCCCTTGCTGTCATTGAACCACTTAACCCTACCTGTTGTCATACCGTACTTCTCCTTCTTCTACCTTCGCGTGTAATGCACCTGCGATAGCGCAAGTGTTCGAAAACCGTTAAACCAAAAAACCCCGGAGCTTTTAAAGTCTCCAGGGTCGTAAACTTCAAAAGATAAGACACCCTAGCACACTATTTCAGACATGTATCTAAAAAAATCAGAAGGGCTCAACTTTTACCTGACGGTTACACAAATCGCCCCTTTCAGGGAAGCAACGCTAAGCCGGTCAAAGCCTGCTCAACCATTACCGTTACCGGCTTTGTTGCGTCGATCGTCAGCAGTTGCCCCTCTGTGTCAGCAGGCTGCTCAAACCTGGCCACCTGCTGTTGATAGACCCTCCAGGTACCATCGGAGACACTGTCATCTGCCTGCTGGCGATCCGAAAGCCGCTGCCGCACCAGCCCGGCTGGACAACTCAATACACAGATGGTCAACGGCACCCCCGCCTCTGCCGCCAGCAAGCCAAACCGCGCACGGTCAGCAGCGGACCTAAAGGTGGCATCCACCAGCACGCTGCGGCCGGCGTCCAGTTCGGCGGCAGCCATCGCTGCCAGCCGCTCATAGGTGGCGCGGTTCCAGTCTGCGGTGTAGATGTCGGCGCCGCGCTCCGTCGGCCGAACCCCAGCCAACTGCTTACGTTCCCGATCGGCCTGCAGGTGACTGATTCCCAGTTGAAAGGCCAGCTCAGCCGCAAAGCTGCTCTTGCCGCAGCCGGTGGGGCCGCAGGTCAGCAACAGGCTTTGGGGCAATCGTCGCCGCAACAGGTAGCCCCGCGCCAGGCGGAAGAAACGTGATGCACGGCTTGCCGCAGCCTGCTTTTCAGCTGGCGGGATCAGCGGATCGTCCAGCCGGAAACTCTCCACCTTGCCGCGGATAAAGGCCCGGTTGACCAGATACAGCGACAGCACCGCCAACAGACCGGTATCGCCGCTTTCCTGACAATAGGCGGCCACAAACCATTCGGCCAGGTCGCGACGGCCATGGTTTTCCAAATCCATAGCCAGAAAGGCCACATCGGCGGCGGTGTCACTGCAGCGAAACTGTTCGTTGAACTCGATGCAGTCAAAGATATGCACCTGGCCATCAAGACAGATGTTTTCACTATGCAGATCACCGTCGCACTCCCTGATAAAGCCACCTGCCACCCGCTCTTCAAAACAGGCCGCAGCGCCGTCCAGGGTTGACAGCGCCCAGTCGCCGATCAGCTGGTGATCAGTATGCGACAAGGTAACACCGCAATAGGGCACGGTCTGACGCAGATTTTCCAGCCAGTTCGCCCGAATGGCGGCCAGTGAGCCAAAGGAGGCGATCCGCTGGTCAGTTGCGGCAGCGTCATGGAAGGCGGCCACGGTCCGGGCAATGGCCTCAACATCAGTCGCCGTCACCTGGCCAGCATCAAGCAGCCGGGCCAACATCCGCTCCTCCGGCAGACGGCGCATCTTGACCGCATACTCGACTACCTGCCCCTCACCACCAAAACAGAGCCCGCCGTTGCCATCGTCATGCAGCGCCACCACCTCCAGGTAGATGTCCGGCGAAAGGCGCCGATTCAGACGCAACTCCTCATGACAAAAATGACGCCGCCGCTCCAGGGTGGTAAAATCCAGGAACCCGAAATCAACCGGCTTTTTCAGCTTGTAGACGAACTGATCCGTTAGAAACAGGTGTGAGATATGGGTCTGCAGATGGCTCACCGCATTGGTCGGCTCCGGGTAACGTTCAGGCTGCAGGAGTGTCTCAAGCTGGTACCGGTCCATCGCAACCTCGCACGACACGATTGAACAACTGCTACCAGTGTAGCGCACAACCCCAAAAGCTCAAGCGCGCAAGCTGTTTGCCCAAACGTTGCAGATATGCTATGTACTGCCAGGAGTACACTCAACGTAAGGAGCCGACGTGCCGCTTGAACCGTTTCAGCATAAACTGCTGCAGCTATACAAGGATCAGGAACTGCAGATGGCCAGCCTGTATGAAAAACTGGCCCAGTCCTTTCCTACCTATGCCGACCAGTTTCTGGCGCTGGCCGGCGAGGAGCGGGAGCATGCCGGCTGGATCGACCACCTCGAAAACTGCGTCAGCAGCGGTACTGCGGCGTTCAGTGAAGGCAAAACCAGGACCTACACCCTCACCGCCCTGATAGCATACGTAAAAGGGATACGCGATGCCCTTGAAGCTGGCACGATAGACCTGCCAAAAGCGCTCTCACTGGTGGTGGACACGGAAAAATCATTTATTGAGCGCCATGTCTTTGACCGGTTTGCCGGCGATTCTCCGGAAGTGGAGCGGATTCTGCGGATTCTTGACGACACGCAACGGGATCACCTGGTGCGGATTGAACAGTTTGCCCGTCGGGTGCGTTCCGACCTGGCAAAGGCAGCCAGAGGCTGTCACTAGCAAGCTTTACGCCCATCGTAAACGCAAACGCCCCGGCCATCTGGCCGGGGCGTTTGCGTTTACCCTCTTTCCAAACCCGATCAGGCCTTGGAACGTTCAGCCTCAATGGCATCCCAGTTGCGGGGAGCACGAATCTGAGGCTCCTCGAAACCCAAAAACACCTTGAACCCCAGAGAAAACTCGCCCCAGAATTCCTGCCAGCGGGACGGCACTTCTTCTCCAGCCACAGCCTTCTTCTTGTCAGCCAGGAACACGCTCATCGCAGCGCCGCAGGCCAGCAGAATACCTGCAGCGATAAAGGCGTTGTTATTGCCGTTGGGCATGGCCTTGATCTTGTCGGCAGCCTGCACCAGCACGAAGCCGCCGATACCCCAGGCGGTGAACAGGGCCCCGTAGTTCAATCCGTAGTTTTTCAAACCCCAGTAATCCTTTGCAAAGGAAGGGAACAGGGCCAGGTTGGAACCGTAGTTGAAGCCCATGAAGGTAGCCAAAATCACCAGCATCACCGCATTAGGATTGGCGGTGATCGGGATGGCGGCGAACATCAGACAGGCCTGAAAGGCCAACATGATGAACAGCGTTGCGCGACGTCCGATCCGGTCGGAAAGCACACCGGCCACGATCCGTCCGGCGGCGTTACCGACGGCGGCAATGGCAACCGCCACAAAGGCCATCTCGCCCATGCTGGCCTTGGCCATACCGGCCACACTGCCGATCACCATCAGGCCCGCGCCAGCGCCGATAAAGAAGCAGAACCACAATACGTAGAATTTGGGGGAACGCAGCACCTCGCTGACCGTGGCGTTGACCTCTTCCTTCTTTTTCTTTTCCGCGTCCAGGGCCGGATAATAACCGCGCAGCACCTCACGGGGCACATAGCCCTTGGGAGGGTTGACCAACAGGAAGGAGAAACCGCAGACCACCACCAGGAAACCGATGCCCAGGATCAGCATCGAATGCTGGATGCCAAAATGCCCCAGCAGGAACTTGGCCAGCGGCGCGATGTAGACCGGCGCCAGACCGAAGCCGGCCACCACGATACCGGCCACCAGGCCGGTCTTGGCTGACGAGAACCATTTGATGGCCGGCGGCGTAGCTGCCGAATAGCCGAAACCGAATCCTGCTCCGGCCAGCACACCAAAGCCGATAACCCAGGCCATAAAGCTGGTGGTAAAGCCCAGCAGAACGAAACCGGCGCCCACCAGCAGGCCGCCGATCAGGGCCGTCTTGGCCGGACCGATCTTGTCCTGGGCCTTGCCGGCAATAATCATGGCAAAGGCAAACACCAGACAGCTGACCGCGTAGGGCGTGCCAACCGACGCCAGATCCCACTGGAAGGCACCGGGACCGCCGGCCTTGATGGAAGTGACAATTGCCTCTTTGAAGATACTCCAGGCGTAGAGCACGCCCAGGGCCAGGTTGATGCCGGTGCCGGCAATAACGACCTGCCAGCCTTTACTCTCGTGCGGATTCGTCATAAAACCCTCCTTGCAGGGATAGTGGTTCCGGTTGGAGTACCAGCTATCTGCAAGGCAACTGACGTGCCAAACCCGCCTATCGCTCAATAAAGAGCTAAAAAGCCCTGATATTGGATGATTAGAGCAGCTGCCGCAAAGGGTCACACCGACGGTAGTCGCAGTATTGCAAACAATTCCTGCTCGCAACAGACCGCATTCGCATTTTTGCAACTACAACGCGCGCACTCCGTGCGCATGAGCTCCGCTAAAAATACGGCGCCAGTCCTGCGGTAATCTGTTCCCACGCCTTGAGTCGCTCAGGAACGTCCCCGGAAGCCAACCCGGAAGCCTCCTGTTCCGTCAAGGGAAGCCGCGGCGTAACCGGCTGCCGCTCAAGATACAGCGGCCGCCCCCCCTGCAGCATGATCTTTTCAAAAGGGCCGCGCATGGAAGGAGCCTGCAGGATGGCGGCCTCGCTGTACTGCACCGTCCCCTCCCCCAGCACCCGCAGATAACCGCAGTCGGTAACCTGTTCGCCAGGAGCGCAGACTGAAAAGGCCGCCCGCCGCCGGGCAGCGGCATGCTGAAAACGACGCTTGTAGGGAAATGAACAATAGTTGACCGCTAGGCCGATCCCCTGCTCGATGCTGTAACGCACCAGTCGCAGGGCGCTTAGCTCCGATTCCAGCACCGTTACCTTTTCACCGTGCACAAAGGTGTAGTTCCGCTC
>DIKW01000058.1 GCA_002424705.1 Geobacter sp. UBA5608
TTACGCGATAATTTTGCACAGGGATTGCAATGAATAAACTCTCAATTTTTTTAAGGACCGTCAAATTCATAATACTGGCAGGTGCATTTTTTTAGCTGCATCTATGGTAGGAGGTTAGCATCATGCGTTACTCCATTTATATCATGCTCATGGTGTCAGCAATCTATATGTTAACAGGCTGTGCAACAAGCTCTCCTCTCATAAAAGCCTCATTCGATGGCGACCTGCAAACAGTAAAAAGTTTGATAGCTCAAGGGGCAAATATCAAAGAAGAAAATTGTCAGGTGAATTTAGATCTTGTCTGCTGTAGCGCCATAACATGTGCTGCCTACAAAGGTAACACTGAAATTGTAAAGTACCTACATCAGAAAGGAGCTGACATAAACATTCGTGATGGTGTTGGAGTCACATTTGGCCCCATACATTATGCTGCGTATTTTGGATATGCTGATCTTGCACACTATTTGGTTATGAGCGGTGCCAATCTCAGCGTTCATGCAGATATGGGAATGGGCACTCCTTTTACAATAGCCCAACGTCGTAATCACACGGAAGTAGCAAACATCATAGCAAATGCACAGCATGATAATTATCCAAACTCACCTAATACATCGACCAGCAAAAACTTGATCGCATTGCAGCCTGCCATGACTAATAAAGGTGCAACAGATATAAACGCAGATTCAACTTTAGAGGATCTGCTGAAGAATATTCCCACGGGCAGACCAGCCAGCAAATACGATATTGCTGTCGTGATTGGTAACGCCAACTATTCTGCCCCAGATACACCAAGTGTAGACTACGCCCTTCGTGATGCCCGGGTTATGAAACAGTACCTAACCAAAACATTTGGATATGAACCAACCAATATCATCTACATTGAGAATGCGACACTAGCCAATATGTATGAGGTCTTTGGCACCTCGGACGACCACCAGGGAAAACTATTTAAGTGGGTGAAACCTGGGCAAAGCAAGATCTTCATCTACTATGTCGGACACGGTGCGCCGGACCAACAGACCGGTGAAGGCTATTTCGTGCCGGTTGATGCCAATCCACAGTATATTCGTACCAGTGGCTACAAGCTCTCCACCTTTTATGAAAACCTGTCCCGCATCCCAGCTGCAAAAAAAACCGTGGTGATTGACGCCTGTTTCTCTGGCAGTTCTGCTAACGGACAGTTGATCAAAGGAGTTAGTAGTTTGTCTGCTCGCTTAAAATCTGAACCTAAAGCGTCGGTAGCTACTGATCTGCTAATGACTAGCGCCGGCATGGATCAGGTGGCCAGTTGGTACCCGGAAAAGAGACATTCGTTGTTCACCTACTTCTTTCTAAAAGGCCTGCAAGGTGAAGCAGATACCAACAAGGATGGCCACATCACCATGGGTGAAATGAAGGCCTGGTTGAACGACCAGGTGCCCTACATGGCTCGGCGTCTGAAAGGCAATGAGCAACAGCCAATTATGTTGGGTAATGATAACGACACGTTGGTGATAATCAGATAGCTATAACCGGGAGGAAGCAATGTCCAAGCGCATGAAAATTTGTATCAATACCGGCGGCGGTGACGCGCCGGGTCTGAACGCGGTGATTGAGGCAGTCACCATGGCGGCCTACAACCGGCAGTGGGAGGTCTACGGCATCAAATCCGGCTATGCCGGACTTTTGAACACCGACGAGATCATCCACCTCACCCCGGACAAGGTGGACGGCATCGCCAGCATCGGCGGCACGATCCTCGGCACCACCAACAAGGGTAACCCCTTCATGATGCCGATCTGCAACGCAGCCGGCGAGTGTGAACAGCGCGACCTGTCGGACAAGGTGATGGAAAACTTCAAACGGCTGCGCTTCGACGCCCTGGTGGCCGTGGGGGGTGACGGCAGCCTGGAGATCGCCCACCGCTTTGCCGAAAAAGGGATGCCGGTGGTGGGGGTGCCCAAGACCATCGACAACGACATGGGCGGCACCGTGATCACCTTCGGCTTCGACACTGCGGTCAGCATCGCCACCGAGGCCATCGACCGGCTGCACTCCACCGCCAAGTCCCACGACCGGGTGATGGTGGTGGAGGTGATGGGCCGCAACGCCGGCTTCATCGCCTTAAACAGCGGCATCTCCGGCAACGCCGACGTGATCCTGATCCCGGAGATCCCCTTCGACATCGAAAAGGTCTGCGACAAGCTGATGGAAAACGAGCTGCACGGCCGCAAGTACGCCATCGTGGTAGTGGCCGAAGGGGCGGTGCCCAAGGGGGGCGAGGTGGTCATCAAGGGGGCTGCCGAAGGGGGCCGCCAGCATGTGGTGCTGGGCGGCATCGCCGAGTACGTGGCCAAGGAGATCTCCACACGTACCGGTAAGGACTCTCGTTCCCTGGTGCTGGGGCACCTGCAGCGGGGCGGCTCCCCCACCACCTTCGACCGGCTGCTGTCGCTCCGCTTCGGCGCCGCTGCCGTGCGGGCCATCGAGCAGGGCCAGTTCGACCAGATGGTGGCGCTGAAATCCCCTGATCTGGCCATGGTGCCGCTGGCCGAGGCGCTGAACATCCAGAAACGGGTGCGGCCCGACGGCGACACCGTGCTGACCGCCCGCGACCTGGGGATCTGCTTCGGGGATTAAAGAACGGTTACGAATGATAAGGGCACGATGGAGCCCCGAGAAAAATTGTGGTTTGTGCCCTATCTGTCTGATACGGGGCACAGAGTTGGAAAAACGGATTACTGAAACCGACAAATCAAGTCCTGGGCATCTTATATAGGTAACAAGTTTCTTTATATAAGAGAACCGTATATATACGAGTTGAACACCAAGGAGGAACAATGCCCATAAAATCATTATTAACAATCATACTGCTGTTACTTTCATTTTCATTTGCTGGGGCAGAGATGTACCAATGGATCGCTGATGATGGCTCCATAACTTTTAAGGACACACCTCCCCCCTCAACCCAAAAGAGAAAAAAAGTGAAGGTTTACAGCGATAGCGACTTCGCGGCTGCTCCACCTGTTCAACCAGAAACTGCGACGCATAAAATCAAGCAGCCTGCTTCCTCTGCATCACAACCGGCTACACCTAAACGAGAGCGATTTAACGGCACAGTGGATATATATGTCACCGAATGGTGCGGATACTGCAAACAAGCCCTTAGTTACATGAAAAGTAAGGGAATCCCATTTACAACCTACGACATAGAAAAGGACAGCGCTGCTAAGCAGAGACATAAAGATTTAGGGGGCCGCGGCGTCCCACTAATCATTATAGGTTCCAACAAAATGTCAGGTTTTTCCGCTGATAATCTTGAGTATTATCTGAATAACAGCAAATAATATAGGTGAGTAATGCAGAAAGCGTCGTAAGTGGTCGTATCTCAGCTCTGTACAAATGATATCCCACCTAGGAAAAGGGACGCCGACCGCCCGCAAAAGCGGGCGGGTCATTTTCCGGCCATTGAACAAACACCTATCCCCACCCCATAACCGGCCAGCAACCATCGACCTGAGCGGTTCAAAGTGGACAGTTGCCTTTTTTGCTGTACTATTGGGCATGTTTTACGGCTCCAGCGCCTGTGCTGTACCATCGCAACCTGCTCCGACAAGGGAGAGCACCATGAAAAAGATCGGTATCCTGACCAGCGGCGGCGATTGTTCCGGTATGAACGCCACCATCCGCGCCGCGGCCCGCACCGCCATCTCAAAGAATGTGGAGATGATCGGCTATCGCAAGGGCTATGCCGGGCTGATGAAAAACGACTTCATCCCCCTGGATACCATGGCGGTGGCCGGCACCATGCAACGGGGCGGCACCTTTCTGCAATCGGCCCGCAGCGCGGAGTTCCGCACTGAAGATGGACGCAAGAAGGCCCTGGATAACCTGATGCACGAAGGGGTGGAGGGGCTGATCGTGGTGGGGGGTGACGGCTCCCTGACCGGCGCCCTGGCCCTGGATCGGATGGGTTTTCCGGTGATCGGCATACCGGCCAGCATCGACAACGACATCCCCTTCACCGATATGTCGCTGGGGGTTGATACCGCCCTCAACAACATCATCTACGCCGTGGATTGCATCAAGGACACCGCCTCCTCCCACGACCGGGCCTTTATCGTCGAGGTGATGGGCCGCGGCTCCGGCTATCTGGCCTCCACCGCTGCCGTGGCCACCGGCGCCGAGTTTGCCATCGTGCCGGAGGTGGAGTTCGACCTGTCCGAGATGTGCGGTCAACTGCGCCAACGGCATCAGGAAGGGCGCAACAACGCCATCATCCTGATGGCCGAAGGGGCCGGTCAGGCCCACGAGCTGGCCGCCGGCATCAAGGACGCCATCGGCTTTGAGGTGCGGGTGACGGTGCTGGGCCACTACCAGCGCGGCGGCTCCCCTACGGTGTTCGACCGCCTGTTGGGCAGCCGCTTCGGGAAACGGGCCGTGGAACTGCTGCTGTCCGGCACCAAGGGGGTGATGGTGGGGCTTTCCTGCCACGCCATGGTAACCACCCTGCTGGAGTCGGTGATCAAGGGCGAAAAACGGCCCCAGGATGAGATCCTGAAGATGGCCGAAGTCTTGGGGATCTGACATGCGACACGCCAAACGGGTATTTCGCAGCCGTTCAGCCAAAGAGGGCCTGCCGCCCGGCACACTGGTTCATATCGGCGAGACCAGGACTGCCGCCCCACAGGTCAGCCTGTTTGAGTACGGTGAGTGGGGTGTGCGCGAACAGACCTTCGACACAACCGATTCACGGCTGCCGCCCCACCGCGCGGATGCGGTTACCTGGGTGGATGTGGAGGGGGTCCATCAGGTTGAAACTATCCGCAGCCTGGGAGAGTGCCACAACCTGCACCCGCTGGTACTGGAGGATATCGTCAGCACGGTGCAGCGCCCCAAGGTGGAAGACTACGACGACTACCTGTTCGTGGTGGTGCGGATGCTGCTGCCGCTGGAACAGGGAGACTTTGCCGCCGAGCAGGTAAGCATGGTGCTGGGCAAAGGCTACCTGTTCACCTTTCAGGAAGGGATTCGGGGTGATGCCTTTGAAGCGGTACGGGAGCGGATTCGGACCGCCAAGGGCAAGATCCGCGGCATGGGGGCCGATTACCTGGCCTACACCCTGCTGGATGCCATTATCGACCGCTATTTTACCGTATTGGAGGGTTTCGGTGAACGGTTGACCACCATCGAAGAAGATGTGGCCCTGCATCCCCAACCGCGGGTATTGGTACAGCTGAATGAACTCAAAAAAGAGGCGATCTACCTGCGCAAGGCGGTCTGGCCACTCAGAGAAGTACTGTCATTTCTGGAGCGTGACGATACCGACCTGATCAGCGACACCACCCGCATCTACCTGCGTGATGTGCACGATCACACCGTGCAGGCCATCGACACGGTGGAAACCTACCGCGACCTGTTGGCCGGCATGCTGGATCTGTACCTGTCAAGCCTCAGTAACCGCACCAACGAGATCATGAAGTTTCTGACCGTGATCGGCACGATCTTCATGCCGCTGACCTTCATCGTTGGCCTGTATGGGATGAACTTCAGACATATGCCGGAACTGGAGTGGCCCTACGGTTACTATCTGGTGTTGCTGATCATGGCCCTGTTGTCGCTGGCCATGGTTGTCTACTTCCGCCGCCGCAGATGGTTATAGCTAGCCGTAGACCGAGAAGCGTGGTATTTTTTGCGAGCCTAGTAAGGCCGCCTTCTCCCGTGCCGAGACCTCCTGGGAGCGGGGCGTCTGTTCCGCTGACGCTGCCACCGAAAGCGTTACCCGATCTTCGGGCATGCTGAGGAACCTGCCCTGCCCCTGCGGCGGCTGCCGCTTGCGGGACGGCGCCTGATCATCCTGCCGTCCCACCTGCCGCATAACAGCAGTCGGTTCAGGCTGGGGGGTGGGTCGTATCAAGGCGGTTGTTGCCATGCTGATCACCTAATCCAAGTCTGTCACTAGCCACCATGTCCCAACACAACCTGCATACGCGTGTCGCAAACGCCATCCGGGAGCGGAACCTGGCTGCCCCGCACGACTGCCTGATCGTGGCCGTCTCCGGCGGGGCCGATTCGGTGGCCCTCCTTGACCTGCTGGCCACCCTGCCCTGGTATTCTTTTCGGCTGATTGTGGCGCACCTGAACCATTTATTGCGTGGCCCTGAAAGCGATGGCGACGAACTATTCGTGGCCCAGCTGGCGGCACACTATAACCTGCCCTGTGCAATCAAGCGGGTGGATGTGCGCAGCCTGGCCAGCCGGCAGCGTCAATCCCTGGAAGAGGCCGGCCGGGAGGCCCGCTACGCCTTTTTTGAGGAACTGCGGCAACGCCATCAGGCTGCGGCAATCGCCCTTGCCCACCACGCCGACGATCAGGCCGAAACCCTGCTGATGCGCCTGCTGCGCGGTGCCGGCACCAGCGGCCTGGCGGCCATGGCGCACCGCAGCGCCCAGGCCGTGATCCGCCCCTTGCTTGGGCTACACCGGGATGAGCTGCGTACCCACCTAGCCCACCACGGCATCCCGTTTCGTGAGGATGCCAGCAACCAGGACCGTACCTTCCTACGCAACCGGATACGTCATGAACTGCTGCCACTGCTGGCCAGCTACAACCCGGCCATCAGCGATCGCCTGGCCGCCACCGCCGATCTGCTGGCCGAAGATGAACTGCTGCTGGAGCAACTCACCCGACAGGCCTGGCAGCAGCTGGCGCAGCAGGGCGAGGGCTGGGCCAGCCTGGGCCGCTGCCTGCTGGCGGAACAGCCCAGCGCCATGCGGATGCGGCTCTATCGCTTGGCCATTGTGGAGGCCAGCGGCGACCTGCGCCGGATCGAACGCAAACACTGTCTGGCTGTGGACCAGCTGCTGCAAACGGGGAAAACCGGTGGCCGGGTCGCCTTGCCCAAAGGGCTGACTGCCCTGCTGACGTCCGATCGTCTGTTGATCGCCCGCCGCGAGCTGGTGCGTCCCCGCCCCTCAGCAACGATCAGCATTAACGGACCGGGCTGTTATGAGCTGGGCAATGGACTGCAGCTGCTGGTGGAGCAGGCTGTTGCCCCGGACGATTGGCAGACACTGCCGCCCTATGTCAGCTACGTCGATCCCACACAGGCCCCGTTCCCGTGGCAGCTGCGGCCGGCAAAGGCCGACGACCGACTGGAACTCTTGGGGCTAAACGGCAGCCGCCTGGTGCGGGATATCCTGGTGGATGCCAAGCTACCACGCCATCTACGCCCCTGCCTGCCATTGCTATTATGCGACGGGAAGCCGCTTTGGCTGGCGCCGTTGCGCCGTACCCGGCTGGCCCTGATGTCACCCGGACAGTCCGGCGGCATGCGCCTGACGCTGCTTGGGCGGGAGCGGCTTCCCCTGTTCCCCTAGTCTGCAGCCAATCCGCATCCTGGGAAGAGGAGTCCTGCTCTGCGTGGAAGACGTGCTGACAGCTGGTACCTCTGGAGATGACGGGGTGGCCCGGCCCATCGGCCGATCACGCACTACCCACCTCACCAGGCCACCTCAATTGAGGGGATCTGTCCCCTTTTTTTCCATCAGGCTGGCCATCTGTTCCAACGGTGCCTGAGCCATCTGCCGACCGCTGTGGTAAAACAATATGAGCCTGAAATCGCCCGCCAGGGCACGGGCAGCCACATCATCCGGCGTAAAGGTAGTACGCCCCAAGGATTTCTTGGTGGGCCACTCAATACCGCTATAGGCCAGGTATACCAGCTTTGAGCAGTAGACCCGCTCCTTTGATTCCACATCAAAATTGAAGTCATAGGGCTTGCCAATCTGACGCAGTGCCTGCAGCACCACCTTGCCCCGTTCCTGCCTACTGATGGACTGTTTACGGAGCACCCCTACACTGTCAATGTTCATGAACTGTTCCAGCCGGTTCATCTCAACCCCTGAACGCAACGCCTCAACCACACCGCGTCCTTGACGAATCTCGTCATGATACCGGCTGACCAGCGGATGTTCCCATATTCCCAGCTCTCTCAGCTCCGGTTCAGTACCGATCCAGATGGCGGCATGCCCCCAGTAGCCGGGGATCAGCTTGTCCGTCAGGCGAAAAGGGGTCTTCTCCAGCAGAATGTCACCGGCCTGCAGGGTTTCACGCACCTGTCCAGCAACGGCATGCTGACGATACAGCTTCCCCTTGCGGGTCTCCACCAGTCCGACCGCATTACCGAACACCATGCTGAACAGACTTGTTCCGGTTCGCTCAAGTCCGGAAAGGGTGTCCTCGGTCACCCCTCCCAGGAATCCCACCTTGCGGCTAATAACATAGAACGGTGACCAGCTCCGCACCATTGAGTAAGAAGGACTCTGCCTGATTAACAGGTCCAGATAGGCGGTTTCAATAGCGGTATCCGACAGCGCGCCGAAACGTTTTGATGCACGTTCGTAGTATTTGATCGCCTTACGCACCCGGCTGCGATTGCTGATGGAGTCGTAGGAGAGAGTTACCTTGGCCAGTGCGTCACTCTGCACCGCATAGCCCGGATCCGACTCGTTCAGCAAGCGACGCAGCTTGGCATCCCCCTCAAACAGCGAAATCGAAAGCAGGTAATTGTCGTACAGCAGAAAGGCCGACGCCAGAGAAAGCATCACCCCCTGCAACCGCGCTTCAGGCCGGACCCCACGGCTGCTCCATTCCTGTTCGGAGCCGTCCAACCAGCATTCATGTGATTCGGCCGCTTCCAGTAACTGCTTGCGCAGCTTGAGGTGTTCAGTAATACCGATATTGAGCAATGCCAGATCATCGCCGGAGAGTGGTTTTTTCTGCTCCATCTGGGCCTTGAGACGTTTACCGGTGGCGATGGTCTCAGCCCGCAGCATCAGGGCCTGTTCTGCAAGCGTCCGGAACTGTCCCAGTTCTTGCTTGAGTCCCTGATCTACCTGTTCAGGGCTGCCATTGTGAGACGTCTGCAGATGCTCGCGGCACTTGTGGGGCAAAGCTGCGTTTGACGATGAGGAGCGTTGAGCCTGCACCGTAACAGCAGAGGCTGCGTAGGCGCAGGGTGCCGTGGCAAGCAGCAGACCAAGCAATACTGCTGGAAATCTCTTGTGTAATGACAGCACGCTCTTCTCCTTTGCAGTGGATGATCCGAAGCAACTATTCACCTTTGGGCGGCAGCGGCGCAAACCAGCCGATCACCAGCAGCAGTCGTCCTACGGCAACAAATGATACGATTCTAGTCACGCTGTCGTGACCTGCAAGGTCTACCACAAACCGTTTGCCAACCACAACCCCCAGCAGACCTGCTCCGCAGAGCCAGATCAGCGGCGCGCTGATGGTAGCCAGGAGAGGATCATCACCTAGAGAGCGTAAATCACCCCGGCAAGCTAAATCAGCAGGCCGCCTGCGATGACACCAATGCGGCTACGCATACGTGCCCTGGCCTACCTTGTAGCAATTGCATTCAGGCCTTCAAACATGGTCCTGTAGCTGCCGTTCAGTTCCATGATTCCCGTTGTTGCTGCCTGACGTTGTTTGACCATGCCGGAAATCCCGCTTGAGATCATGAAGGTGAGTGCAAAAGCGATGATCGGTAGAATGGTGACGGTCCGCTTGTTGAGAGCTTTCATGGCTGACTCCTAGTCACATTGGCTGTTAAGCTGATGATGTGACTACAGGGACTGTGCCAAGGGCAACGGCTATTCTAAGGCTACTGATTCAGGTGCGTTGCCTGTGTCGTGGATAATGGACTCGACAAATGCGTTGACATTGAATGCACTAGATATATACATTTTTTGCATGAACAAGCCCATGTCACTGACGGCTGCTGACCGTGATTTTTTTCGTACCGTAGCACTGGCTGCCTTTGCCAATCCCTTCAGCCCGGAACGAGATCAGCTTGATCGCCGGATAGCCGGTGAAACCCTGTGCTGCCCTCAGGACAGACTGATCGACCTGGTGGTGGATCGGGTCACCTCCCGCCTAGACGCGCTCAAACGAAGCGGCAAGGCTGATCCGCTACACTACCGTGGCGATGACCGGACGCTGCTCCAGACCGCCTTCCAGTTTGCCATCTACCACCGTTATCGCGAGGCCTTTGACCGCTTTATCCTTGAACAGCACAAGGCGGGGGATCGACCGATCAAGGTGCCGTTTGCCGGAGAGGTGCTGGATCAGTTGGAGCGTCTCGGGTATACAGGGCCCGATTCACGTCGCTACCTGGAAATCTTTTACCAGATCAGACGGGCCTTTTATTTTATCGACACGGCCCTGGTTGGCCTGTCCCCCTCCATGCACACCTTACGGCTACAGCTCTGGAACAACGTCTTTACCTGCGACATCAATCTCTATGACCAGCGTCTCTGGGATCGCATGGAAGATTTTTCCACCCTGCTGCTGGGAGAAACCGGCACCGGCAAGGGCGCTGCTGCGGCTGCCATCGGCCGTTCCGGCTTTATCCCGTTTGACGAGAAATCAGGCTGTTTCAGGGACAGTTTTACCCGCAGCTTTGTCAGCCGTAACCTCTCGCAATACCCGGAGTCACTGCTGGAATCGGAGCTGTTTGGCCACCGCAAGGGGGCCTTTACCGGCGCCATTGACAACTATGAAGGGGTCTTCAGTCGCTGTTCCGCCCACGGTTCCATTTTCCTGGACGAGATTGGCGATGTTTCAGTGCCGGTTCAGATCAAACTGTTGCAGGTGCTTCAGGAACGCACCTTTTCACCGGTCGGCAGCCATGACCGATTGCGCTTCAACGGCCGGGTGATCGCGGCAACCAACCGCCCCCTACATGACCTGCGGAGGGAAGGACAATTTCGGGATGACTTCTATTACCGGCTCTGTTCAGATCAGATCATCGTGCCGCCCCTCCGGCAGCGGGTGCAGGAAGAGGCAGCCGAGCTGCCGGCCCTGGTCAAAAATATCCTGCAGCGGATGCTGGGGCATGAATGCAGTGCCATGGCTGCAGAGATCAGCGATAGCCTGCGCAACTCGTTGGGGCCACACTATGCCTGGCCCGGCAATGTCCGTGAGCTTGAACAAGCGGTGCGCCGAATACTGTTGACCCGACGCTATGAGGGAGATCAGCTGGTTGTAGGAGGAGGTCTTCTTGATCTACTGGTGTCCGGTATCAATCAGGGGAACCTTGATGCGCGGCAACTGCTGGCGGGCTACTGTGGTCTACTGTACCAGCGTCTTGGCAGCTATGAAGAAGTTGCCCGGCGGACCGGACTGGATCGCCGGACCGTTAAAAAATACGTACTGGCTCCTTCAGGTTCAGCAGTCGAACAGGATTAGCAAACACCTCGTCCGGCACACCCAAGGCCCGCTTCAGGGCATGATCCCGGTCCCAGGGATTCCTGATGCGTATCAGTTGCGCCACCTTCCAGGGAGGCAGTCGCGTCAAGTGTCCCAAAGGTGACACCAGCGGGGTATTGGTCAGGGGCATGTCGGTGCCGTAGTGCAACCGGTCGTGCAGGTGATGCTGCTGGAGCAGGCGACGCAACTGGCCGGGGCGGTTGAGTTGGGTCAGGGCCGAGATGTCCGCATGCAGATTGGGGTACTGGTCGCACAGCCTTAAGAAACGGGCGAAGTTGTGCTCGCCACCGTTTTTGCCGTTGGCTGCGGCATGGGCAGCGATCACGGTTACCCCCAGCTCTAGCGGCAACTGCAAACGCTGGGGGTCGCCCAGCTCGTTGCGGGCATAGGTGAAGGAGGCCTCTGCGCCGGTGTGGGTCAAGAGCGGTAGGCCCAGCTCCCGCAGGCGGTAGTAGAAGGCGGTCAGGCGTTGGTCGGCCGGGTCGATATGCTGGATCGAGGGCAGCCATTTGAGCAACACCGCTCCACTCTCAGCCGCACGTTCCAGCCGCTCGACGGCGTCAGAACGGTAGGGGTTGATGCTGGCGCCAAAGCGCAGGTTGGGATGCTGCTGCACCGCCCCTGCCAGAAACTGATTCGGGATGTACATCTCGGTACGCTGCTGATCAAGCTCCCCCCGACTATCCAGCACCCCATCCATGGCCAGCACCACGGCACCATCCACCGATCGCGAATCAGCGAGGGACGCCGACAGCCGTTGCAGCACCAGGGCATCCCCATGATGCTGCAACTCTGCCTCCCGTACTCCAAAAGAACGCAGGTAGATCCGGTACTTCCAGCTTTTCTGCAGGGCTGGCGAGATAAAACAACCGGAATTGCCGGCACCGATGCCGGCGGTATGACAGTGTATGTCGATAATCGGGTGCATGGATGGTTAATCCTTTGTCTGTCCGGCCCCACAGGCCCAGCAGTGGTGCGCCTGGCTGTGCTTCGGCTTGCCACAGGCCGGGCAATTGCTGAACTGCACGTAGCCGCAGAACGGACAGGCTCGCGCCCCAGTTGGCAGGTGTTTGCCGCACTGCTGGCACTCACCCTTGGCGATGCGGCGTTCAATCAGCTTCTCCCGCGAAAACAGTTTTTTCTGGAAGATATAGATCAGGAACAGTGCTGCGCCAATGGCAAGGGCGATGATCAGGTAGTGCCAGATGGCCACCAGCTTGAGCGAGGTGAGCAGTGCAATCAGCTTGTGCAGCAGCTGCTTCGGGATGATGTCGTACACGGTCTCGATGATTTTGCAGAAGATCGGGATGAACGACACCACCAGCAGGTGTGATGACACCAGGGTCTGCAGACTGCGGCTGCCTTTGATGCTGGCACTGTTCCAGGCGTAGAAGACCGCAAACAACGGCAGCAGGAACAGTAGCTGCATGGCCAGCTTTTTGACCGGATACCAGAAATTCAAGCTGCGCAGCTCTGCCAGCAAGGCCTGGCGGTCGCTGGCCTGGGAGCTCTGCAGCCTGGCCCACAGTGCCGCAACCTTCGGGTCGGCGTTGATCGTCTCTTCCAGGGCGGCGATGCTGTTTTTGAGACTGTTCAGCCGGCCTGTTTTCTGCTTAAACTCCGTACGGGTGGCGTCAACCTCGCTGGCCGGTTCCGGCTGCTGGGCAATCGCCTCCAGCAGGGCCGTGTCGTAGCTGCCTTTGAGCTGATCGATCCTGCGTTGCAGCTCCTGCACCTCCCGTTCGGCCTTCTGCCGCTCATCAAAGCTGGTGGCCAGGGCCTTGTCGTTCTTTATCTGGTCCAGCAGGTCCAGGTAGGGGCTGCAGGCCGGGTGGCGCTCACGCTGAACTGGTTGTGGGCGGTAGTAATAGTTGTTGTTGGCGCCGTTTACCAGCTGGGCAAGGTTCTCAATCCGGGTGGTGGGGTTCCAGCTGCGGTCGATCACTATCTCGCGGCAGGCTGCGGGGATATACTCCTCCGGTGCGGTAAGCTGTCGGGTGTGTTCAGCCAGGCCGTTAAAGATGGCGGTCAGGATGAACAGGTCCAGGAAGAGGATGATCACCAGCACCGCCCGGCCCAATGGCTGGCTATCAAGGCTGGTCAGGTTGCTTTTTACCCTGCCGAGTTTTTCTTTGACCGTTGTAACCATCTGGATGTCGCCCCCTCTGTGTAGTGTGAATGCCGGTGTTCCTTATGCTGCAGTTTCCGCCAGTCTCTTCAAGCCCTTCAGGTCCAGCTTGCCGCTGCCCAAGAGCGGGATCGCCCCGGCCGCCACCAGCAGGGATGGTTTCCAGAGGTTGGGCAGATCGGCCCGGTCAATGGCCTGTTTGATTTGGGCCTCGTCCAGCCGGGTCTGGTCAAAGACCACCGCAAGCCGTTCTCCCTTTCTCTCGTCCGGCACGGCGGTGACCGCCAAAAGGGGATCAGTGGCCGCCAGGGCAGCCAACAGCCGTTCCTCCACGGCACCATGGGGGATCATCTCGCCAGCGATCTTGCTGAAGCGGGCCAGCCGGTCGGTGATCACCACAAAGCCGTCATCGTTGATGTAGCCAATATCGCCGGTGTTGTACCAGCCGCCCCTGATCACCTTGGCGGTCTCGTCCGGCTTGCCCAGGTAGCCGGTCATCAGGTTGGGCCCGGCCACCTCGATCAGGCCCGGCTGGCCGTCATCCAACAGTTGGCCGCTGTCCGGGTCGCTGATCCGCACCGCCACGCCGGGGATCGGGCGGCCGACACTGCCCGGCAGCTGACCTTTCTGGCGGATGCCGCCGATCTCCACGTCCGGGATGTTGAGCGAAATGACCGGCGACAGCTCGGTGGCGCCGTAGCCCTCTAGGGGCCGCAGGCCGAACTTCTCTTCAAAGGCGTTAGCCAGCTCGTTTTTCAGTTTTTCAGCTCCGGTCACCACCAGCCGCAGGGATCTAAAGTCCTCCGGCTCGGCCTTGCGCAGATAGGCGGACAGGAAGGTGGGGGTGGCCAACAGGATGGTGGCCTGTTCGTTGCGTACCAGCTTAACGACTTGCGCCGCCTCCAGCGGATTGCTGTGGCAGGCCGAGGAAAAGCCGGACAAAAGCGGCAACCAGAGCGTACCGGTGAAACCCAGTGAGTGGAACAGCGGTAGCACGGCAGCCACCCGGTCGCTGCGATTTGGCTGGAACACGGCCCGCAAGGATTCGATGTTGGAAAGGATGTTGTGGTGCGACAGCATCACTCCCTTAGGGGTGCCGGTGCTGCCGGAGGAGAAGATGATGGTGGCGGTGTCGTCCGGCGCCGGATGGCTGTCGCATAGCACGGCCCGTGGCGCCAGCCGGGCTTTCAATAGCCCCCGTAGCTTCTCAAGGCCGTTCAGCCCCACCATCAGCTCTTCCAGCAGGATAATCCGCTCCGGTAGTGGCAGATCGGGCAGCCGCTCCAGCACCTTGCGGGAGGTGACCACACAGCGGATATCGGCCTGTTCCAGTGCAGATCTGAAGGCCTCCTGTGAGGCGGTATAGTTCAGATTGACCGGCACCTTGGCCAGCAGGGTCAGGGCGATGTTGGCGGTAAACCCGGCCACCGAGGGGGGCAGCAGTATGCCGACGTTGGTGCCGTCAAGCAGCGGTGCGAGGCGGTTTTTCACCAGCAGGCTGCCGGTCAGCAGTTTGCCGTAGGTTAATCCCCGCCCGGTGGTATCGTTTACCGCCGGCTGGCCCCAGTTGCTGCGGGCGGTGCTGACAAAGGCCTCGGCCAGCGGCAGCCGCTCGGTCTTGCGGGCCTCATAGTAGCGCACCGACAGCTCCATGACGGCGGTGCGCGCCTGGGTGGCCTGGTCGGCCGGCAACGGTGCGCCGAACAGAATATGCATCGGGTAGCGTTGCAGGTACAGCCGGCGATTGCGGGCATAGCTGAAGATGTTGCCCCAGGCGCCGCCGATGTAGGTGGGGATGATCGGTACGCTCGTGGCCTGGGCGATGCGGGCGAAGCCGGGGCGGAAGGCGTTCAGACCTCCGTGGCGGGTGATCTCGCCTTCGGCGAAGATACAGACCAGGTAGCCCTCGTCCAGCACCTGCCGGGTGGCGCGCAGAAACTCCTTGAACCCGGCCACGCCATCCCTGGCTGAAACCGGAATCACCCCCATCAGCCGGAACAGCGGGTTGAGGGCCGGTGTTTCATAGATGGTGCGGTCCATCACAAAGCGGATGCGCCGGGTCTGGGTGGCGATCAGCAGCAGGGCGTCGATCCAGGAAACATGGTTGGCAACCAGCAGGGCCGGACCATCCAGCGGCACGTTTGCACGACCATCCACCCGAATTCGATACAGCAGCTTCATTACGGCCAACGCCACGAAGCGCAGCAGGAAGTCGGGCAGATACCGCAGGGTCAGCAGGGTCAGGGCCAGGGTCACCAGGCCCATCATGCTGAAGCCTTGAGCGGCTGTCATCTTGAGCGGTCCGCTGAACAGAAAGGTCAGGCCGGCAGCAAGCAGGATACCGATCCAGTTGATGAAGCTGGAGGCAGCCAGCACCTCGCCCCGGATGGACGGATCGGCCCGCAACTGAATGAAGGTCTGCAGCGGCAGCGAAAACAGGCCGGCACTGATGCCGAACAACACAATGATTGCCAGCACGGTCGGGACGTGCGAGGGGGCGTTGTGCAGCAGGATCGGGGCCGCGGTCAGGCCAATGGCCCCCAACGGCACAATACCGAACTCCACATCCTTGCCGGAGAGTCGTGCGGCCAACAGTGATCCGGCCGCGATCCCCAGGGCCGATGCCAGAAAGAGGTAGTTGCTGTGCACCTCAGACAGCCCCAGGTGCTGGATGCCATAACCGATCAGATTGAGTTGGGTAAAGGCTCCCACCAGCATGAACCAGGCAAAACCGATAATGGCCAGCATCAGCCAGCGGTCGTGCCTGACCAACTTAAGGGTACGGACTATCTCAGACGGAAACAGATGGATACGGCGCTGGGGTGCGGCCGGCTCCACCGTGGGAAGCCGCAGTGCCGTGCATAATCCAACGACTGCCACCACCAGACAGAAACAGGCCGCCAACCAGAAACGACCTCCGGCCGCTTGGGTTAGTCCCGAGGCCAGGGTCGTACCAAATATAATTGCCAGAAAGGTGCATGATTCGATCAGGCCGTTGGCCCGGGACAACTCTTCACGCGGGGCTAATTCCGGGATGATACCGTATTTGGCAGGAACAAAAAACGCACTATGGGTGGCCATGAGAAATAGCGTCAGGTACAGTAGCCAGACAACTCCCTTGGCAAAGGCCAGCACGGCTAGCAGGGTAACCACCACCTCCAACAGCTTGACACCGACGCTGACCCGGGTCTTGCTGTAACGGTCAGCAAGTCCGCCGGCTGGTGCTGAAAAGAGCAGGAACGGTAGCACAAAGAACATGCCAGCGGTGGCGGTGACGACCCCAGCCCTATCCTGCCCCTGAACATGAATCAGAAAAAAAACGATCAACAGCTTGAGGATGTTGTCGTTCATGGCTCCCAAAAACTGGGTCGTGTTCAAGGCCGGCAAGCCTACAGGCAATCTAGACATAACAACTCCTTTAAACAAAGATGCTACTATACCTTCATTTATTAAAAAAGCAGCAGTTACCTAGCCTACCCCATGACACCAGCCTAGCGCGTTTTCTGAACGGCTCCGGTGCGGATTTTCCTGAGATGCCTCTTGACCCGGCACGAGACAAGCAGTTCGTTCAAAGCAAAGCAAGCCAGCAAGAAAACCAGCGGAACGACAGCCGTTAGTATGCGCACGCTCACTGAACTCATGACATCCTCCTTTAATAGTGAGTGATCACTGCAAAGCAGGGAGAATGCCATATCCCCAAATACGCGCAACCAGCTGTAACAAAAGCAAATTCACTGTTATAACAGGGGATGAGCCGCCAGCAGTCACCAGAGATATATACATTAAATGACCAATACATATACAGCAAATGCACATCATTCCATCAGCGGGCCATAAAATCCGTCAAGCCCATTAAGGGATTTCACGCTTCTGCGGAATAGAGGTGTCGCCCCACAGGAAAAATCAAGATTAAGCTCAAGCAGCTTGGATTTCAGATAGATATGCTTATGGATGTCAAACTGCCACGCCACCTGCGCCCCAGCCTGCCGTTGCTGTTATGTGACGGAAAACCGCTTTGGCTGGCGCCGCTGCGCCGTACCCGGCTGGCACTGATGTCACCCGGACAGTCCGGCGGCATGCGCCTGACGCTGCTTGGAAGGGATCGGCTCCCCCCTTTCCCCCAGCCCCCAAAGGTATACATACCGTTAAAACCCTTGTCCCCACGGGGGAAGATATGTTATTTTTTCCCAATTTTAACGCTCCCAAAAGACCAAACCACCTTAACCGCGTAGTGGAGGCTCACCCTTGAACCAGTTCTATAAAAATCTCGCCCTCTGGCTTGTCATCAGCCTGATGATGATCATGTTGTTCAACATGTTTCAGAAACCACGCCAGACCGAGGACAAACTTAGCTTCAGCGAGTTCATGACCCTGATTGACGACGGCAAGGTCAGCAGCGTTACCCTGCAGGGCAACGACGTGACCGGCAAATACACCGCCAAGGACGGCAAGGAGAAGCAGTACCGCACCTACAAGCCGACCTTTGACGCCGACCTGACCCAAAAACTGCTGGAAAAAAAGATCGCCATCCAGGCCAAACCGGAGGAGGAGCGTTTCTCCTGGTTCTCACTGTTCATCTCCTGGTTCCCGCTGCTGCTGTTGGTCGGTATCTGGATCTTCTTCATGCGCCAGATGCAGATGGGTGGCGGCAAGGCCATGTCCTTCGGCAAGAGCCGCGCCAAGCTGCTGACCGAGGCCCAGGGCAAGGTCACCTTTGAGGATGTGGCCGGCATTGAAGAGGCCAAGGAGGAACTGGAAGAGATTATCGCCTTCCTGAAGGATCCTAAAAAATTCACCAAGCTGGGGGGCAAGATCCCCAAGGGTGTGCTGCTGGTGGGCCCTCCGGGCACCGGCAAGACCCTGCTGGCGCGGGCCGTGGCCGGTGAGGCCGGGGTACCGTTCTTCTCGATCTCCGGCTCCGACTTTGTGGAGATGTTCGTCGGCGTCGGCGCCAGCCGGGTGCGGGACCTGTTCCTGCAAGGCAAAAAGAACGCCCCCTGCATCATCTTCAT
>DIKW01000069.1:0-5055 GCA_002424705.1 Geobacter sp. UBA5608
CCCAAGCTGGTGTTCTTCTTCGACGAGGCGCACCTGCTGTTCAACGACGCCCCGCCGGCCCTGGTGGACAAGATCGAACAGGTGGTGCGCCTGATCCGCTCCAAAGGGGTCGGCGTCTACTTTGTCACTCAGAATCCGGCCGACATCCCGGACAAGGTGCTCTCCCAGCTGGGCAACCGGGTGCAGCACGCCCTGCGCTCCTTCAGCCCCCGCGACCAGAAGGCGGTCAAAGCGGCAGCCGAGACCATGCGCGACAACCCGGCGCTTGACGAAGCAACCGTGATCACCGAACTGGGTGTCGGTGAGGCGCTGGTCTCCTGTCTGGATGAAAAAGGACGCCCCGGTATTGTCGAGCGGGCCCTGATCGTACCGCCCCGAGGCCAGATCGGCCCGATCGAACCGCACCAGCGGCAGAGCCTGCTGCAAAAATCGCTGGTGGCCGGGGTCTACGACACCGCCGTGGACCGTGAATCAGCCTACGAACTGATCAAGGCCCGGGCCGAGCAGGCAGCGGCACAAACTGCTGCAGTGGCTCAACCGCAATCCCAGCCAGCTGCCGCCGACGGCAGCCTGGGAGGAGTGTTGGGTGATCTGCTGGGAGGGGTCGGCAGCGGCAGTCGGCGACGGGAAGGGGTGGTGGAGGCGATGGCCAAGAGCGCGGCCCGCTCGGTGGGCAACCAGATCGGCCGGGCCATCATCCGGGGGGTGATGGGCTCGATCCTGGGAGGCAGGCGCTAGGCACTCCTCAAACAACACTCAAAACGCAAACGCCCCGCCTCAAGTTACTGAGGCGGGGCGTTCATGCGTCATGACAGTGCGCGAGGTTTAACGCTGGGTGCGGCTGCGCTGCTGATAACCACCCGCTGCCTTCGGCGCGCCGCCCTGACGGCGTTGGCCGCCCGGCACAAAGGGACGCCGCCCTTTAGCGCCAGCGCCACGGTTGCCGGAAGGCATCGAGCTGGAGGGTTCCAGGCCGGGGATGGTGTGTACCGGCACCTTCTGGCCGGTATAACGCTCGATCCGCTGCAGGTAGGCAGCTTCGGCCGGCGATGCAAAGGAGATGGCGATGCCGGTGGCGCCGGCCCGGCCGGTGCGGCCGATACGGTGCACGTAGTCTTCGGCCGCCTTGGGCAGGTCAAAGTTGATCACATGGCTGATGCCGTTGATATCCAGACCGCGGGCTGCCACATCGGTGGCCACCAGCAGCTTGACCCGGCCACGGCGCAGGTTGGTCAGGGTACGGGTTCTCGCACCCTGAGTCATATCGCCATGCAGGGCAGCGGCGGCATGGCCCTGCTGGTACAGTTCCTGGGCCAGGCTGTCGGCATCCCGCTTGGTGGCGGAGAAGATGATCGCCTGGGTGATAGCGGGATCCTCCAGCAGATGATGCAACAGACGGTACTTGTGTCCCAGGTTGTCGGTCACGTGCAGCCGCTGCTCGATCTGCAGATTGGTGGTCTTGGGGGTGGCGATGGCGATCCGCTCAGGCTCGGTCAAAAGCCGCTGGGCCAGCCGGGCCATCGGGTCGTCCATGGTGGCGGTGAACAGCAGGGTCTGACGGCCTTTGGGGGTCGCGGCGGCGATCTGGTCCACGGCGTCGGTAAAGCCCATGTCCAGCATCCGGTCGGCCTCGTCCAGCACCAACAGCTCCACGCGGGACAGGTCCAGCCGTCCCCGCTCCAGGTGATCGATCAGGCGTCCCGGGGTGGCCACGATCAGGTCCACCGGCTGACGCAGCATCCGCAACTGCTCAGGATAGGGTACGCCACCCATGATGGTGCCGTAACGGAAACGGAGCATGCGGCCATAGCGGGCCACGGAATCGGCCACCTGTACGGCCAGTTCGCGGGTCGGGGTCAGCACCAGCACCCGGGGGCCATGACCGGCAGGACCGGGCTTGGCCAGGCGCTCCAGGGCCGGCAGGATAAAGGCGGCGGTCTTGCCGGTGCCGGTCTGAGCCGAGGCGATCAGGTCGCGGCCGGCCTGGGCCAACGGAATGGCCTCGGCCTGGATCGGGGTGACCTCGGTGTAACCGCAGGCGGTAATCGCCTTCTGGATGGACGGGTGCAGATTGAGTTCAGTAAACAGCATGAAATTCTCCTGATTCGGCGCGAGCGGAAACCTGCCGGGTCGCTCTCCGGTGTGCCAAATCGAGTTAGAGGGTGTGTGAATGGGCGCGTCGGGACAACCACTGTCCCGGAAAGGGGTAGCGACACCACCACGGATGGCCGGCAGTACTCAGGTACCGATCTCGATACAACATCGATGGGTACCACTTCGTCGCAAACCAAACGCGGTGCTGCACAAATCGGGAACGTAACCGGGATGCAGAAGGGGGTCGGGCAGCGAAGAAATGAGGCGAAAACAATTTTGTGACTTTATTGGATCTTTCAGCGAATAGCAAGCAAATAATATAAAAAAGTAGATGCGCCCCTTGACAGGCCTCGGCTAATCGTGAAATGTAGCAGCCTAACATCTGGAGGGGGAATAACCATGAAGAACAAACAGGAAACCCATCTCAAGGAATGGCAAGGTCTGGAAGAGGCTGCCGAGCAGATGCTGCCGCTTTTGGGCCAGCTCTACCGTGAACGGAACATCGTCTGCACGGTCTACGGCCGCTCCGTGGTTCACAGCACCACCATCGATATCCTCAAGGCCCACCGTTTCGCCCGCCTGATTATCGACGCCGAGCTCTCCGCCCACAAGACCCTGCCGGTGGTGGAGGCGCTCTGTCAGCTGGACCTGGCTCCGGCCCGGATCGACATCGGTAAGCTGGCGGTCGGCTTCCAGAACCAGACCGCCTTCAGCTCGGTCAGCGACTACCTGCGCAGCGAGCTGGCCGGCATCAACACCGGCCGCCAGGCGATCATCAGCGAACCCCAGGATATCGTGCTGTACGGCTTTGGCCGGATCGGCCGGCTGCTGGCCCGGCTGCTGGTTGAAAAATCAGGCAGCGGCGACAAGCTGCGGCTGCGGGCTGCCGTGGTACGTAAGGGCAGCGCCGACGACCTGATGAAACGGGCCAGCCTGCTGCGGCGCGATTCGATCCATGGCCAGTTCAACGGCATCATCACCGTGGACGAAGAGGAAAACGCCATCATCGCCAACGGCAACATGATCCGGATCATCTATGCCGATGCCCCGGACCAGGTGGATTACACCACCTACGGTATCAACAACGCCATCCTGATCGACAACACCGGCAAATGGCGCGACCGCGAAGGGCTCTCGCGCCACCTGCAGGCAAAAGGGGTCGCCAAGGTGATCCTGACCGCACCGGGCAAGGGCGATATCCCCAACGTGGTGGCCGGGGTCAACAACGAACTGATCACCGCCAATGAGACCATCTTCTCAGCAGCCAGCTGCACCACCAACGCCATTGTGCCGGTGCTGAAGGCGGTCTACGATCGCTTCGGGATCCAGCATGGCCATGTGGAGACCTGTCACTCCTACACCAACGACCAGAACCTGATCGACAACTACCACAAGGGTTCCCGCCGGGGCCGCAGTGCGGCGCTGAACATGGTGATCACCGAGACCGGCGCCGCCAAGGCGGTGGCCAAGGTCATTCCGGAACTGTCCGGCAAGCTGACCGGCAACGCCATCCGGGTGCCGACCCCCAACGTCTCGCTGGCGATCCTCAACCTGGGACTGGGACAGGAAACCAGCGTCAAGGAGCTGAACCAGTATCTGCGGGACTGCTCGCTCAATTCGCCGCTGCAGAACCAGATCGAGTATGTGGTTTCGCCCGAGGTGGTCTCCAGCGACTTTGTCGGTTCGCGGGCAGCCGGGGTGGTCGATTCCCTGGCCACCATCGTGCAGGGCAACCGCTGCGTGCTCTACGTCTGGTACGATAACGAATTCGGCTACAGCTGTCAGGTGGTGCGGATGGTGCAGAAGATGGCCGGCATCGAGCTGCCGGCGCTGCCCAACTAGACTATTACGATAAAAAAAAAACGGGCGCCCTGCAGGGCGCCCGCTCCAGCTCAACTCACACAGCATGCCGTTCCCGCCTGCGCCGGCCCCACTTTTCCAGTTCCAGCAATACAAACACCGCCACTGCCGGTAGCAGCACCAGCCACACCAGGTTGCCGGTCAGGGCTAGTGTACTGAAGAACCCCTGCAAGGGCGGGAGATAGACTGCTGCGGCCTGCAACAACAGTACGCTGGCCGCCATCATCAGCAACCAGGGATTAGTGAACAGGCCCATACTGACGAAGGAGTTCCTGAAGGAACGCAACGCCATGGCCTGGGCCACCTGGGCCAGGGCAAGCGAGACAAACAGCGCGGTCTGCCAGGGGCCGCCGGAAAGCCAGGTCAACCAGGCCACCGCCATACAGGAGCCACCGATCAGACCGCCGGTAACCAGCACGTACTGCAGCGCTGAGCGGTCGAATATCTGGCTGTCGGAACGGATCGGCGGCCGCTGCATCACATCCGGCTCCGGCCGTTCAACCCCCATGCCCAACCCCAGCAGACCGTCGGTCAGCAGGTTGAGCCACAACAGCTGCAGCGGCGTGAGCGGCATCGACATGCCGATGAACGGCAACAGCAGCACCGCCAGGATCTTGCCGGTATTGCCGGCCACGGAGAAGATCACAAACTTGCGGATATTGTCGTAGATGGTGCGGCCTTCCTCCACCGCCGCCACGATGGTGGCGAAGTTGTCATCCAGCAAGACCATGTCGGCAGCCTCACGGGCCACATCAGTGCCCACCTTGCCCATGGCCACCCCCACATTGGCCTTTTTGAGGGCCGGCGCGTCGTTGACCCCGTCGCCGGTCATGGCCGCCACCCCACCCTGACGCTGGATGGCATCCACTATTTTAAGCTTGTGCTCCGGCGCCACCCGGGCATAGACCGAGACCCGGCCTACCGCGGCATCGAACTCCTCCTCGCTCAGCCGGTCCAGCTCCTGGCCGGTCAGCGCCCCCGGCCCATCATCAATCCCCACCTGACGGGCGATGGCCGCGGCGGTCAACGGGTGGTCCCCGGTAATCATCACCGGCCGGATGCCGGCCGTCAGGCACCGGGCCACCGCCTCCGCCGCCTCCT
>DIKW01000069.1:5138-6250 GCA_002424705.1 Geobacter sp. UBA5608
CGTACCGCCAGCGCCAGCACCCGCTGTCCCTGGCCGGCGTACCGATCGGCCGCCTGCTGCAGGGCCTGCCGATGCTGGTCGCTCAGTGCTGCCATCCCCTCCAGCACCAGGCCGCTGCAGATCGGCAGAATACTGTCCAGGGCGCCCTTGGCAGCCAGCAGCGTACCGCCGGTCGCCAGGGGCAGCGTCGGCAAAAAGGCCCCGGCCCCCTCCGACAGGCGATGCACCGTAATCATCCGCTTGCTGACCGAATCAAAGGGGATCTCGGCGATGCGCGGCAGTACCTGCTCCATCTGTTGGCGGAACAGCCCGTTTTTCGCTGCCGCAACCACCAGCGCCCCTTCGGTGGGATCCCCCAGCACCTCCTGCCGGCCATCACTGGCGAGCGTCAGCTGCGCATCGTTGCAGAGGGTTCCCAGGGCCAGCAGCAGCTGCTGCTGTTCAGCGCTGGCCGCGCTGTTGCCGTGCACCGCCGCTGCAGCAGACAGCAGCTCGGTAACGGTCATCCGGTTTTCAGTCAGGGTGCCGGTCTTGTCGCTGCAGATCACCGTCACCGAGCCGAGGGTCTCCACGGCGGGCAGTCGCCTGATCAGGGCACGGCGGCGCAGCATCCGCTGGGCACCCAGGGCCAGGGTAATGGTGACCACCGCCGGCAACCCCTCGGGGATGGCCGCCACCGCCACGCTGACCGACAGCATCAGCATCTGCTTGATCGCCTCCCCCCGCAACAGGCCGACAGCGAAGATCACCGTTGCCACGGCAACGGCGACCAGCGCCAGCACCTTGCCCAGACGGTCCAGCCGCTTCTGCAGCGGGGTCCACTCCTGCCCCACCTGCTGCAGCAGGGTGGCGATCCGTCCCAATTCGGTTGCCATGCCGGTGCTGATCACCACCGCCTCGGACCGACCGGCCGCCACCAGGGTGCCCATGTAGAGCAGGTTACGGCGGTCACCGGCCGGCAGATCCGGTTCCGCAAGCGGGGCGGTCTGTTTTTCCACCGCCTCCGACTCGCCGGTCAGGAGCGACTCCTGCACCCGCAGGACATGGGCCTCTATCAACCGGCAATCGGCAGGCACCACGCTGCCGGCCTCCAACAAGACGATATCGCCCGG
>DIKW01000088.1:0-9883 GCA_002424705.1 Geobacter sp. UBA5608
TAGGTCAGCACCTGGCCGGCAGTCTCATGCACCCCGCGTGCGGCACGGCTGTCCTCCAGGTCGCTGCCAGAGTACACCTGATCCATCACTGTAGCCTCGAGTTGATAGGGAGATCCACGCCGTTCGATCCGTTTGGCCACCGCATAGGTGCGGGCGATCACTGCCTGGGCCTTGACCGACTCCATCGGCCAGGTTGAAGATATCTCGCTGTTGATCACCCCCACCAGATACTCCTCCAACGGCAGTTCATTGATCACCAGCAGGACGCCGTTTGAGGCCGAAAGCTCCAGTACGCCGCGATAGGACTTGGTGTTGACCTTGATCGGTCCGGCTGCTGTGATCCGCAACCGGCGGTATCCGGTCCCGTCCAGCATGATCTGGCCGTGCCCGACACTCACCGTGGCCGCAGGGGGCAACACCACCGCAGTACCGGTCTCACGCAAGGCCAGCATACCGTCACCCTGCAGGGTGACACTGTCCGCAGTACGGCTGATCGCCACCCGGATCAGGTCACGTTCCACTGCCGAGACCGGTGCAGAATAACTAAACGCCACCATGGCTATGATTAAAAAGAGGAACTTATTCATGTGAGTAAAAAACCGTTAGATAGAACCATACTGCCGTCACTCTGTCAAACAGTTTCACCCCCCAAACAGCGCGTATACGATACAAGGACAGGATTTGACAGGTGCAGCCCACCAAGGTACACTGCCGACCCATGGCACTGCTCGAACTCAACGACCTGACCACCAGCATCAGCACCCCAACCGGAGTGGTACACGCCGTGCGGCAGATGACCCTCTCTATCGAGCAGGGACAGACCGTGGCCCTGGTTGGCGAATCGGGCTCCGGCAAGAGTATGACCGCCCGCTCGATCATGGGCTTGCTGCCCCCCGGCGCCGGCATCGTGTCCGGCTCGATCCGCCTTGAGGGCCGGGAACTGGTAGGATTGGCACCAGAAGCACTGCGTTCTCTGCGGGGCAGCCGGATGGCGATGGTCTTTCAGGAGCCGATGACGTCGCTGAATCCGGTGTTGCGGATCGCCGACCAACTGATGGAGCCGCTCGTGCTTCACCGGAGGCTTGACCGCACGGCAGCGACGGATGAAGCGGCACAGTTGCTGCGCCTGGTGGGAATCAACGACCCGGAGCGACGGCTGCGTGACTACCCGCACCAGCTCTCAGGCGGACAGCGGCAGCGGGTGATGATTGCCATGGCACTGGCCTGCAGACCGGCACTGCTGATCGCCGATGAACCGACCACCGCCCTGGATGTGACCATCCAGGTACAGATCCTGGAGCTGATCGACCGCTTGCAGCGTGAACAGGGCTTGGCACTGCTGCTGATCACCCATGACCTGGGGATTGTGGCCCAACGTGCCGATCAGGTGCATGTGATGTATGCCGGCCGAATCGTCGAGTCGGCACCAACCAAAGCACTGCTGGATAACCCGGCCCACCCCTACACCAGTGGTCTGCTGGCCTCACTGCCGGAACACGCCGTTCCCGGCGCACCGCTTACCACCATCCCCGGCCAGCCGCCGGACCTCACCCTGGAGCTGGCCGGCTGCCCATTTCGTGAACGCTGTCCAGACGCCTTTGCCCCCTGTGCCGCGGCCATGCCTGCCCAGCGGGAGCTTACAACCGGCCATCAGGTCCGCTGCTGGAAATATCTATGACCGATCCGATCCTGGAAGCAGTAGCCGTCTCGAAAAGTTTTACCCTGCGTGACGACGGCCCCCGCAGCGGCCCGAAACGGGTACTGAAGGCCGTGGACCAGGTCAGCCTGTCACTGGCCCCGGGCGAGACCCTGGGGATCGCCGGAGAATCGGGCTGCGGCAAATCTACCCTGGCCAAACTGCTGACCGGCCTGCTACCCCCCGACAGCGGCACGATCCGTTTTACGGGCACCGATCTGCAGCAGCTGCAACAAGAGCAGCAGCGCCGGTTTCGCCGGTCGGTGCAGATGATCTTCCAGGATCCGTTTTCATCGCTCAATCCACGCCTACGGATCGGCGACGCCATCGCCGAACCGTTGCTGATCCACGGTCTGGCAAACCGTGCTGACTGCCGGTCGATGACAACGGCGCTGATGGAACAGGTCGGACTCTCTCCTGAGCTGCACGACCGCTTTCCCCATGAATTTTCCGGCGGCCAGCGCCAGCGGATCGGTATCGCCCGGGCCCTGGCACCACAACCGGCCGTCCTCGTGGCCGACGAACCGGTCTCCTCGCTGGATATCTCGATCCAGGCCCAGATCATCAATCTGCTGCTGGAACTGAAGCACCACCAGGGGTTGACCATGGTGGTCATCAGCCACGACCTGGCGGTGCTGCGCCACATGAGCGACCGGATCGCGGTCATGTATCTGGGGGCCTTGGTGGAACTGGCCCCAGCCGGTGAGCTGTTCAGACGGTATCGCCACCCCTACACCGAGGCATTGCTGGCGGCCATCCCCCGGCTGCACCCAAGCGATCAGCATCCGCCAATCAGGCTGCAGCAGGGACCGGCCGCACCAAGCGGCCGGTCATCCGGCTGCCGGTTTCATCCCCGCTGTCCCTATGCCCAGGAGATCTGTCGCCAACAGGCGCCATCTCTACAGGAACAGACACCTGGCCATGCTGCCGCCTGTCACCGCAGCAGCGAACTGTACAAAACTTAATCAATTCCCATCTAACCATGGATTGACAAAGAAACTATTGCTATATATAGTTTTCCAAATTTCATACGGCGAGTGACCTGACCATGGCGGATTTTGACAAGACGAGAAGCTTCAACAACGAGGCAGAGATCCTGAAGGTACTGGGCCATCCGATCCGTCTGAAGATCGTGGCCGGCCTGTGTACCAACGAGTGCAACGTCAAACATATCTGGGAGTGTCTCAACCTGCCCCAGGCAACCGTTTCCCAGCATCTGGCCCTGCTGAAGAACAAGGGGATCATCGAGGGCAAGCGGGATGGTGTCGAGGTGCACTACAGCGTGATCCATCCCCTGGCCCGCAAGCTGATCTCCTCGCTGCTGTCAGCCTGATCAGCTTCTCCCCACACCGTAGATAACCTGATAGCTGGCCGGCACCCCCAGGTCGGTGCCATACCGTTCACGGTAGACGGTTGCCATGTCGTGCAGCACCCGGCGCCATCCCAGCCCGCCCCCGCGCTGGGGACGGGTCGTGCCGGCGCCGATCCGCTTGATGGCCTGCAGCAGCTGCGGCAGATCGGGGTACCAGACCAGCTCCTGCTGCGTTATGACCTCCACGGCAACGAACCCCTGCTGTTCCAGACTCTGCCTGACCTGATCCACCGTATGGAAACGGTGGGTGCCATCCCCCCCCTGCTGGACTGGCCTATTGTTTCGCTGTAACGCCTCACGCCAGGAACGGTGCAGTTCACGCAGGGTTCCGTCGCCAAACAAGGCAAAACAAAACAGCCCACCCGGTTCCAGCACCCGCCGCACCTCACCGAAGCAGGTAGCACACTGTTCCAGCCACTGAAAGGTGGATGTCGAGACCACCAGATCGAAACTGTTGTCCTTGGCGGGCAGCCGTTCGGCATCGCCCTGCAGCAGCTCGGCGCGTGTGCCAAGCCGTTCGGCGGCCTGCTGCAACATATTGGAAGCAAGATCGAGACCGGTTAAGCCGGCCTGAGGATACTGCTGTGCCAGGCGCTGCAGCAGGTGGCCGGTACCACAACCGATATCCAACACCCGCTGCGGGCTATTCGGCAGCTCCGCAGACAGACGGTCCAGCAAACGCTGAACCACCCGTTGCTGCACCGGGGTATGCTGGTCGTACTGACCGGCGCCGCGATGAAAGGAGCGCTCGACCCGTCCGCGATCAATGCCGTGCATCGAGCCCCTCCACAAACTGGCGCAGATCATGGTTGAATTGATCCGGTCGGCTGAGAAACGGGGCATGGCCGCAGCCATGATACAGCAGACGGCGGCTGGCGGGCATCTGTTCAGCCAGCCAGGCTGAGGCCTGGGGCAGGCAGATTGGATCCTGGTCTCCATGCACCAACAGCGCCGGACAACTGACGGATACTGCCTCGTGCAGCATCTCGGCCGTCATCAACGCCTCAAGGCCATCTAGAGCTGCTTCGACTGAGGGTACTGGCACGTCGGCCAGGATGGCGTTCACCGCTGCTGCCAACTGCTGATCGTTCAACTCACCTGCCACAAACAGCTGGCGCTGAAAACCATCCAGTGCGCGCTCCAGGTTACGACGAACTTTAAGCCGCATCCCCTCGGCCTCCTTGGGGGGCAGGCCGAAAGGAAAGTGCGGTGCCGCAGTAAACCGCGGAGTAGCCCCCACCAGAACCATACCGGCCAGGCGTGACGCAACCCTTGCGTAGACCTTAAGCAGCACCTGTGCCCCCAAGGACCAGCCCACCAGCACCACATGCTGCAGATCCAGGGTCTCCATCAGATCGACCAGATCGGCGCCATAGCCGGCAAAACCCTGCATGCCGCCAGCCGGCACCGTCGAATATCCATGACCGCGCAGATCAACGATCACCACCCGGTACTGGTCAGCCAGAGCCTGCTGCTGCTGCCAGACCTGACCCGACATGCACCAGCCGTGGATGAACAGCAGCGGCCGACCGCTGCCCAGCTGCTGATACGAGAGACGTCCGCCTGCCTTTGTCTCCAGAAACAACATTACACCACCCCCAATTGGTGCCCAACCTGGCCGATGGCAGCCGCGGCTGACCTCAGCTCATCCTGGCTATGGCTGGCCATGATGGTGCAGCGCAGCCGGCTGGTGCCATGGGGCACGGTGGGGGGACGAATCCCCTGCACAAAAAAGCCCTGCTCCAACAAACGGGTTGAAAAGTCCATGGTGGTGGCCGGGTCCCCCACCAGCACCGGAACGATCGGCGTGCTGCCGTCCGGCACAGTGAAGCCGGCCTGCTGCAACAGGCTGCGGAACAGGGTCACGTTGTCCGCCAACTGCTGCCGCAAGCGGTCGCCCTCGGCTGATCGCACCAGATCGATGGCGGCCCGCGAGGCGGCCAGAACCGCCGGAGGCAGCGAGGTTGAAAAGATCAGACTGCGGGAGCGGTTGATCAGGTAGTCACGCAGCAGTGATGAACAGGCCACATAGGCGCCAAAACTGCCCAAGGCCTTGCCGAAGGTGCCCATCTGCAGGTGAATCCCGTCTTGAACACCTGCCTGGGCGGCACTGCCGCGCCCTTCGGGCCCCAAAACCCCGCCGCCGTGGGCGTCATCCACCATTAGCAGAGCATCGTGCTCTCGGGCCAGGACAGACAATTCCCGCAGCGGAGCAAGGTCGCCATCCATGCTGAAGACGCCATCACTGACGATCAGACGCAGACCATTGGTTTGGTGCTGCCCCAGCAACCTGGCCAGATCAGCGGTGTCATTGTGCGCATAGCGCACCAGTCTGGCCCCTGACAGGAGCGCCCCGTCGATGATGCTGGCATGGTTGAGCCGGTCGGAGAAGATAATATCACCGCGTCCCGCCAGGGCGGCAATGATGCCGGTGTTGGCGGCATAGCCGCTGTTAAAAACCAGGGCCGTATCGGTCCCCTTCCAGGCGGCCACAGCGGCCTCCAGTTCGTCATGCAGGGCCAGACTGCCCGATACCAGCCGCGAGGCACCACTGGAGCTGCCATATCGAACGGCGGCCTCGGCTGCTGCCTGCTTCAACGCAAGCCGGTCCGCCAGCCCCAGGTAGTTGTTGGAACAGAGCAGCAGACAATCACGCCCCTCCACCACAACGCGGGGACCGACGCCCGCGATCTGCCGCAGAGAGCGCAGCAACCCCTTGTCTCGAATCTCATCCAGTCTCTCTTGAATCACCGTAACCGGCATTGTTAACCCCCACCGCACCAAAAAGTTGACAAGCTACTCCAACCAAAGGGGGCACAGCGCCCCCTCTTTAGACCGACTACAAGTAGCGGTCCAGCCCCTGAAGTTTTAATGCCTCGACCACGGCGCGCACATCCTGGGCGCGCTCTTTCGGACAGACCAGCAGGGCATCACCGGCGCTGACCACCACCAGGTCGTTGACGCCGATCGTGGCCACCAGACCACCATGCCCCGAAACGATACAGCCGCTGCTCTCCACCGCGATATGGGCCGCGCTGTTGGTGGTCACGTTGCCGTTCTGATCTGCCTCCAGCAGGTCGGGCAGGGCCGACCAGCTGCCGACATCGCTCCAGCCGATGTCGGCTGGCACCAGTTGCACCCGCTGCGAGTGCTCCATTACCCCGTAATCGATGGACTCGGAAGCCACCCGAGCATACACCGCTGCAATCTGCGGTTCCAGGTCGGCAACATCCCAGACATCACCGCCGAACTGCAACGTCTCCAGTTGGGCTGCCAGTTCCGGCATATGGCTGGCAAGCTCCTCCAGGATCACGTCGGCCCGCCAGACAAATATGCCGCTATTCCAGAGAAAAGTGTGGGACTCCAGATAGCGCACGGCCTGCTCCAGTGGAGGTTTTTCCACGAAACGCAGCACCGGAAACGGCCCTGAGCCACGCAGGGCCATGTCAGCCTCGATGTAGCCGTAGCCAGTTTCCGGCCGGGTCGGCACGATGCCCAGGGTGACCAGATAACCGTTGCGGGCGGCCTGGGCAGCGGTCTGCAGGCAGTCACGCAGACCAGCCTCATCACGTATGAAATGATCCGCCGGCAATACCGCCATCACCGCCTGGGGATCACGGGCGGCGATCAGGGCAGCGGCCAGACCGATGGCCGGTGCGGTGTTACGCCCAACCGGTTCTGCGATGATGTCGATGGGAACCTGTCGCCGGTAACCGGCCAGCTGGCATTCGGTCTCATCGGCCTGTAGACGGTTGGTGATCACCAGAATCCGCTTGGGCTTGAGGGGCACGACCCGCTCCACGGTCCGCTGCAGCATGGTAGGTCCATCCACCACGGAGATCAGCTGCTTAGGACGGGCGATACGGGAAACAGGCCAAAAACGGGTGCCGGAACCTCCAGCCAGGATGACGACATACATAATGCTGCTCCCTTGATCAGGCAGTACGCTGATAATCATCCTGAAAACGGATGATGTCGTCCTCGCCCAGGTACTCACCGCTCTGTACCTCGATGATCACCAGCGGGATCTTACCCGGATTTTCAAGGCGGTGCTGCTCACCGATCGGTATGAAGGTCGATTCATTGACATTAACCACAAACTCACGTTCACCGCAGGTCACCCGGGCGGTGCCGGAGACCACGATCCAGTGTTCGCTGCGATGATGGTGCTTCTGCAGCGACAGCCGTTTACCGGGCTGCACCTCGATCCGCTTGATCTTGTAGCTGCTGTTCTCCTCCAGCACCGTGTAGGTACCCCAGGGACGCTCTCCTTGCTCTAACGCCATCTGATCACGCCTCCTTGCTTCGCAGAGTCAGGTACTGGGTAAGGGCATCCTGCCAGGGCTGCAGCGTCACCCCGGTGTCAGCAGCAAGCTTGCTGCAATCCAGGGTAGAACGCAACGGACGTCGGGCTGGTCGGTTCAACTGCTCGGTGGTCATCGCTTCCACCTGCACCGTCAGGCCGGCCCCGGCAAAGATAGCCTGGGCAAAACCGTTCCAGGAGGTGGAGCCGCTGTTGGCCACATGGTAGGTACCACGACAGTCAGCATCGATCAAGGCGATGATCCCCTTGGCCAGGTCAACGCTCCAGGTGGGGGCCCCGATCTGATCATCCACCACACTCACCCGGTCCTGTTCCTGGCCCAACCGCAGCATGGTCTCCACGAAGTTTTTGCCCTGCAGGCCGTACAGCCATTGGGTACGCACCACCAGGTTATCCGGGTTGACATCCACATTCAGTTCACCGGCCAGCTTGGATTCACCATACACGTTCAGCGGCCGGGGCAGGTCATCCTCCCGATAGGGGCTGCCCTTGCTGCCGTCAAAGACGTAATCGGAGCTGACCTGCACCAGCTTGGCGCCGATCTCGCGGCTGATCATGGCCAGGAAGGCCACCCCTTCGGCATTGACCTGCATGGCGGTATCGCTGTTGCTCTCGCAGCCATCCACATCGGTGTAGGCGGCGCAGTTCACCACCACCGCCGGCTTGAGGACAGTCAGCACCCGCTGCACCGACACAAGATCGGTGATATCGATCTCCGGCAGGTCCACCCCCCGTCCCCGTTCACCCAACAGCGACAGCAGATCGGCCCCCAACATCCCCTTGGCGCCCACCACCAGGATCATAGGACACCTCCGTACTGCTGTTGGTAGTAATCGCGGTAGCTGCCGCTGGTCACCTCGGCCACCCATTCCTGGTGTGCCAGGTACCAGTCGATGGTCTCGGCAATGCCGGTCTCAAAGGTATAGCTCGGGGACCAGCCCAGGTCCGTTTTCAGCTTCGAGGCATCGATGGCGTAGCGCCGGTCATGACCGGGGCGGTCCTTGACGAAGGTGATCAGCTGCCGGTTGCTGCCCGGCTCACGCCCCAGGCGACTGTCCAGCAGGTCACAGACCAGCTGGACGATGGCGATGTTCTGCCATTCGTTGTTGCCGCCGATGTTGTAGACCGAACCGGGCTGCGCTCCCTTCAACACACACTCGATGGCTGCGGCGTGATCCTGGACATGCAGCCAGTCCCGCACATTTTTACCGTCACCGTAGACCGGCAGCGGCTTGTTGGCGATGATGTTGGCGATCAATAACGGAATCAGCTTTTCCGGGAAGTGATAGGGACCGTAGTTGTTGGAACAGCGGGTGATCAGGGTCGGCATGCCGAAGGTTTCATGATAGGCCCGCACCAGCAGGTCAGCCCCGGCCTTACTGGCCGAGTAGGGCGAATTGGCGGCCAGCGGAGTTTGCTCGGTAAAATAGCCGCTCACCCCGAGACTGCCGTAGACCTCGTCGGTGGAGATCTGGTAAAAGCGGAAATCCTTGACCATACCGGACTGCCAATGCTTGCGGCTCTCCTCCAACAGCACCTGGGTGCCCAGCACGTTGGTGCGCACAAAGATCTCCGGCCCGCTGATCGAACGATCCACATGGGACTCGGCCGCAAAATGCACCACGGCATCGACCTTTTCTTCCGTCAGGATCGAGGCCACCAGGGCGGCATCGGCAATATCTCCTCTGACAAAACGGTAGTTGGGATTATCCTCAACCGTAGTCAGGCTTTTGAGATTGCCGGCATAGGTCAGCAGATCAAGGTTGACCAGACGGCAGGCAGGGTTATGGACCAAAAAGCGATGAATAAAGTTGGAGCCGATGAACCCGGCGCCGCCGGTCACCAGCAGCGACACAGGACTAAAAACAGCTGATTTCATATATTTTTTCTCCGGACAAACAGCTCATTGGGAGCGCATGGTATACCACGGCCAACGCTTAAAACACACACAAACTGGTCACGGCTCGTCCGCCTCAGTGGCCAGTTCATATTTAGCCAGCTTGTAACGGAACGAGCGGAACGACATACCCAGCAGTTCGGCAGCCTTCTTTTTGACCCCGCTGGATTTTTCGAGCGCCTTGAGCAGATACTGTTTTTCCAGCTGTTCAAGGGCCGGCTCTAGGGCAATCCCCTCATCGGGGATGGCAACCGGGGAGTGTAGATCGAAACGTTTGGCACTGCCTCTGACATGTGCCGGCAGGCCTTCAAGGGTGATCTTGTCCTTGCTTAAGACCAGGCTGCGTTCGACAATGTTTTCCAGTTCCCGCACATTGCCCGGAAACTGATAGTTCATCAGGCACTTCAGCGCCTCACTGGTGATGATACCGCTGCCGGCCGTGATCAATCCATGCTTGGTGGCAAGGTGCTCGATCAAGAGCGGGATATCTTCAATCCGCTCCCGCAGCGGCGGCATGGTAACCTGTACCACGTTGATCCGGTAGTAGAGGTCCTCGCGGAAACTGCCCTCCTTGACCTGTTCGGCCAGGTCACG
>DIKW01000088.1:9918-11683 GCA_002424705.1 Geobacter sp. UBA5608
GCGCACTTCCCGTTCCTGCAAAACCCGCAACAGCCTGGTCTGCATCGCCAGCGGCAGCTCGCCGATCTCGTCCAGAAAGAGTGTGCCGCCTTGAGCCTGTTCAAACAGGCCGGCACGCTCGCCAACTGCGCCGGTAAAGGCGCCTTTGGCATGGCCAAACAGCTCGCTCTCGATCAAGGTTTCCGGTATGGCGCCACAATTGACCGCCACAAAAGGTTTGGTTTTACGGGGACTGTTGTCATGGACCGCCCGGGCGGCCAACTCCTTGCCGGTACCGCTCTCGCCGAGGATCAGCACCGTACTGGCGCTGTCGGCAACCTTGGATAACAGGGCAAACAACTCCCGCATGCGCGGCGAGGTGCCGATCAGATTGCCAAATCCAGCACAGACCTTGGCCTTCTCCCGCAGCATGACATTTTCACGTTTCAGATCACGCTTTTCAAGGGCATTGTGTACCAGCACCTTGATCTCTTCTACCTTGAACGGCTTGGCCAGGTAATCGTAAGCCCCCAGCTTCATCGCCTCAACCGCCTGCTCAGCAGTCGAATAGGCAGTTATCAGCAACACTGCTGTCTCGGGACTGGTTTCACGAATCCGTGCCAACAGCTCAAGGCCATTCAGACCGGGCATCTGCACATCGGAGATAACCAGATCGATGGCCGAGGCAGCCAGACGTTCAAGGGCCGTGGAGGCGTCCGCTGCGGTCAGAACCTCATAGCCTTCCCGCTCCAACAGGATCGAGATGAACTCCCGCATACTGAGTTCGTCATCAACCACCAGAATTCTGGTCTTCATGCGCTCTCCTCCACCATCGGCAGCAGAATGGTAAAGACCGTCCCGCCCCCCTCACGCGCCTGGGCCTGAATGGTGCCGCCATGGGTCTCCACGATCCGGTAGACCGTTGCCAGCCCAAGGCCGGTGCCGTTCGGCTTCGTGGTCCAGAACGGTTCAAACAGGTGGCGACAGGTCTCTTCATCCAATCCGCAGCCCTGGTCACTAACCGAAATGCCCACCAGGGCAATCCGTTGTCCGGCGTCATCCTGTCCGTCCTGCCGCGTGGCAGCCAGCGACAGCACACCGCCCTGCGGCATGGCCTCAGCGCCATTCTGCAACAGGTTCAGCATCACCTGATGCAACTGCCCCCGATCAGCCTTGATCAGCAGCTCCGGGGCAACTTGTGTGTCGAGCGTGACCCTCTCAAAGCGTACATCTGCCGACAACAGCGTCACCAGGTCATCCATCAGATCAGCCAGCCTGAACTGTTCAAAACGCGGCACTGCGGGTCGGGCATAGGCCAGAAAGTCGGTGATCAAACCGTTCAGACGTTCTGATTCACGGGTAACGATCGCCAGTAGGCGTGATTCATGTTCACGCAGACAACCATGTCCGGCCAGGAGTTGTACCGAGCCGCTGATGGCGGCCAACGGATTGCGTATCTCGTGGGCCATGCGGGCCGAAAGCTCCCCCAGGGCTGCCAGACGGTCCTGCCGCTTGAGGGCCAGTTCCAGCTGTTTGCTCTTGGTCAGGTTGCGCAGGGTGACGATCATCGCTGACGGCTCCCCCTGCGCATCAAGCAGAGGAACCGTGGTATAGCCGATTATGAGCGGATCGGCCGAGGCGGCGCGGTAACTGAACTCACCCTGTTGTGGTTGCCGCTGAGCATATTCGCCACAGGGCAACTGAGGAAAAAGTCCATGACACGGCTTGCCGTAGGCCGCCTCCTGGCTGATGCCGGTCAAACGCTCGAGATAGGGATTGAAGACCC
>DIKW01000038.1 GCA_002424705.1 Geobacter sp. UBA5608
GCACCTTTACGGATAAAAGAAAAGCCTTCGAAGGTCTCTTCGAAGGCTTTGTCTTCTTGATTGGTGCCCAGGACTGGACTCGAACCAGCACACCCTTGCGAGCACAAGAACCTGAATCTTGCGTGTCTACCAATTCCACCACCTGGGCAAGGAACAATTCTATTAACACCACCTCATGCCGATTGCAAGAGAAAAATGATTATCTGAGCCAGCCCGATCAATCTGACATTTCCTGTCAGGCATCTCTGCTAGGCTGGGATCAGACATTCAGGAGGTGGGCTATGGTCGAGGCAATCGTGGTATTGGGTGGGGTAATCGTTACAGCAGGAGCTATCTGGACCGTGCTTGACCTGTTGCGGGACAGCGGCATTGAACCGCGCCAGCTGACCTGCAAGGCACGGCAGGCAGCAGAACGGTCTGTTACCCGTGCCGATCAGGCCTGCTCGGCCTTCAGATCGCGCGACATCAGCTCCAGCACCGCCTGCCGAGCCGGCTTGTCGCAGTGCAGGATCTCGTAAACCTTGGCAGTGATCGGCATCTCGACACCCAAGCGATCTGCCAGGGCATTGACCGATGCGGCGCTCTTGACCCCTTCGGCCACCATCCGCATCTCTGCCAGGATGTCGGTCAGCTTCTGACCCTGGCCCAGCTTCATGCCGACGGTACGGTTGCGGGACAGATCGCCGGTGCAGGTCAGCACCAGGTCGCCCATGCCTGCCAGGCCGGCAAAGGTGCCATCCTGGGCCCCCAGCGCCCGTCCCAAGCGGCGCATCTCGGCCAGGCCGCGGGTGATCAGTGCGGCCCGGGTATTGTGGCCAAAGCCCAGCCCGTCGGCGATGCCGGCGCCGATGGCGATCACGTTCTTGACCGCCCCCCCCAGCTCCACTCCCACCGGGTCATCGCTGGAGTAAACCCGGAAGACGTTGTTGCTGAAGACGGCCTGCACGGTCTGTGCTGCAGCCTGGTTGTGGGAGCCGGCCACAATCAGCGACGGCAGGTTGGCGGCCACCTCCTTGGCAAAGGTGGGGCCGGACAGGGCCACGTAATACTGCAGGGCCGGTTCGCCCAGCACCTGGGCAACTATCTGCGAGACCGTGCTGAGAGTCTCCAGTTCAATCCCTTTGGAGGCGTTCACCAGCAGGCATTTCGGCTTCAGGGCAGGCGCCAGCTGCCCCAGGATGCCACGCATGACCTGGGTCGGCGTCACCAGCAGCACCAGTTCGCAACCGGTCACCGCCGTTGAGAGATCGTTGGTGAAGCTTAAGGCCGGGTGCAGCGCCACACCGGGCAAAAAGAGGTGGTTGACCCGATTGGCCTGCATGCCGGCCACCAGCTCCGACTCATAGGCCCACAGACAGACCTCGTGGCCGTTGCCGGACAGCACCTGCGCCAAGGCCGTACCCCAACTGCCTGCACCGATCACCGCGATCTTCATTCCCACTCCTCGTCATCAAACTGCTGTTGCCGGCGCGGATCAAAGCCCTCATCAAGGGACTGGCGGGCCAGCTCGATGCTGTCCAGGGCCAAACGGCGAACAAAAGGGTGACGCATCAGCGGCAGTGGCGCACCGACCAGGCTTAAAGAGACGGCCAGCACCCGTTGCACCAGCTCCGGAGCTGCACCGCACTGCTGCATCAGGTCGGCGGACAGCAGCAGCCGTCGTAGCAGACCCAGTTTGTTCGGCTCGACCAGTTCGTTGCAAAATCGCTCCAGAAACGGTTCTTGCTGGTCAGGCGCACGTTTGAGCAGCGGTTCACCGTCGCTGCCGAGTGCTTCGGCCAGTTCATAGACCAGCGGGTCGGAATAGATCCAGCCCTCAAAAAACGGCTCTTCCAGCAGCTTTTCACTCTCGGCCAGGTGAGAGGCCAACCGCTCCACCAGCCCGTCCAGCAGTTCAGCCTCAAAACTGGGCAGATACTGTTCCGGGCGCAGATCAACCGCACCCAGCAGGTGCCGGCCGGCATACAGATCCGGCGGCAGATAGAAGTTCTGCTCAATACTTTGCTGCGTGGCATCCTTGAGCAGGTTCACCAGGTAGGGCAGCCCCACCGGGAACATCCCCTCCTCGGCATTGACCTCATCCAGGTAGTCGTCATGTTCCTTCTGGCTCTGGAAGCGGGTCTGCATAGCGTGCAGCACCCCCTCACCGTCGCCAAGCTGCAGCACCAGCGCCGCCAGGCTGTCGTCTGGCAGTTTCCAGGAAAACCAGATCGTCCGCACCCCGTAGCAGTCAACCGGCGACGATTGGGCGGTGATCAGCTCGCAGCCGGCCGCGAAGACCGCCGGCAGCGGTTCTGCGTCCCGGATACCGAGGAAACCCAGCCGACGGATACTGCGCTCAATCCGTTCTTCAAGCCCCTCCACCACCAGAAACTGCAGCTGCTGCAGCACCGTCAGGGCACAGCCGTGACGCAGGCTACCCAGCGTCTCAACCGCCAGTCCGGCCACCTCAGCGTACTCGAAGTAGGCCAGCATCCGTAACAGGGCTGCCGCCTGGGGGCCATGGTCGGCACGGCTGCCCAGCCGACGGATCAGTTGACTGCGCAGCACCTCGTCTGCGTCCAGAAAGCGGTCCATGAAACGGACCAGACCCCAGGCCCCCTCGCTGAGGCAGGTATCCAGGAAGCTGTTCAGCGTGCCGCTGGTCAGGTCTGCCCGGGCAAAGGGCGGGGAGGAGACATCCACCCCGTAGTCCTGCAGGATCTCCAGCAGGGGAATCCGGTCTTCATCCCCCAGGTCACGTCGCTTGAGGGTCAGCGCCACCAGCTGGTCCAGCCAAGTAGCGGCGTCGAAGAAGTCCAGCATGCAGGTGTAACGGTAGAGCTGCTCCCGGTCCTGTTCATGCCACAGCCGCCGCACCAGGGGCGGCAAGGCGCGTCGGCCGGCCTTCTGCAGACGGCGGCCGATCCGTTCCAGTTGATCACGGGTCAGGCTGTCCCGTTTCAGGAAATCCAGCAGACGCACGATGCGACGGCGCTCCCGGTGGGAACTATCAAAGCTGACAACTCTGGGCATGATCGTGGGGCGTTACTCCTGCTCCTCGCTCCCCTCTTCGACATCGTCATCGCTTTCAGCCAGTTTGGCCACCGCCACGATCTTTTCCTGGTCCTCGGTGACCATCAGCCGCACCCCTTGGGTGTTGCGACCGATGACCGAGAAGCCGGAGACCGGCACCCGCAGGATCTTGCCCTGGTCGGTGATCACCATCAGTTCGTTATCGTCGGCCACCTGCATCACATCCACCACCATGCCGTTGCGCTCGCTGGTCTTGATGGTGATCAGACCCTTGCCGCCCCGGCTCTGGCCGCGGTATTCATCCAGATCGGTACGCTTGCCGTAGCCGTTTTCGGTGACGGTGAAGATGGTGGAGCCGGTGGCGGTGGGGTCCACCACCTCCAT